>CAUZJQ010000305.1:0-5226 GCA_963580095.1 Lentisphaeria bacterium | reverse complement strand
CACGCTGAAAGGTCAGGTCGAGGCTTTTCGCCATCCCCTCCTGCAAGGACGAGATAAAATCGAGGCCCACCAGCTCCGAGTGCCGCAAGCCGCGGCGCCCCGGTGGATTCGCCAGTTCCTCGGCGCGTATCTCGGCCGTTGGAATTTCGATGTCTGCAAAATCTCGCTGAACACCCACGCCCTCGCAAAGGACGATATCGTGGGCATCGAGATGATTCTGCAACACATCATAGTACGCGAGATCTGCGATGTGCACCGCGCCCGCCAGCGTAACGCGGCGTTTGCCGTCGGCACTGGCGAATGTGCGGCTGAGCACTTCAAGGCGCGACCAGCTATCCCGGTAGCGGCTGAATCGAGCATAGTCGAGAGTGCCACGTTGCGGCGACTGCACCTCGAGAACCGCTGCTGCTGCCAGCTCGCGGCGCTCGCCATCGGCAAGCTGTATGACGACACCCCCGTCCTCGGCAAACACACACACGACGCCCCGGACCCGTTCGCCATCGAGCAACTGGACTTCGTCGGCGTGCAATCCGGCCTGGATCACCACCGCGTATACAAAGGCAATCACAATTGATTGTGCTATCGCAGAGGTGAATCTCATTCGTTATCCCTCTCCCCGCGTTCGGCTCAGCACTTGCTCGAACAGTTCGGCATCCACATTGCCGCCGGAGAGAATGAGGCCGACTTTTTTCCCGCGCATCTGTTCTCTTTCCTGCAACAACGCCGCCAAGGGCGTCGCGGCGGCGCCTTCGGCGACGTTGTGGGTGTCGGTGAAGTAAAACCCCATCGCGTCAAGGATCTCCGTCTCGGAAACCGAGACGATCCGACTGGCACCGGTCAGCATGAATTCGAGCGCCTGCGGGTGCGGAATCCGCACGGCCACACCGTCGGCCAGCGTGTTCGCCGACGTCGTTTCACACACCTCCCCTGCCGCAAAGGACAAGGCGTAGGCGGGTGCCTGCTCGGCACCGACGGCAATCACTTCCGTCTGCAACCCCAGGGCATTGCGCGCGGTGATCACACCGCAAACACCTGAGCCCAGACCGAGGGGGACATAAACAGCATCAAGGTCGGGCGCCGCCCGCAGCAGTTCAATTCCGTAGGTCCCCACACCGCACACCAGTCGCGGATCGAACGACTGGAACATGTGCAGCCCGCGCGACTCAGCCAGCGCTTGTGCATGGACCCGCGCCTCATCGAAGTCTCGCCCGTGCTCGATCAACTCGGCGCCGTAGCCCTGCATCGCGCGGTTCTTTTCACGGCTGTTGCCGTGTGGCACGACGATGACGGAAGCCAGGCCGTGGCGTGCCGCCGAAAACGCTACGCTCTGGCCGTGATTGCCGCGCGTGGCGGCGATGACACCGGGCGTTTCCGGGTGCTCACGAGCCAGCTCGTTGGCATAGCAAATGCCGCCGCGCACCTTGAAGGCCCCGGTCGGGAGGTGGTTCTCGTGCTTCACCAGAACGTCGCAGCCCGTTCGCTCGTTCAACAATGGCCACGAGATCTGCGGCGACGGCGACAGCACCTCATACACCTCTGCCGCGGCCTGTTCGAAATCATCCAATGAAAAATTCAATGGTTCCATTTTAGCTCGTCTGGCATAGCCTGGTCGCCGGTCGTACGGATCAGCCTTGAGATGACATCCATGCAAATTGAAAGCGTGCGACACAATTTATATGGGGCAAAGAGCGTTCATTCTTCCGCTCACTACCCATTGCGATCAAGCTATCATTGAAGCAAAGTATGGCTTTGCTTCTGAACACAAAGCTTTCTAAAATAATTCACCAATGCGTCTTTGTATATTATGTACCTTCGCAGTCCTCGCCGGTGCCACACCGATGGTCCCGGCCCAGCAGGAGCACACTGGCTACAGCAAGTGGCTACGTAACGCCGGAACACGGCTGCCGGGCTCGCCCGCGAACCTCGCACTGGCGGAACGCGTCGCTGCGGATTTCTCAGCTTCGGGCCTGGAGCATGGCGAGATCAACTTTACGGCACCTTCGTTCCGGCCAGGCAAAGCATCGCTGAGCCCGGGCACCGGGCCGGCGATCGACATCAAGCCGATGCATCCGTCGCTGGTTCGTCCGGGCAACTTCCCGGAACGCAGCTTCACAGCCCCGTTGGTTTATCTGGGCACCGGTACAGAAGCCGACCTCGTCCGCCTTAAGGGCTCGCCCTTGAAAGGCTCGATCGGCCTCATGGAGTACAACTCCGGCGACAACTGGCAGCGGTTTCTGCGACACGGAGTCAAGGGATTCGTATTTATCGAACCCGAGCACTACTACCATTCCGAGTCGATCGACAAGGTGTACGCCACCGAAGTTTCGGTACCACGCTATTTCATCGAGCGCAATGCCGGGGAATCCCTGAAAACCATGATCGGGACCGCGAATAACGCGCTTTCGGTCACGATCGACAGTGAACCTTCCCGTTGGAAAAACACCAACCTGCGCAACCTGTGGGCACTGATCCCCGGCACGGACGAGGTGCTAAAAAATGACGTCGTCGTGGTGTACGCGCCGATGGATACAAATTGTGTGGTGCCGGAACTTGCCGTTGGCGCCCGCAACGCCTACAACCTGGCACTCTTGATGGAGCTCTTTGACGAACTGCGCAACAACCCGCCGAAGCGCAGCGTATTGCTGGCTGCGGTGAACGGACATTCTCTTCACTTCCTTGGCGAACGTATGCTCGTGTGGCATCTGCTGATGCCGGAGGAGGCCGTTGAGAGGTCCCGGGAACTGATCGTCGCAGACATCCGGCTGCAGGAGCTTTACGACAAGACCTATTCACAGCTGCACCTCGACGGCACGGACGATGAAGGCGACGAGAGCCTACTTATCGACCTGCGCGATGCAGTCGATGAATCCACCAGCCGTATCGTTCGCCTCAAAACGCCGGTCGTCACACTGGGCACGCAGGACAAGAACCAATTGAGCGAGCAGCTTGTGAAAGTGTACACAAGTGAGTTGCCCGATGCCGAAAAAAGTCGCCAGCAGGAAGCGATACAAGCTGAACTCGAGCATTACATCAGCGTGCTCACCGTGTTCAACAAGATCGGCCTCACGAAAAAGCTTTCTGACCTGCAGCCGGTCGAACAAGAGATTTTGCGCAGGTACGTCGTGCAGATACGCGAAACTAACCGCCGATCGGCGGCACTCAATCGCCACGATCTGGAAACTGGTAAAGCAAACGACAGTATCCGCCAGGTCATCGCTGGCAAGACCATACGCCTAACTCTGGGACTCGACCTCAACTGGCGCAACAACAAAACCGGCCTGACCTGCGACGATTTTTGGGGCAAATCCCGGTGGTACATCCGTTTTGGCCGAAACCTCAAAGAACTTGCGGAAAGCGTCAATATTCCGGGGCCGGAGGATGCCGAGTATGTCGACGGTCTGAGCCGCAGCGAGGGTCTCCCAATCGGCCATTATTTCACGGATGCCTCGATGAGCATGCGGTATTTCCAGGGAGCCGGCCAGATACCCTCGTTTAATTTCGTTACCCCGTTTACCGATGCCGGCCTGAGTTTTTCGCCTGCCGACGATTTCGAGCACACCGATGAGGCCCACGTTGCTGCCGGCGGCAACACGGTAAAGAAACTGGTCAACCTTCTGCTCAACGATCAGCAAATCCTGGCGCCCTCCGCCTTCGACCATCAAGAAGGGGTCATACCGAACTCGGCCCGTTACTATACCAACCGCTTCGATCCGTTTGCCGCCGCCGTGACGCCAACGCTGCCAGTCTCCGGCAGCGTTGTCATTCACCGCCAGCCTGGTGCCCCGATCCAGGCCGGCAACGTCATCGGCGCCAATTTCATCATCACCGATGAACGCGCCGTCGCGATGTTCTACGGCTTGAGCTCATCGGGCGGCACCTACGACATCGGTGTCCGGGATCACTCAAAACATAAATCTCTCATCGACAACGGCTCGGAAACGACGCTGGCAGCGTTTCATTTCGATAACGATTTCATCGAGATCGACTACGCCCTCGATTCGGGACAAGCATACTCGCGACTGATGGTAGGTGCCGTGGAAGTCCTGCGCATGCCGATGTTCCAGTGTATCGAACTGCCTATATACGAACGAAATGATCCGTCGCTGCTCTCTGCCAGCACCATCAACACGTGGGATTATCTGGTACTGGACGCAGCGACGAATGCGGAACCGAACAGCTACGGGTTCACAGGGATCAGGTCTGGTCTGTCGATGCGGCCGTCAGCTTTCGAACCAGGGCCGGGCGCGCTCTATCTAAAGCACGGCCGCCGCTACAACATCCTCACGTCACGAAAACGGCTGGCAATCAACAAGGAGGGTCTCGGCTACGGCAGTGAACACCCGCTCGGGGCCGATTTTTTCCATGCCGCAGCACTCGACATGGCAGCACTTAACCAGCGGCGCAAGGACCAGTTGAAAGGCGTCTCTAACAGCCTAATCGACGGCTTTATCGCCGACGGTGAGGGGTATCTCAAAGCGTTGCAGAAGGCGGAATCGACCCACGATCATGTCGGCTACATTCAAAGTTTATACAGCGCACTGGGCGCCGAGGTCAAGGCTTACGCGCAGTCAACCAATGTCCGCAATGACATGCTGGTCGCCGTCGTTGCATACATGGCACTGATGCTGCCCTTCTGCTTTTTCCTTATGAAGCTGCTGTTCAAGGCTGTCCGTGTCGAGATGCAAGGGGGAATTTTCCTCGCACTTTTTGGGCTGACCTATCTGCTGTTTCGCAACATTCATCCGGCCTTCAGCATTGCACAGGCGCCGGAAGCTATTTTTGTAGCGTTTATGATGGCCGTACTCGGGCTCGGCGTCATCTGGATCCTGCTCTCGCGATTCCAGGGCGAAATGCAGCTGCTTTTCGATGCGCGCATGGCAGCGCTCAAGAGCCAGCACAGCGGCGTCGGCCAGCAGGCCATGCTGATCGGTGTCTCCAACATGAAGCGCCGCCGCATCCGCACCGGCCTCACGGCAATAACCATCGTACTCATAGCCTTCACCATGCTGGCATTTACCAGTGTCTCGAAAAAAATGAGCCCGACGATTGTTCCGCAGTCCGCCACCGCACCGTATTCCGGATTAATGTTCCATTGGCCAGGATTTCCCATGGACAGCGGCTCGGCCCGGGTCTTCCGCGAGTTGTTCGCCGGGGCTAATGTCGACATTGCCGAGCGCCGCTGGATCTGTGCGCCTACAACCATAGGAATCCAGTACGGCGGCGCAC
>CAUZJQ010000304.1:0-5244 GCA_963580095.1 Lentisphaeria bacterium | reverse complement strand
AAGGAACGGATGCGATGCGCGACTTTACGGCGCGCGTCGCGGCGGACAGCCGGGTTACTGCAACGATCTACCCTGGCGGCGACGGCATGGTCGTGGCGGTGGTGAACTGAACTGGTCAGCGCACGCCGGGCGGCGGCAGGAATGATGCATACAGACGGTTGAGCTGGCGCATCATCTCGTCGAGGCTGAAGTTGTCGGCCTGTTTCCTGGCGGCTTTGCCAAGACGGCTGGCCAGCTCGGCATCGGTGAGGATTGTAATCGTTGAGTCGGCCAGCGCGTCGGCATCTTCCGGTGCCACGATCAGTCCTGTTTCGTTGTGCCGGACAACGTCCTCGACACCGCCGAGGCGGGTTGCAACAACGGGTTTACCGGCCGCTGCCGCTTCGACCAGGACGCGTCCCATGGCCTCGGCGCAGATAGTCGGCAGCACGGTGACATCCATGACCGCCAGCATATCTGGCACGTCCGCCCTGACCCCTGCGAAGCAGGTTTGTTCGTCGATTCCCAGTTCCCTGGCAAGTGATTCGAGCTGCGGCCGGAATTCGCCGTCACCGACGATCAGCAGCCGGGCGTGCGGTATCTGAGCGAGGATCGCCGGCATGGCGCGGATCATATAGTCGATCCCCTTCAGTTCGACCAGGCGCCCGACGTAACCGACGATGCAGTCGCCTTCCGAAAGACCCAAATCCCGGCGAATCTCCGGCAGTGGCCGCGACGGTTTTTCGAATTTCTCAATATCGACGCCGCTGGGAATGATTTCGACGCGTGGATGTCGCACGTCGACTGCCTCCCAATCACGCTTCTCGCCTTCGGTGAGGCAGATCGCGACGTCGCAGCGACGGGCCACGAGGCGTTCGAGTCGAACATAGATACCCGCTTCGCGTGCCGATGGGAAGTAGCCGTGATGAATGGCGCCGTGCGGTGTGTGGATGACGAAGGGTACGCGCATCAAGCGAGCCGCGATACGACCGAGGAAGCCGGCCTTCGAAGTGTGCGTGTGGACGATCGTTGGTCGCAGCCGGCGGATCAGTTGGCAAAGCTGTAGCAGCGCCAGCGAGTCGTGCCACACAGATCCCCGGCGTACCAGATGAGAGACGATGACCGGTTCGATGCCCAGTGCCCGGGCATCATCGAAAAGATCGCCGGCCGCATCGATATCGAGACCTGTTGCGACAACGCTGCGCACTTCGCAACCGTCGATGGCGGTGTGTGCTGCCGTGTACAGCGTGTTGAGTTGGGCACCGCCGCGAATCAGACGGGTGATCAGATGGAGGATGCAGATTTCACCTGGTTGCCCGGCATTTTTCATTATGTTGCCGTAGGCAGATTCATCGTCGGCGAGTGTCGTAACAGGTTATTCAGCAGTATCGACCGGCGCTGCTTTCCGGTTTGCAGCTGCCTTTTTCATGAAGATCGCAATGACAATGTAGAACATAATGATCTGCAGGAAAATCAGGACGGACTCGATTGGTTCGGTATGACGCAGCGCCAAAGCCGTGAAGGCGACGCAGCCGGCAAGCAAAAGGATAAAGCCGACGCTGCCGGGCACCGAGAATCCGAGATCGCAGAGGCGGTGGCCGATGTGGTCCTTGTCGCAGTGCACGATTGCCTTCCGGATTGTCCGTGTGGTGCCATTGAGCCATCTGGTCACGAAGACGTAGACCATGTCGAAGATAGCGACGCTGAGAATCGCCACGGGAACAATTCCCGCCTTCAACGGGCTTTCCGACCATTCGCCCTGCACACCGACAGCAGCCAGCGTGAACCCGAGAAAAAAGGCGCCGCTGTCACCCATGAAAATTTTGGCGGGATGCCAGTTGAACACCAGAAAGCCGAGTAGGCTGCCGATCAGGCTGGCGGACATCAGGCCCCAGAAAAACGTGTTCTCGGTGGTGTATATACCGATCTGCAGCGAGACCAGCAGATACATCAACGCTGCGAGGCATGAGATGCCGCCAGCGAGGCCGTCTATATGATCGAGCATGTTGATGGCGCTGGTGATGGCGGTAATCCATAGCATCGTGATGCCCAGGTTCATCCAGTAGTACAACGCCGGGTGGGGCGCGGGAAACTTGGTGATCACGCCGAAATGGCTGATCAACACGGTGAGCCCGAAAATCGTGATGAGCTTGACTATTGCGGGGACGCGGAACATGTCGTCCAGTGCCCCGATGATCAGCGCCAGCAGGCCACCGTAGACAATGCCTTTCTGCTCATTGGAGAACCACCAGATTTGCAGCATCGGTATGACAAAGGCAGCGTAGATCGCAATGCCTGCCATCCGCGGCGTTGGTTTCGTATGCATCTTTCGCGCACTCGGCCGATCAATCAGTCCCGGCAGTTTCAGGCTCGGGAAGATCCAGATGCAGATCGCCGTAAACAGGATCGAGAGAACGAAGGCAAAGATCAGAACAGTGAAAAATCGGCTCATGATGGCGCGGTGCGGTGGGCCGAACGGGGGGGTAGGCTGTGATTCGAGCGTGTTGCCGGGCAGCGACGAAAATCAACAAGTCAATCGCGAATATACCTGTTCATTGCATTATGGCACGGGGTTGATGATGGTGTTGTTGAGGGTGTCAGCCTGCAGGACCAGGCCGATCACCGAGCTCAGATATCCCGAGTAGCGACTGAGAACACTCAGCGTAGTTTCCGGTACGAAGACGATGTCATTCGACTCCAACTGCATGTTTTCAGTAGCCTTGCCATAGTACAAATTGTGCAGGTCCCGCTTGATGTATTCCGGCTTGTCGCCCATCGAATTCTTGACAATATAGACTTTGCCGGCCCGTCGTCCCTTTGGTGTCACACCGCCTGCCTGCGTAAGTGCCTCGATCAGGGTGATTGGCCGATAGAAGGGTATTGCCAGCTCGTTCGTCACCTCGCCAACGACGAAGACCTGTTTGAGCGCTGCTTCCGGCACGTAGATGACATCGTCTTCCATGACCGCCATGTTTTGCGACTTGTCCTGTGGCAGCCCGTCGAACCGGACATCAAGTATAGTGTTGTCACGCATTAACACAGTGGAACTCAGATCTCCAAGGAACCCGAGGTCGGAATCCTCGGCAACTTTGGCCCAGCCAGCCTTTGCCAGAATGTCGAGTACGCGATCACCGCGGTTGATGAGCTTCTGCCCCGGATCGGTTACCGCCCCGATCACTGTCACGTACTTGGGTTGGCCCAGCGGCAGGAACAGGAAATCCCCGCTCTTCGCGGGAATGTTTGCGTCCATGCTGCCCTCGCCGATGAGCGCGGCAAAATCGACGTCGACATAACCGCCGTCCCGGAAGAGATAAGCCTTGTCATAGTCAATCATGGGTTCGTTGTTCTCGCCCATCTCCGCGCCGCCCGCCTTGGTCAGGATTTCCATCAGCGTGTCACCCTCGTGCAGCAGCAAGCGGCCGGGACCGGCAACAGCACCCATGACTGAGACATACCCCTCCGAAACCGGCGGCAGCACCAGCAGATCACCATCCTGAATCGGGATGTTGGCGGTGAGGTCATTTTCTCCCAGGAGTCTCGCGAAGTCAACTTCGACAGGCACACCGTTTCGCGACAGATACGCGTTCTCGGTGTCAACGAGAAGCTCGTTGGCGGCACCGTACATCAGCCCTCCCGCCGCTGCCACGAGATCCATGATCTTGGCGTTCTGGTCGATTAACTTCGAGCCCGGAGTTCTCACGATGCCCAGGATCGAAGCAGAGCCGGCGGCGATCCCAGCTTCCGGCAGATGGATGAAATCGCCGTCCAGAAGCTCGATGTTATAGGTCTCCGAATGGTCCCGGATCAGTTTGACAAAATCAATATCCTCCAGCCGCTTGCCGTCGCGTTTGATGTAGGCTTTTTTCAGGTTGGCGCGCAACTGTCCCTTTTCATCGTAGGTCAGCCAGTCGGTCTGGCCGAGGGCTCCGAGAATGCGCATGCCGTAGGTGATCTGCTGCCGGCCGCTTTTGCCGACGGCACCGACGATCGTGACGTAGCTGTGGGACAGGGCCGGGACAAAAATCGTGTCGCCGTGCTGCAGCACCCGGTCCTGTGTCGTGTCGTTGTCGACCAGCAGCGCCCGGAAATCGACCTCCAGGATCTTATCGTCACGCGTCAGTGAGGCACGGGAAAAGTCGGCGGTCGGCCGGTTGGCCGTGTCATACACAAGATCGCCGGCACGTGCAACGACGCTCATGATCGTATCGTCGAGACCGATCTGGTAGGTGTTTTCGCTGGAAATGCCGCTGCCACGGACGGTTACGGTCGACGTCTGGATCACCAGTTGCACCGGGATGATGCTCACCAGCGGGCTGTTGTACCATTCGGTCAGGTGTTTTGTGACGTCGTCCCTCAATTCGTCGAGAGTCAGGCCCTCTGCCTGGACCTGTCCGATCAAGACGTAAGCAATCTTGCCATCCGGCAACACGGTGACGGTCCGTTTCAGATCACTCTCACCAAGCACCGAGATTTCCAGTCGGTCGCCGATGTTCAGGCGGTATTCGCCTTTGACGCGGCGAATAGCTCCCCCGGCCGCCTGGATGCTCGTATCGCGCTGGGCTTCCGCCTCAATGCCTACAAGCATGATGGTCGTCACCAGTAGTAGGCTGCGCATGATTTTATAAGTGTACGTCTTCATGGTAATACGATGTTCCTCTCTGTGGGGGTGTACAGCCAGTACCCTTTGAATGGTTCGACGACACGGCCGACAGGGATGTATCGACCGGTCCAGCCCCAAAGCTCCAGCACGAACGAGTTTCCATGGTCGATAGTTCCGGCCGCGATCGCCCCGACCAGATTCCACCCGGCGTCCAAATCCTTGCCATGATCGACCACCGGCATCCCCGGCATTTCGACATAATGCGTGCCGGTCACATAGACCCAGTAGCCTTTTTTCGGCAACATGACATCAAACGTCGACTCTGATTTGACGTTGATATAGGTGCTGCCGTTCCATTGCCACACCGGGCTGGTGGCGGCGGTGCCAAGCTGGTCGTTGATTGTCGTTGCCATGTACGGTTCCAGTGGTGTCGCGATCAGGTTCCAACCCGGCATCAGGCAGAGGGTGCCGGTCGTCGGGTCGGTGCGATTGCCGAATTCGACAGCATTACTCAACCCGTCACCGTCCGGATCATCGTCCGCCGCCGTCACGGATAAATCATCGAGGTCGAAGAATAACCGTTCCCAGGCGTCCGGCAGATCGTCCCCATCGACATCGATCGTTTCATCGAAATCGAATACGGCAGTGATATTGGCCGGGGCTGC
>CAUZJQ010000303.1:0-5248 GCA_963580095.1 Lentisphaeria bacterium | reverse complement strand
TATTTTCTGGACAAAGCCGGGGCAAAGGCCATGAAGGTCGGTGGCGCGGGAGTTTATGAGAAGCATGCCAACATCATCATCAAAGACAGCGACGACTGTTCCGCCCAGGACATCCTGGACCTGTCCCGGCTGATGGCCGCGGGCGTGCACGAAAAATTCGATATCGAGCTGATACGTGAGGCGCAACTGCTCGGCGATTTCGACGATGCCGGTATTGCATCGGGCCGTGTCTGATTCTATCGTAGGCTTAGAGAACCATGACAACAACCTCCAAGAATCCGGAAATGATCGAGCATCCGATCGTCTTTTACGACGGCGTTTGTGTGCTGTGCAACAGCTTTGTCGACAAGGTGATCAACGCGGACAGCCGCGGCATTTTCCGTTTCGCCCCGCTGCAGGGGGACACTGCCCGCGCGATGCTGCCGCCGCTGCCTGATGACCCGAGCGGGTGGAGTGTCGTCTATCTCGATGCGGAGGGTGTGCGCACGGCCTCAGACGCATCGCTGGAGATCGCCCGGCGGCTCGGTGGCTGGTGGACTCCGCTAACCTGGTGCCGGATTATGCCACGCGGTCTGCGCGACTTCGTGTATCGGTTCATCGCACGACACCGATACCGTACCTTTGGTGAGCGTGACACCTGTACCCTGCTGACCCCGGACCAGCAGGCGCGAATTCTTCCCTGAGTGTTCTGCGTTGCCTTTGGACATGCGACTGCCTTGGCGGTAACTTTGATGATGGAACAGTTATCGTTAATTGCGACCACCGCATTCGGACTGGAGGCAGTCGTCAAACGCGAGTTGGCGGCGCTCGGCTATGAACCCGGCGCTGCCGATGCCGGCCGGATTTTCTTCCGCGGCCCGCTTGCTGCTATTCCGCGCACGAACCTGTGGCTGCGCAGTGCCGATCGCGTGCTGCTGCATGTGGGGACCTGTCGGGCCGGTGATTTTGATCAACTTTTCGATAACACCCGGGCCTTGCCCTGGCACCAGTGGTTGCCGGCAGACGCGGAGTTTCCGGTGCGCGGCAAGTCGGTGCGGTCGAAATTAACCAGCGTCCCGGCGGTTCAGCGGACGGTGAAGAAGGCTATCGTCGAGAAATTGCTGGATGCTCACGGTACTGCCGTGTTGCCGGAGACCGGCGCGAAGTTTCAAGTTGAAGTGGCGTTGTTGCAGGACAGCGCTATTCTCACCATCGATGCCAGCGGCAACGGGTTGCACAAGCGCGGCTATCGCACCCACTCCGGGCCGGCGCCGCTCAAGGAGACTTTGGCGGCGGGTCTGTTGCAGTTGAGTTTTTGGCAACCCGGGCGGCCGTTGCTCGACCCGTTCTGCGGCACCGGCACAATTCCTATCGAGGCGGCGATGATCGCCCGTAACATGGCACCCGGGCGACTGCGGCACTTTGCCGCGGAGGCCTGGCCATGGCTACCGGCTGAACTGTGGCAGCAGGCCCGCGATGAGGCAGCGGATCTGCAGCAGGCCGCGAGCGCGGGCCGGATCGTTGGCAGCGATAGCGATGGCGGGTCATTGAAACTGGCGGAGGCCCATGCAGTGATTGCCGATGTCGCGGGCGACATCGATTTCCGTCGTCGCAATTTTGCCGATCTGCAAACGGGCGATCGTTTCGGTTGCCTGGTTGCCAATCCGCCCTACGGCGAGCGCCTCGACAACGACGAAACGCTGCATGCATTGTATCGGGATATGCCGGCGGCTCTGGCAGGACTCGATACCTGGTCGCATTTCATCCTGACCTCGTATCCGGATTTCGAATCGATCATGGGCCGGAAAGCGGACAAACGCCGCAAACTCTACAACGGGAGACTGGCCTGCACCTACTTCCAGTTTCACGGACCGCCGCCCGGGCGTGAGGAACCTGATGATACAGAGGTGCTCCGCCCGGCTTTTGGTATGCTGCCGGCGGATGCCGAGAAGCAGGCGGGTGAATTCCGCAGTCGCCTGCAAAAGCGCGCCCGGCACTTGCGTCGTTGGCCGGGTCGCGGCATCACCTGCTATCGATTGTACGACCGGGATGTGCCGGGCGTGCCGCTGGTGATCGATCGCTATGGCGATTGTGTGCACGTATCCCAGTACCGTCGATCAGAGGTTTCGAGCAGAGACGGGCATCAGGTCTGGCTCGACTTGATGATCAGTGTGGTGGCAGAGGTGCTCGAGGTGACAGACGACCGAATCTTCGTCAAGGAACGGCAGCGGCAGAGCGGGGCGCGGCAGCATGTGCGCGTGTCGGATGTCGGATTTGACCGGATTGTCGAGGAAGGCGGCCTGAAGTTTCGCGTCAATCTTTCTGACTATACCGACACCGGCCTGTTTCTCGACCACCGCATCACGCGGTCGCTGGTCCGCGAGCGGGCGTCCGGTGGGCGCTTCCTGAATCTCTTCGGCTACACTGGTGCGTTTACTGTATACGCCGCCGCCGGCGGCGCTGCTGCGACAACAACCGTCGATTTGTCCGCAACCTATCTGCGTTGGGCGGAGGAGAATATGCGGCTCAATGAATTCTCCGATGTCCGCCAACACCGCTTCGTGAGAGGTGATGCGATGACGTTCATCCGGGAGCTGCCGGAGACGGAGAGATTCGATCTGGTCGTAGTCGATCCGCCGACGTTTTCGAACAGCAAAGCGATGTCGGATATCTGGGACGTTCAGCGTGATCACGGCGAGTTGCTGAATCTGGTACTGTCCCGCACAGCTGTCGGCGGCGTCGTTTTTTTCTCGACTAACTACAGAAAATTCAAACAGGACGCCGAGCCTACGGGTTGCGACTTGCGTGAGATTACCCGACAGACGATGCCCGAGGATTTCAATAACAACGGTGCCCACCGCTGCTGGCTGTTGACTCGCAAAGAATAGCGTGATGCTCGCCGAGCGTCACTATGGCCGGAGAGACGGCCTGTTCGGAAGGACTTCACGCTGCAGTCGAACGCGGGCCTAAGGCGACCACTGATTGTCCAGTCCGCGATGGGTGTACGGCTGCGGTTGCTCACCCTCGAAGTCGTCGACGATGTGGCCGTTGCCCTGCAACACATACTTGTAGCTGGTCAGGCCCTCGAGTCCGACCGGCCCGCGGCTGTGCAAACGGTTAGTGCTGATCCCGACTTCCGCGCCGAGACCGTAACGGAAACCGTCGGCGAAACGCGTTGAGGCGTTGTGCACGACAGAAGCAGAATCGACCGCGCTGATGAACTGCTTAGCGGCGTCGTGATCCTCGGTGACAATGGTGTCGGTGTGGTGACTGCCGAACGTGTTGATGTGATCAATGGCTGACTCGATGTCATCAACAACTTTGATGGCGATGATGTAATCGAGGTATTCCGCCTTCCAGTCGTCGTCCGTTGCTGGAATCACCTGCTCGCCGAGAATTTTCCGGGTGGACGCGTCGCCGCGGAGTTCGACGTTTCCATCGCGAAAAGCGGGCGCAACCGCAGCCAGGAACGTTGGCGCGATCTCACGATGCACCAGCAGTGTCTCGGCGGCGTTGCACACGGCGACGTACTGCGTCTTTGAATCGACAGCAATTCGAACGCCGCGATCGATGTCGGCAGCGGCGTCGACATAGACGTGGCAGATACCGTCTGCATGGCCCATTACGGGAATATTGGTGTTTTCCATGATGTACTGGACGAACTCATTCGAGCCGCGCGGAATGAGCAGATCGATGTCATGATGCAGGCCGAGAATGGCGGCAACATCCTCGCGGGTCTCGAGCAGGCCGATCCAGCCGGCCGGCATGCCGGCGCGGACAGTTGCCGTTTCGATGACCTCGGCAAGGATGCGATTCGAGTTTGCCGCTTCCCGGCCGCCTTTGAGCAGCACTGCGTTGCCCGATTTCAGGCAGAGCGCGGCAATTTGTACGAGGGCGTCGGGGCGCGATTCGAAGATGACGCCGATGACCCCGATCGGTACGGAGATCCGGTAGAGATCCAGGCCATCAGCCAGTTCCATCGCCGACTGCGTCTGCCCCAGAGGGTCTGACTGGCTCCGAACGCTCTGGACCATCTCGGACAAACCTTCGTACTTCTTGTCCAGTTGCAGACGCTTGAGCAACGGTGCCGTAATTTCACCGGCCTGTACCATTTTCTCGGCCGCCGCTATATCCCGGCTGTTGGCTTCCAGTATCTCGGCCTGACGCTCGACCAGTGCGGCATCGATGGCTGCCAGGGCGGAGTCCCGGCTTTCGGCGGACATCGTCGCCAGTTCGCGTGCTGCGCGGCGTGCGTCGGCAGCCATAGTCTGAATCAAAGTACTCATTGTCAAAGTTGTATTGGGATGGTCAGATCGGGACGGTTACGCCATCAATATACCCGCACGAGACTGAATGTGCCGGGTATTTTCGTGGGGAATGTTCCGTCTGGGAGCGGCGCCCTGATCTTGACATCACTCCGTTGCGGGCGGAACGCTGGTGACCAGGGCCTACGGTTCGAGTTCCGGATACAGCGGCAGGGCAATGCCGTCGCCGCCGTTTTCGACGGAGCGATAGGCAGCTTCCATGAGTTCGACGCAACGCAGGCCCTCAACCCAGGTAAGGCAGGGCTCGCGATCCTCGCTGACCCAGCGGACGAAGTCGTTGACCTCGAGCCTGAAGGCGTGATCGAAACCGAGATCGTCGAAGCGTTCGTGATGTGCCTCGTCTTCGTCGAGCCGCTGCCAGTACAGGTCGAGGTGATCCATAAACGGTTCCAGCTTGAAGCCGCCGTGCCTGCATTCGACGCGTGGGCCCTGGGCTTCGCGGAACTTATGGATCGGGTACGAGAAACTGCCGGTCAGCGTAAAGATCGCACCGGACTTGTAACGCACAGTCATATGCAGGCTATCGGGAAACTTGTATTGCGGATCCTGCTGCGGACCAGTGACTGCCCAGACTCTTTCCGCATCGCCAAAGGCGGCGCGTGACCAGTCGAGCACATGTACGCCGTGCATGTGCAGAAAACCGCCGGACAAAGCCGGATCCGCCCACCACGTTTTGCCAAATTCGTAAGGCCGGTTGTCGGTATGCTGGGCGACGGTTCCGGATACCGGGGCTCCGAGCAGGGCGTCATCCGTCAGTTCGATCATGCGCGCCCACGGCG
This sequence comes from Lentisphaeria bacterium, assembly GCA_963580095.1. Lineage (GTDB taxonomy): Bacteria > Verrucomicrobiota > Lentisphaeria > JABSQK01 > CAJWLW01 > CAJWLW01. The sequence continues at coordinate 165 of CAUZJQ010000303.1, read as the reverse complement.
GCCGCAGCCGGCGTTTGTGCCCGACCATCAGCTTGACGTGATTGCGTTGACAGGCGCGGACCATGTCCCAGCACTCGGGAACGGTGCGGGCCATCGCCTTTTCGCAGTAGACGTGCAGCCCGGCATCGGCGGCTGCAACGGTGATGTCGCGGTGCAGAAAATTGC
>CAUZJQ010000302.1:0-5263 GCA_963580095.1 Lentisphaeria bacterium | reverse complement strand
GACAAAGGTCGTCGTGACCGATGCCGAGAGCGGCATGATCTTGTCGCTCGTCCTGGTCAGGGAACAATTGACCTGGGTTTACAAGGCGATGACACTCGAAGTGGACGACGCCTGGCCGGAGCATGTCTCAGAGGCACAGCCCCGGGAAACCACCATCCGGGCGCACATGTTGCTCCCGAGAGCTCATCTTGAAACCGGGACCCTGGTGATTACCCTGACATCTCGGAAGACCGGCGAGGTCGTGATCACCCGCAACTGCCCCACACCTGCCAAGACCATCGAAATGACTGTTGCCGGCGACCGGCTGCCGTGGGGCGCCTATGATGTGCGCGCTTGCTTCAAGGACGCCGACGGTCGCGAGATCGTTGCAGCCGAGACCGTTGCCGTCCTGCTGCCCGCCGGCACGCAGCGTATCAAACGGCTCAACAACGTGACCTGCGAGTTGATGGACGCGGCGGCACCGGCGCTTCGCGATGTCGCCGAGATCGAGTTCATGAACCCGCGGGACGGCTGGTGTTTCTTCCGCCTCTCCGGCAACGCGAACATCACACTCGATGACGACGAACAACCGCTGGCTGTCTCAAAGTCGAATGAGAAGCCGGTCGAGGTCATGCGACACCTCCCCGCGGGCCGACATCTTCTTCGGATCGATGGCACGCCGCAGGCACTCGTCGTCCGTGCCATACCCGAGCTGCTCTATCACGAGTTCCCGCAGGAAGTCGGCGGTTACTTCGAGGAACATGTCATTAACAATGTCAACACCTTTGTCATCAGCCCCGACCGTCTTGACTCGCCTGATTACCTCAAGTGGCAACCGAGCGGCAGGCGATGGTTCGCCGCCTGGTCGGTACTCCGTGTCATCCAGAATGAGAACATCCGGGATTACGCAGAAGCGTACGAACACATTGCGGTGACTTCCGGATATACCAACCCGCTTACTCATGGCCTGATGGCCGACGAGTTCATGAACTCTGAACCGAATTGTGCCATATTTGCCGACGCCGTGCGAAAACTAAATGCGACCCCGGAGTTCGCGAATCAGTTATTTTGCGCGTATGTAAACCAACTCTATGGCGGCGCGGAAGGCCAGGAATTCGTGCAGGCGCTCAGCGATACGGGTGCGGTCCTCGCCTGGAAGCGATATCTGCCGACCCATGACGACGAGCAGGCGGCGAGAGAATTTCTCCACGACGAGCTCGTCGAGCATGCGGAAAATTATCGCGAACTTTGCCCGGGGTCCCTGGAACACATCGCCGTGTGCTTCGGGTACTTCACGCTTGCCGGCGGCCATCTCCTGAATGCCACCCCATGGGTAAACTACAAAAAATATCTGGACATGCAGTTCAACACCGTCGCCACCGATCCGGCCTTCCTCGGCACCTACGGGTTGATGACCTATCACTCGAGCTACGCGGACGAGGAAACGGTCCGCTGGGGGGCGCACCTCTTTCGTCATTACGGGATCGAAGGCAATATTGAACCGGCCACCAGCGAGCCGTATATCCTGCCGCACCTTGCGAACACTGACTTTGTGGATGGTCTGAAGGGCTGGACAGTGGATCCGGCCGAAAAGGAGAGCATCCGCGGTGTCGCCAGTCCGGGCTTCGGTCACCTCCAGGCACGCTACGGCGGGGCGCCGGGCGATAACGCACTGGTCACCGTCAGAAGTGCCGCGCGACCGAATCGGTTTTCACAGCAGATCACCGACCTGCAACCCGGAAAACTCTATACCTTCCGCATGATGAGCAGCGACTTCAAAGACATGTCGAATAAGGAGAAGCATGTCGTCTCGATCAGCCTGGATGATGTGACGCTGATCCCGGAAAGAACCGTCATACAACATTTCCCCAATCCCACATGGTCGAGTCATGCGCCCTACGACGGTAAAAAACACCTGGCGTGGATCACTTATCGCTGGTACCTGTTCCGCGCCAATGGCACGACCGCGAAACTGACTGTCTCGGACTGGGCCGACGATACGAACCCCGGTGGCGAAATCGGGCGGCAGCTCATGCATAACTACGTTCATGTGCAATCGTATTATGAGTCTGCTCAATAATTCGTGACCTGGGCAAAAAAAAGTTTGGGGTTCAGGGGGCAGTAAGAGCGCGACGGCGCATGACCATGTCACTGTGCGAGGATTTTTAGATTGCTCACACCGGCACAGGGCTTGTCACCGTATTCAACGCCGCTGATGCTGTTCATCATGATGTGGACGTCGAACTCGTGCAGATCCTTGACGGCATGTGCCGGAATCTCGACCCGCAGCGGGCCATCGTGCGTCGCGCCTTCGGTCGCCTTCTGCCAGCGCACCGGCTGATGCGGCGGCGATACACCCAGCGTGACCCTGCCCCCAGGTCCCGCGCGTTTGCCCAGCAGGTGATCTCGACATTGAGAAATTCCAGCTCGTGCGGCGACGAAAAGCGCTGCACCAAAGTGGAACCGACCGGGCGCCCGCCTTCCATACCCAGCCAGATATGGCCGGGCTTCCAGCCGCCATAGTCGTCATGCGTCGAGAACGGGCCGACGCATACAGCGTCACAGCACCCGGATCGGTAATACAGTGGTGTTTTCTATGTAAGCTGAGACGATATATATATATGGACTTATAAGATTAAAGCCCTTTTCCTGGTCGATATAAACAGTGCCTTTTGCCCTGGCCGAATGCAGACAATCTCAGCGCAAACGTGAACCCCATTTTTTATACTTGCAATTTCGAACGCAATTGTTTATGCCGGCGAGATTATACGGATGAAAGGGAGAATAGGGTCCGCGCAAGAATCGCGAAGTTAGGCGATAAACCAATCGAAAAAACCAGATGGCCCCGAGGCCGAAAAAAAAACAGAGGAGCAATCATCATGTTTGCACGCAAACTCACCACAACACTGGGTGCTTTGACGCTCGCATTCACATTCCTGACCACGACCAGCATGGCCGTGACCATCCTGATTAACGAAAATTTCGAGAACGGCTACACGGAGGGTCAGGTTGCGGGACAGACGGCGGCCGATGGGCAGGTCTGGACAAATGTGCCCTGGAATCCGGGCGAGCTGGAGTGGAAACCAAATGCTGGAATAGGCGGGACCGGTGGTCTCGGTGGGCACGGCATTCCTCCTGTCGATTCCGGTTGGAACGGCACCATCCCCTTGGGCACAACGGTGGACGCCTCGTCCGAGGAAAACGTTATTCACATAAGCTTCGACATCCGTGCCGGAGGTAACAGTGGCGGAGCTGCGAATATGAACCTCCAGTTGGAGACAATCGCCGGTGGCGGCATCAACCTGCTCGCGGGCGGCGTGACCAGCGAGCAAGGTTACGAGTACCTAAAAACCGGCAAATCACAGGTAGAGGGTGCCGGCATCAAGTGGGGCATTGGCACTGCCGCAAAAACGAACTGGTACCACTTTGACGCCACCGTCGATCTGTCCGCCGATTCGATCAACGTGAACGTCTATCAGATCAGCGATCCGTCACAGGCGTGGTCGTATTCGGCGGCACTTGCTTCCGATTTGGGCTCTTTTGCAACACGCAGTTGGGATGGGGTTCATATCTACTCCGGGGGCTGGAATCAGGAGCTGCCGTTGACTGGCTTTGACAACCTCTTGGTTGCCACCTCCACGGGAGGTGTGGTGTCATCGAGCGCGGAAATCCTTGCTGGGATCGCCTCGTCTGGTGGCGGTTCTGGCCCGCAGGGCCCGCAGGGCAAGCAAGGTTCTGATGGCGCCGCTGGTTCTGATGGCGCCGCTGGTTCTGATGGCGCCGCTGGTTCTGATGGCGCCGCTGGTTCTGATGGCGCCGCTGGTGCTGATGGTGCCGACGCCCCGTGCAGACCGTGCGACGAGGTCGCTGGTGCTGCCGTCGATCTGGCCTGCCTGATTCTCGGCGAAAACCCGCCGGCCAATGTTGCTGACCTGCAGACCTCCGCCGCCACCATCGTCGATTCTCTCCTGGTAAGCGCCAATATTTGCGACCCGGAGAACTGCAATGTGTCCGAGCAAATCGACGCTGCCATCAACGCAAAGCTCAATCCGTAAGACGGGTTGACGCGTCTACCTTATGCAAGAAAGCACGGAGTCTTCGGATTCCGTGCTTTCTTTTTTTTTGCACTATTTCCGATTGGGCAGCTGATGGGAACCCTAGCGGCGAAATCGGCCGGGAGCTGATGTATAATTACGTGCATATGCAATCTTATTATGAGCCGAAGCAGAATTGTGAACCCGGCGCCGGGGTATCAGATCGATGAAATATCCCGAAGAAATCGACGTTTTTGTCAGCGGTCAGGACGGCTACTGCACCTACCGCATCCCGGCATTGATCGTCACTGCCCAAAAAACGTTGCTGGCGTTCTGTGAAGGCCGGAGAATCACCGGTAACGACACCGACGACATCGATGTATTGGTCAAACGCTCCGTAGATGGTGGCGACTCGTGGAGCGAACAGCAGGTGGTCTGGGGTGATGCCGGTAACACCTGCGGCAATCCCTGCCCGGTCGTCGATGAGGCGACCGGCGATATCTGGCTGGGCGGGACGTGGAATCACATCGACGAACCCCACGAGACCGTGATCGCGGGGACTGCCAGGTTTTCCCGCCAGCCGTACATCACCCATTCCACCGACGACGGGCGTACCTGGGCCAAGGCCAGCAACATCGGCAAGGCGACAAAGCATCCGGAATGGCGATGGTATGCCACCGGTCCGGGCGTCGGCATTCAATTGAAGCATGGGCCAAACGCGGGTCGTCTCGTCATTCCATGCAACCACAGCGTCGCTTACCCCGACAACCCGGAAGGTTACTGTGGCCATATCTTGTACAGCGATGACCATGGCCAAACATGGCAAAATGGCGGGGTCATCGAAGGCGTCAACGAGTGTCAGGTTGCGGAACTGAGCGATGGCCGACTGCTGCTCCACGGCCGCCATCATGACCCGCAGGGGATGCATCAGAAAGGGGTTTCCTATAGTGTCGACGGCGGACTTCTCTGGTCACCATTGCAGTTTCACCCGCAGTTGATCGAACCCGTATGCCAGTCCAGCCTTATTCGATACTCCTGGCCGGAGGCCGGTGACCAAAGTCGTCTGCTGTTCAGCAATCCTGTCAACACCGTCCCGAGAATCGTCAACAAACATATGTACAGGCGCCGGAAATTGACCGTCCGGCTGAGTTACGACGAAGGCGAGACCTGGCCGGTTGCAAAGTTGCTCGAGGACGGATCCTCGGCTTATTCCTGTCTCACGGCCCTGCCGAATGGCGACATCGCCTGCC
>CAUZJQ010000301.1:0-5277 GCA_963580095.1 Lentisphaeria bacterium | reverse complement strand
TCAGAATACGCCCGACACTTGTGCTTCGCGGCAAAAGCCGCAGCCTTCTCCGGCGAGCGGCTGTAGCAGGAATACATTATGCCGCCGCGCACATCATTGGCCGCCTCGGCGTGGAAATCCGAAATGTTGCCGAGTCCAACGACACCGAAGGACCAGCGTTTTGTCTTTGTAGCCATGTCAATCTCCGGGGGCAAGTGGGATCGCAGTAATGAAGATGATTGCGGAGAGCAATATTAGCACACAATCATTCTCTCCCAAGTCGTTCTGTAAAATTAGTCACCGCTAGGTGGGTTGACAACGATTTGAGGTCCCCATACATTCAATTCAGTTGATCCATAGTATTATTGGAGGGTGCAGATGCCAAAGTCACGGTATACGTCCCTTGGTGAGATGAAGAAATCCTCTTTTTTCTACACTAGGATCGCGTTGTTCGTCGAGCGCCTGGAAGACCGTGAATCCCTACCCGAGCTGCGGCCGGATAATGCCTGGGATTCGGAGTTGACGGACGAAGTCACAGAGTGTTCACCCATCGACCTTTTCATGCCGGTCGAAGTCGAGGACGAAAAAGCAGCGCAGGCAGTGAGGGCGGGCGTGCTGCTGTGGAACGACGAGCTGTCGCTCTCACACGATATCTGTCAGAGACTGAAGACACCGGAAGGCAGTTACCTCCATGGCGTCATGCACCGGCGCGAAGGCGACTATTCCAATGCCAAGCACTGGTTCGCCAAGGTCAACAATCATCCGATCGCTGCCAAGCTGTTCGAGAAATCCACGCGGATCGCCGATGATATCCTGCACCCTACCGATCAACTCAGCCACTGCATCAGTGTCCTGGAGCGCATCGGCCACTGGTCCGCGGATAGTTTCGTCGATTGGTGCGAGAGCGCTTCGCAAGGGAATATCGACAGCACCTGCCTGTACTTCTTCAAGAAGCTGCAGATCGAGGAAATCCGCCTCCTCATCGATCACTGCTATAAGCTTTCGATCGGCCGGCCAGGGACCTGACGCGGTATACCCCCCCTCGCCGGAGCCCCGGTGATTCCTCGCCGAGAAATCAGTCACACAGCCGCCGCCGCAGTCTCGCGGAAACGCTTGATGTGCACTTGCAGCAACGCAATCTCCGCCGGTGTCACACCATCGATCCGGGCCGCTTGCGCCAGCGTATCGGGCTTGATGCGCTGCAGCTTCAGCCGCGACTCATTGCGCAACCCCGGCATGTCGTAGTTAAACCCTGACGGGATCTTCCACTCCGTCAGTTTCTGCAGAGATATCGCCTGGTTCTTTTCCTGCTCGATGTAACCTTCGTAATGCGCCTCGATCTCGAGTTGCCGACAGACCTCCGCGCCATAGCCCCGCAGTTCGTCGATATCGTCGAGCCGCAACTCCTTCGCGCGCAGCCGCCTCCATAGGCTTTGGCCGGAAACCTTCGTATTGTTGAGAAAATCGCGTGCCTCGGCGATTTGCTGCTCCAACTCGCCGACCTGGCAGTAGTGCCGCTCCGGCAGCAACCCGATGTCGTACCCGATCTTCGACAGGCGACGACAAGCATTGTCCTGACGCAACAGCAGCCGATATTCGGCACGGCTGGTGAACAACCGGTACGGCTCGGTGATGTCCTTGGTCACTAGATCATCGATGAGCACGCCGATGTAGGCCTGGTCGCGGCCGAGCACGATCGGGGAGCAGTCGCCGCCTGCCAATCGCGCTGCGTTGATGCCGGCGACGATTCCCTGGCCGGCAGCCTCTTCATAACCAGTCGTGCCGTTGATCTGGCCGGCAAGAAACAGGTTCGGCCATTTCATGACTGCCAGGGAATTGTGCAACTGGTGCGGCAGCACGAAGTCGTACTCCACAGCATAGGCATACCGCGACAGCGTTGCGTTCTCCAGGCCGGGCAACGAGCGCACCATTTGCCACTGTACATCGGTCGGCATACTTGTGGAGATACCGTTGAGGTAGTACTCGTCGGTAAAGGCGCCTTCCGGCTCGAGGTAAATTTGATGCGTTTCATGATGCGGGAATCGCATCACTTTGTCCTCGAACGACGGGCAGTAGCGCGTACCGATCGCTTGAATGCGGCCGTTGTACATGGGCGACTGTTCGATGTTGTCGAGGACGATCTGCCGCGTCGTCTTCGTAGAACTGATCTGCCAGCAGGGCTTCTGCGGTAAATCCCGCGGCGCGATCGTGCGGACAGCCTGCACGTCATCGTGCCAATGGCTGAAGTGCACCGTGTTGTCGCTGACCTGCTTGGACATCTGCGAAAAGTCGATGGTATGGCCCATCACTCGCGGCGGTGTGCCGGTCTTCAGACGGCCGAGCTCGAGTTCGAGCGTGTTGAGCAGCGACGCCGAGAGCGCTTCGGCCGCAACGTCACCGGCGCGACCGCCTGGAAAAGACTTCTCGCCATAGTGACAGACGCCGCGCAGGAACGTGCCGGTACAGACGACTACCGCCCGGGCCTGCCAGGATTCGCTGAAATCAGTGGTGATGCCGGTGATCCGGTCGCCGCGCGTGAGAAACTCTACTGCCTGCGCCTGGTGCACGAAAATATTCGGCTCCCGCTCGACCATGAACTTCATCCGCCGCTGGTACAGCACCTTATCGCACTGCGCCCGTGGCGACCAAACCGCGGGCCCCTTCGAGCGGTTGAGCATCCGGAACTGGATCGCACTGGCATCGGTGTTCTTACCCATCTCACCGCCGAGCGCGTCGATCTCGCGCACGACCTGTCCCTTGGCAATACCGCCAATTGCCGGGTTACACGACATCTGGGCGATATGATCGAGGTTGATCGTCAGCAGCATAGTGCGCGCCCCCAGGCGGCCGGCAGCCAGCGCTGCCTCACAGCCGGCGTGGCCGCCGCCGATGACGATGACGTCGAATTGGCTATATTCAGTGTTCATGGAACTCACGGTTATTCTCACTATGGCACGGGTAGCCACATAATCTATTGGAACCCCGCCGCTCAGTCAATCGCCGCGATTTTATCCGAATAGGATGGGAAAATAGGAAAAACCGATATCCGCCTTGAAAATCCGCTATAGCTGTCTATACTCCAACGAATTACCAAACACCACCGCCACCGGTGGAAAACTGGCGACACTACAGGTTTCGTGCCTGAGTCGATGAAACTGAAATATCTGGAAGGGAAAAAATTCTGCGTTGTATTCGTCAAACAGACGGATGAAAATGATCCGGACAGTCCGATCAGCATGAAATGTCTTCACGGCCGCGCTAATATCGATCGTCACGGCAAGCTGAATGTTGAAGGCCCAGAGTTCAGTTTCCCCGTCCCGGCAACCGCCAGTAAACAAATCATGCCCAGCGACGGCACACCCATGTTGAAGGACGCCGAATACTTTGTCATGTGCAAAGTATCCGGAATGGATCTTTGATACAGGAACACTCGAAGCAGCAACACACAGGAGGAACCCCAATGAATGAGTTTTCGTTCGATGTCACAGGACTTAAGGAACAGACCTTCGCAAAAGGTGAGAACGTTCTCGAGGAAGGCAAAGACAGCCAAAATGTCTTCATCCTCAAAGACGGCAACGTCAGTGTAACTACCGATGGCAATGAGTTGTGCAAAGCCAACGCGCCCGGTACGATCTTCGGTGAGATATCCGTGTTGCTCGACAGCAACCATACCGCCACGGTGACCGCAGAAGAGCAGACGACCTGCTATGTTGTCGATGACTTGATGAAGTACTTCGAGAGCAATCCGACGGCCTGCCTAAAGGTCGCTCAGACCTTGGCGACTCGCGTTATGAACATGAACAATCACTTCCTGGAGATCAAGCACGAGATCTTGGAGTTGCAGAAAAACGCCTCGCCCAATCAGGGCAGCAGCAAACTTTTGACATTGGTTGAGAAGATGGACCAGTTCTGGGGCCAGGACATCCTGTAACCGGACGGTCGTATTTTTCAAGAGCCCGGGAATGTTCGCGTCCCCGGGTTTTTTTTGCCCGAATGATGGGCAAACCCGTTTGGTTACAAGAGGCTACCCCGATACACCTGCTCGCCAAAACGTCCCAGGTCCTCGCGTAGAAACACCATGCCGCCGCAACGCAACGGCGTGCCGCCGCAATAAAGATCCAGCAGCGCACGCTGAAGCCGCGTCTCGCGAGGCGCCAGTGTCCAGTCGTCGTAGTCACGACAGAAGATGAATAAAAGACCATCATCACCACTCGACATGACCGGAAACAGATACACCTCACGCATGAAACTCGCGAGGTTCGAACCCGCCAGGTGCGTTTCGAGCTGGGTATTGAAGATCCATGACCGGCATTGCACCGCCAACGGACGAACGTCCGGAAAGCACGTGTCGAAAAACTTGAACACAGCGCGCAACGATTCGGCAACGACTGCCGGCGTCATACCGCCGCCCTCTGGAATATGCAGGTCGAGGACATAGTCTTCCGGCCCTAGAACCCGGCGCCAGACAGACTTCTCGATCGTCGTCACCGCGCTCATCGCCATACCCAACGGCGACGCAACAGTCCCACAGATCGTTGAATCGTCTTCGTCCAGTGTACTCTGCCAACGTGCCTGCCCGCTCCCCGTTGGCGCAACAAAACCGTCGGCATCGAACAACAAGCCGGGCGGCATGAACAGCAGTGTCTCGCCAGTTTCGTCGTGGCGCCAGCATTGGACCTTCGCTGGTTGATGAATAAGCCTGAACTCGAAGCGACCAACCCGGAATATTTTCCCACGAGGATGCTGACGCAGCCACATCAGCTTACTCACCGGAGTACCCGGCAGTCCATCGTATCTGATTTTGTACGCCTCGTTGAAGGCCCGGATCTGGAGACAAGTGTCGCGCGATATCGTCGGGGGGATCTTCATTGCCTCGTGGGTCTCCTGCATCGCCGGGATCATAGCGAGCACGCAGAGCATGAACAACAGACCAGAGTCATCGCCCAGACATGGAATGCACTCCGGCCATTTGTCGATGGGCGCGTCGTACAGAAAAATACATTGGTGCAGGTGCCAGCACAGCAACCGCAACAGCGGATCGCCGTCGATCCGTGTCGCCAGCCCCACCAACGGTTCCTGCAGCTCGTCCGACAAGCGGGCGTACTCATGATGAAGCCGCACGGTCGCCGGATCGAGAAACTCTATCGGCCCTTGCGGCAGCGTCGCGACCGACTCCGCTGCGTACGCCGACATCGCCTCATGAAATTCCGACGGTATCTCCAGACGCTTCAGCAATTCGTCGAAATTCACCTGTTCCCTCTCCGGAATTGATAGTTCTCGCAACCTACGCCCAGATAA
>CAUZJQ010000300.1:0-5356 GCA_963580095.1 Lentisphaeria bacterium | reverse complement strand
CAATCCAGTTCGATTGCCTGCGTGTCGGTGAGTACGTCCACGCGGCCCGCGACCACACCGTCGATCTCCTGCTCGGCTTCGCCGCCGAGGTGGGCAGCGAGTGCCGCCGTCCATGCGACTTCCGTATCGGAGCCGTCAAGGCCGGGGGAAATGCTTTCTGCGGAGAATCTACCGTATCAGAGCGCAATTGACAGCAGATGGGCTGTCCCCGTCGCACCGCCGCGACCATGTCTGATGGACGCGCCTCTGGCTTGTCTTTCCGCAGGCGGATCCAAGCATTTCGGCAGGATTTTATGGAGACAAACTGCTAAAAACTTCTCTTAGTTTCCCCTGGGCTTATGAGGATTCGGCGGAATTTCGGCGGAAATTCGGCGGAAATCGCGGCGGTAATGGCGGTGAATTTCATGGGCGATGGCATCAGCGGGGCGGAAAATTCTCAAGACTGTCAGTAAATTGTCGGTAAATTAAACTAGTAACTGTAAGTAAATGGGGGTAAAGGACTGTCAGTGCTACAAGGGCGAAAATAATATAAAGCTATACATATAGCCATTTTACGGCATTTTTACTGGAGCCAATGAGCGGACTCGAACCGCTGACCTGTTCATTACGAGTGAACTGCTCTACCAGCTGAGCTACATTGGCACAAATGAAAGCGACCTGCTACTATAGTGAACGCCGTTTAACGTGTCAATAGGCTTAACTATTGCCTGAAAAAAAAGCCCTGCGTTCGCCTTTCGACGCACAGGGGGATCGTTCAGGCGCTGAACTATGCATATTGTTCTCGCTCCAGATTCGTTCAAGGAATGTCTTTCCGCCCAGGGTGTCTGCGACAGCCTCACGCGAGGCATTCGCCGCGCCGTGCCCGATGCCATAGTCACCGCCGCGCCGATGGCGGATGGTGGTGACGGCACGCTGGATGCCTTCCTGACACTCGGCAGCACAGAGGAACGCACGGTCGCGGTTACCGATCCGCTGGGGCGCAGTATCCGTGCCCGCTACGCCTGGCAGCCGACGGCGCGTGAGGCTTTTATCGAAACGGCGACAGCCTGCGGGCTCGAACTGCTGAGCGTCGACGAACGCAACCCGCTGCGCACCACGACGTTCGGTGCCGGGCAGATGTTCGCCCAGACCATTGCCGACGGGGCACAGTCGGTTTTCCTGACGATCGGGGGCAGTGCAACCAACGATGGCGGCACCGGGTTTGCCCGGGCCATGGGTTACCGATTTCTCGATGCCGACGGCAAAGATTTGCCGGACGGCGGTGGCGCCTTGCAGCAACTTGCCAAAATTGTCTCGCCCGCCGAGCAGCCGTGGAAGGGATGCCACATCGTGATCGCCTGCGACGTCGACAATCCGCTGCTCGGAGCCAATGGCGCCGCGGCAATTTTCGGGCCGCAGAAGGGCGCTTCACCCGAAGAGGTGACGCAGCTCGACGCCGGCCTTGAAAACTTCGCAGATTGCCTGGCCCGCGACCTCGACTGGGACGGCCGCGACACGCCGGGCGCCGGCGCTGCCGGAGGCCTGGGCAGCGGGCTGATGGCATTCTTCGGCGGCAGGCTGCTGCCGGGTGTCGAGGTAATGATCGATGCGATCCAACTCGAGGAAAAAATCGGCGATGCGGATCTGGTGATCACCGGGGAAGGGCGCACCGACGGGCAGACACTGCGCGGTAAAGTGTGCGCCGGCGTTGCGAAGAGCGCCGCAGCCCATGATGTCCCGTGCGTCATCCTTTCCGGAGCAGTCGACGGTGACTTCAGCCAGTTATACAGTCAGGGCGTTACAGCAGTATTCAGCATCAGCCCCGGGCCGCGGACGCTGACGGAAGCCTATGCCGCAGTCGAAGACGATTTGGCGGCGGCGGCGGAGAACGTTGTGCGATTGATTGAATAGAGATTGCGCATGCCATTTTCAAGAACCGCGAATCACCAGCACAGGGGTTCGTGATTTGGCTTAGCTAGCACCATGGGTGCACCGGTGGACTGCCTGACACCTGAGCGCTGCCCCCTCCCTACCAGTCGCCTCGCTTTACCCCGCCGCTGCCGAACTGCTGACGGATGGCATCCACTGCAGCGTCGAGCTCGTCATTACGCTCGTCTTCTGCCTGTTGTACGTCAGCTTCACCGAACAGGTCCGGCTGGATCAGGACGGTATCGTCGGCCTCACTCGAAAGGCCGGAAACACCGAAGCCGACCAGACGAACGGGCTGACCGGATTTCTCGCGCGTAAGCAGCTCAAAACCGGCGTCGATCAGGCGTCGGTCCTGATGGGTCGGCGGGTCGAGACGCTGCTGTCGGGTGATCGTCTTAAAATCGGACCAGCGCAGCTTGAGATGGACAGTGCACGCGGTGCGTTGTGAAGGGCGTAGGCGGCCACCAACTTTTTCTATCAGTCCCAGCAGCGTGCGCTCGACGGTTTCCCAATCGGTGCAATCGGTACTGAACGTGTGTTCATTTGAGATGCTCTTGTCCGTTGACTCGGTCACAATAGCGCGATGGTCGATGCCGAAGGCGCGTTGATACAGGTGTTCCGCTGTCTTTTCGCCGAATATCTGCGTCAATTGATCCTGGGATATGGCCTGGATCTGGCCGATATGTGAGATGCCCTTCGCCGCCAGTCGGGCTGCGGACTTTTCGCCAATTCCCCAGATCCGGCGAATCGGCAAGGGGGCCAGGAAGCTGGCAATTTCCCCGGGATCCCGGGGCACGACAGTGAGTCCGTTGGGCTTATTCATGTCACTGGCGAGCTTGGCCAGATATTTATTGCCGGCCACGCCGATTGATGCTGTCAACTGCAGTTCATCGCGAATCTGCGCCTGGATCGCCTCGGCAGTGGCGATGTCGCCACCGCGCAGATGCATCGAGCCGGTAATGTCGAGAAAGGCCTCGTCGATGGATAGCGGTTCGACAAACGGCGTGTATTGTTCGAATATCGCCAAGACCTGTTTCGAGACTTCGCCGTAACGCTTGGTGCGGCAGGACACATAAATTCCATGCGGACACAGCTTGTAAGCCTGACGCGATGGCATGGCCGAATGAACCCCGAACTTGCGAGCTTCGTAAGAGCAGGTGGAAACAACACCGCGAGCATCGGGCGGGGCCCCGACGATGACGGGTTTGCCACGCAATTCCGGGTTGTCACGCTGTTCGACAGCCGCAAAGAAGGCGTCCATGTCGACGTGCAAAAAAGTTGTCATCGGCGGATTCATTCGAAAGTGCATTCGGGTTGATGAACCGTAATCGTGATTGTCGCAGATTGCTAATGAAATTCCAGACCACCGGGGTGTGTTGATGCGATTCCTTGTGCTGAGTTGTTTCCTGCTGATGCTTCATCCGCTGGGTGCGACGGACACCGAGCCGTTGCCAGCGTCGGCTCCAACAATCGAAGCAGGCGGCGGGACCGAATCTGCGACGGGCGATGTTGAACAGCCCCAGATGGAGACCCCTGACGGCGGGATAGCCGCCGTGTCGGCCGATCTTTCCCACCGAATCCTGAAGAACTTCGGACATATCGCCAGCAGCAGTACGAAGGAAATCCTGGCTGAGATAGCCGTTTTTTTCGGGATTGTGATTGCCGGTATTATCGGCGGTGCCATCTTTGGGTTCATAACCGGGATGCTGCTGTATCTGCTGCTGCGCAAGCACGGATTCTTTAAGTTTCCCTGGCGCTGGATGTTTCTTTTCAACTGGCTGTGGCCGTTGGCTTTCGTCGTTGGCTTCACGTTATCCGGTCTGATCGCGCTTCCTTCGATCCTCGGCAGTGTCGATGCCATTTCGACTTTGCGATCCAAGCGCCCGATCGAGCGCATGGTTTCCAGCATCTACGTTGCCATAGCCCTCGACGATGCCGGACATCAGCTTGACGGCAGTGAATCGAGCGCGGACCTGGCGGCGCTGCTGACGAAATACGAGGGGGTTCGCGAAGTCAGCGATCAAAAAATAACCGATGCCATGAACAGGGTGATTGGTGGGATGATCCGCAAAGGCGAAGCCGATGGCTGGCTGGATCGGGCGAAGCGCTGGATGTTGCGTGAAGGGGTTGAGCGGCTGATCGATTTTACTATCGACAACGAATCAAAACTCACGTGGATCGCGGACGTCGGCTTATTGGCTCTGGACGATATGAGCCCGGAGGCGTTTGAGGCATTCGCTGCCGATAACGGGGACGCGGAGGCGCGCCTGGCCGATGTACGTGAACATTTCGAGGTCATCCGCAACGCGATCAGGCTACAGGTAATAATTTTGATGGTGCAGAATATCCTGGTAGCTTTGGCGGTCGGGCCGGTGCCGATATTTCTGGTACTGGGGATATTCAGGATCTGTGTAAGAAAGAGTGAGACGGTTGAAGAGTTGTAGAGCTTGAAGAGTTGTGATGTGCGCAATCAGAGATTGTGGCGTGCGATCGCCGCTCGCATGGCGCATGCGAGCTCAAATCACAGGAGATCACTTTCGACGGCCAGTGCTTCGGCCAACTCGGGAATCGCTTCCCCGACGTTGCCAAGTAACTCTTTGAGACGCCCGACCTTATCCGCTTCGAACCGCAGTGTGATCACTGGCTCCGTGACACTGCCACGACAGAGTCCCCAGCCATCGGGCCAGTCGAGCCGAACGCCGTCCACGGTAGTAGCCGGCAGGTCCGGAAAGGCGGCACGAAACTGCTCGACCATGCCGGCACGGATGTCCTCCGGCAGGGGAACACGAATGTCACGGGTGATTATCGGCACCGGAATGTCGTCGATAAGCTGGGAAAGCGGACGCCCGGCGTGGCTGCAAATGCGCGCAATGAGCAGGGCGGTGTAGAGGCCGTCATCCCCGTAGTCGAGTTCGCGAAAAAAAATATGTCCACTGATTTCGACGCCGAAGTGGGCCTGCTCGGCCATCATCCGGCTGCGAATGAAGCTGTGGCCGGAGCGTTCCATGCAGGCCTGACCGCCGAGAACATCGACCTCGCGTCGCAGGATGTCGGAGCATTTCAGGTCGTAGACGACCTTGACGCTGTCGAGATGGTGCAGCACGTGGTGGACGAAGAACACCCCGAGACGGTCGGCTTCGACCGGGCGGCCGAGTTCGTCGATCAGCACGACGCGATCGCCGTCCCCATCGAAAGCTACGGCCAGGTCGACACCGACATCACGCACGACGTCGCAGGTGCGTTCGAGATTTGCCAACACTGCGGGGTTCGGATCACGATCAGGGAACCTGCCGTCCGGGGTGCAGTGCAGTGGTACGACATCGTGTCCCAGTCGTTCGATAATCGGCGGCGCCCAGTCGGCATAGCAGCCATTGCCGGCGTCTACGAGAACGCGCAGTGGCCGCCCGAAAGCATCGTCGAATTCTTCCGACAGCCAGGCATGATATGC
>CAUZJQ010000299.1:0-5391 GCA_963580095.1 Lentisphaeria bacterium | reverse complement strand
ACTGTAAGGTCGGCGATCGTCACAGTCGCCGTACCGCTTATAGTAAAACCGCTCCCGGCGCCACCGGCATCGATGATCGTGTGCACCAGTCCCTGGCCCTGCAGGGTCAGCAATTTGTCGACGACCAGGTTCTCTGCGTAGGTGCCGTTGGCAATGTGAATCGTGTCACCCGGGGTCGCCGCATCGATTGCAGCCTGAATACCGGAATCCGTGGGGTAGACAAAAACGTCCGCAGCATTGACTGTTGCCGTCATCACAACTCCAAGCAGAAGGCGGGTGATTCGTCCCACGATTTAGATTCCTTTCATAACAGAACAAAGCCGGATCGATTGCTGATAATTGACCCGGCTTCGCTGCTTTTGGGGGAGAACGTTTGTCGGTTACTCTCCGCTGTCGACGTCTTCGCTGTCGTCGGTCGGTGCACCGCCCGGAACAACCGGCCGTTCAACCGCCCCACCGCCCTGGTGATGGCGGGCGTGACGGGCGCGATGCTGAACCCGTTTTTTGAGCAGTTTAGCGCCTGTGTCGAGTTCGGCAACGCCGGGAGTAGCCTCAATCAACTCCAGGCGCAGGTCACGAAATTCGATGCGGACTTCCTTAGTCGCATCGCCCGCATCTACCTGTGTCAGCAGGTCAGCAAACGCTGCAGATTCCTCAGCGAGAATTTCGTTGATGTTGTTCTGTATGGCTTTGACCGCAACGACGTCTTCGCGAGCCCGGCGCAGGGAGTTGCGGCGTTTGCCGAACTGGCGGCCGAGCGCCGGATTCGCCTCGCGGAAGAAGACGTTGGCTTCGTGAATGCCATCGACCAGAATCTGGGCGTCTTCACTGCCAGCGATGAGCTTCTTTCGCAGGTCGCGGTACTCACGGCGCTCTTCCCCGGTCAGATCCTTCTTATCTTTGGCCAACAACGCGGCATAGTCGGCGCTTTTGTCGGCCAGCAGGGTGTAGTTTTTTTCGTCGGCCAGCAGGGTGTTGAGCTCTTCGTGTTTCGTCCGAATGTCCGTTTTATGGCTGGAGAGTGTCTCCTGGTCCTTCTCGGAAATCGGAGCACGGAGAGCATCGATTCGCTCCGGCCGCACGACGCTATCGAGGTGGTGGATACCCGGTAGCGGCGGGTCATTGCTCTCACGGAATTGCCGGTCCAGTTCTTCGATCTCCCCGACCGTGGCTTGCGCTGCATCCGACTGCTCAAGCAGTTCTTTGCGCAAACGGGCCAGATCACGACGTTCCTGGAAGCTCGGCTCGGCATTGCCCAGGAGCGCGGAAAAATCACCGCTCTCTGCTGCCAGTGTCTGATCGATCTGCTCACGCAACGCGTCGACAGCATCCCGGTGCTGATCGACAGCGGCCCGCTGTTCGTCCGCAGGTTTCGGCTGCTTATTATGCTGACCGGGCTGGGCACTTGCCCCGGTGATAGTCCAAAGGATCGTGGCTGCCAATATGACGGTGAGTGCTTGTTTCATTGCGGCATCCTTTCATTCGTGGTTGAAAAAGTGTGAATCATCCGGTCGGTTGAGGTCGATCTCAATATACACGTTGTACGGAAAGGCTTTCGCCCAGGTTTACTGTTTTTGTAAAAAAAAACAAAAATCTTCAGCCACACCGGGGCCACCGACCCGTCGGCCTGAACACTGTTGTGATAGACACACCGAAGGCTTTCCGTACAGAGTTGTCGCAGGCCGTGAACGCGGACACCGCAACGGGAATCGATGTCCGGGGTTATCGGGACAGACTCGTGTTACCCACAGCTGCGACACTATTTGGATGACCAACCAACAGATGTAAGTGGGCGGCTGTCAGTCTGCCCAAACTGTACGGCTCTGCCAGCACCTGCGTCCTCACGTCATCGGCCCGTCGCCGGCCAGGGTTGTGCGGTGCAGGACACGCTTGCAGACGGAGCGATCCCATGAACGTCCCCGGTGGACGCAGCAGCGGTTGTCATAGACAAGCAGATCGTTGACACGCCAGTTGTGACAATAAACGAACTGCGGTTGCGTAACCCAATCGAGCAGCTCCTGCAGCAGGGCCTGGCCTTTTTCAATCGGCCACCCGATGATGCGCGCCGCATAAGAACCCACGAGCAATGCCTTCGCTCTGGTCTCCGGAATCGTGCGTACAACCAGCTGCTCGACAGGCGGCGTGTCTCTCAGGAACGCATCGCTGATCAAGTCCGGTCCGATCTGGGCCCGCGAGTGTGCCATGCTGTGCTCGGCAACGAGGCCTTGCAACTCGGCCTTTTTCGCATCGGGCAGCATTGCATAAGACGCGCAGGTACTGGCGAATTCCGTCTCACCGCCAGTTGGCGGCACAACCTTGGCGGCGAGCAACGAACCGCGCAAAGGCACCTGTCTGAATGAGCCGTCCGAGTGCCAGAGGGTGTTGCCGATTGTATACAGGATTCGAGTGTCATCCGGCGGGATGATCGCGCCGTTTTCATCAAGATTAGAAAGGATCGCAATCGGCCCGCCGTCACCCGCGGGGTCACTGGGCATCATCATTTCTACCGTGCCAAAGCCCTCGGCGAAAGCCACCTGCTGCTCGTCGGTAATCTTCTGCCCATGGAAGACAAGAACAGCGTGACGGTAAAGGGAATCGCGCAGTTGCGCGAATGTCTCCTCACCGATCGGTGCGGTCAGGTCGACGTCCTGCACTTCAGCGCCGATGTGTTCCGTCAGTGGGTTGGTCGACAATGTCATTTGATTATCCGGGAATGTTCTGCCTGACGTCTGCCATCAAGCGGCTCGAATCACAGGCCATAGGGTTCACGCCGGATGAGCCAACTCGGGTATCAAGGCCTACTTCATTTTGTCCAAAGTAGCAAAAGCCTCGTACAACTCGATCGGCAGACCATCGGGGTCGTGAATGTAGCAACAACGTGCGGTGCGGCGGCCGCCGTCCCGGATGATGTCAACGGGGTCGCTGATCGATGTCACGCCGGCCGTCTTGAGCCGCTCATACTCACTGTCGATATCGGTAACAGAAATAGCCAGGGTCGAAAAGCCGGCAGTGGTGACACAGGGCTCCCAGCGATTCATGTCCGGATGCAGGAACTGAATCAAGCCGATCGAGTTGGCCTCCGACTCATACCACAGCATGGCGACCTTGACGTGTACAGATTCCAGCCCCATGCACTCATCATACGCCGGGACCTCCGAGCGCTCGACATCGTAAACCAACTCGAACTGGAGCAGATCACGATAGAAATGAATCGATCGCTCCATGTCGGACACGAAAATCTTTGTGTGATGAATGCGGTCGTAGCTCATGGCGGTCTCCCGGAATGAATGAAGTCGATCGGTTGCAGTTGCAGCACCAGGAAAACTTAAGACACCAAAGCCATAAACTCAAAAATCGGAAATATAAATTCCGTGACACTGTTCAAAGCCCAAAACCTTCGAAGACAGTGGCAGCGCCGCCACACAGATTTGGAGTGCGACATTTCGCACAACCTGTTAATCGGGCCCTGCAGGCGACGAGTTTCGAACGGATTCTGCAGATTTCGAAGCCTTCCACAATGGCTTTTCAGTGCCTGGGGAAGGTCCCTATTATTGACCACCGTGAATTTGACAGAAGACCTCTGTAACGTATACTAACCAATAATCTGAAAACCATTTTCTTGAAGGGATCTGCCTTGCTCGCCTATTACTTAAGCCCATTATAGAACGTGTTAGATCCCGACCCTGCGTGTCGGGATCGTGATGTCAAGCAACAGCCAAACTCAGAGATCCATCATGAACACCACCCGTGCACTTTTTAGCGTCCTGATCATCAGCCTTACGATACAATGGAACTTCGCCCAGGACGAAAAGGAAGATCTCGACCGCCTGCTGGCCACCGTCAACGGCGTGGAGATCCATGAAAACGATGTTATCGGCAACCTCGGCGGCTCGGCGGGCATTCCAGAGGAGCAACGCGAGAAATACATCGAGCATGCGCTGAAACAGGCAATCGACAACGAGCTACTCTATCAGGTAGGCATCAAGGAAGGGCTGGATAAGGATCCCACATACCTGGAACAACTGAAGACGCAAAAGCGTATGGCAGTTCATCGCAAGATCGAGGGGCTCGCCACATTCTATGAGCAGACCATAGAAGAGCTGCGTGCGGCACGGAACCGTAGTGTCATAACCAATGAAGAATGCGAAGAGTACTATGCGCAAAATCCGGACCGCTACCGGGGACGTTCCAAGGACCGCACCATACGTGTCATTCGCAGCCAGTTGGCCAATAAACGCTATCGCGAGGCGTATGCTGTGTTTTTCACCGGACTTGTCAAAGAGGCTACCTGCAGCGTCGCCGGCCAAAGCATACCCTCCGATGTACTGTCCGAATCGGCTGAACGCAGTCTCAACATGTCCGAAGTACGCCCCTCAGATGCCGACCCGTTCTGGGTCGCGGTTCTCGATGCCGCCGACGTCGATCTGCCAGAACCAACCACGCTTCCGCCCGGCCAGATCAATGAAGAACTGAAAAAGGCCTTGAGCAACATCACCGTCAAGATCGGCAAGAACGAAGTGACGCTGGGTGACAGCCACCAGATCGACTCACTTGTCTTAAGTGTCCAGAACGGCAGGCTTGGACCGGAACTGTTCAATCTTTTCAAACCCTACATCGTCGTGCAAAAGGCCGTCCAGGAAGGGGTGGATAAGGACCCTGGATATCTTGAAGAGAGAGAACAGATGTCGGTGATGACCGGCGCAGGCATGGGGGGCGGCATGGGCTACAACAAACGTCTGTTGGTCAATTTAATAGTGCAGAATCAGGGCTTCTACAATATCGAAAATTACGAAGTTACCGACGAAGAAGTTGAAGCATACAGCACCGAGCATGGTCACCGCTATGAGAGACTGCGTCAGCGCCCCAACGGCGAGGAGCGTGTTCTCAAGATGATCACACGCATCCTCAAGTCACAGAAGGCGGAAACGGCCAAGGCCGATTATGTCACAACACTCCGTGACAGCGGTGACGTACAGATCCACGAGTAATACGCCGGCGATTTCCAAGACGCAATAAAACGGCGACCATGGCCCCCTCGGCACGGAGGCACCGCCGCCGTCTACAGCATATCCCGCCAGTCGTACTCTGCCCGCCAGTGGAGAAGTGATCGGACCTTGTCCGTCGAAAAAAGCGTCTGATCCGGCGCTGTGAGCGGTGGCACAGCGAACTCCGCATAACCGTACTTCTGCATCAGATCTTCCGTGTTGGCTTCCTGATGCACGTTGGCTGCAGCAAGGTTAAACACCTCAGCGCCCGGATGATCCGATTCGAGCCACGCCAGACAGGCCGTCGCAACGTCCCGTGCATCGATGTAGGACCACAGGCAATCGCCGCCCAGCCCTTCATCATCAACGAATTGTTTCAGCTTGTTCCGGCCGAAATCGTTGTTGT
>CAUZJQ010000298.1:0-5393 GCA_963580095.1 Lentisphaeria bacterium | reverse complement strand
GATTGCCAGTTCTTCGACCAGCCCGATCATCTCGAAAACTGTCATCCGCTCGCAAACCTGCCCACCAACACAGGCGATATCCACACGCTCAGGCAGGTTGCCAAAGCCGTATTGCTCCCGGCCACGGCCGGCGGCGAACATGCCGTTGACAAGCGGAATGTAGCTCCGCCGCTGAGAACCGGTGCCGACGTCGGTGTGATAATACGGATAGCAGAACGACCATGCTTCCTGATGCGGGGCAATCTGCTCAAGGCGTACCTGCGCTTCGCGGATATCATCTTCGATCGCCTCGAGTGTCAGGTCGTCGTAGCAGGCCGTAGACGTAGCGAAAAGATTACCGGTCGCCGGATGCAACGTGGTGTGGTTGCCGATTTCGTGGCCACTGCGGCCGACTTCGCACCAGGGGTCGAGGCGCTGGCGCCAGTCAGCGCCACTGGGAATAAGGTAAAACGTTCCGCGCAGGCGGAAATGGTCCATGATCGGCACGGCATGCTCGAGCTGAGTCGGCCGACCGTCATCGAACGTCAGGGAAACCGCGCCTTGTTGTGGTGCAAATGGTTTCACGTTGTCACCTTCTCCCGTGGGTAAGATCGTATCGGCTTTACGCTAAGCCCATCGGCAGGATGTTGTAGTTGATCTCAAGGCGCACGGTGTAGAGCGTGAACGGCGGAGCGATGTCATCGGGACGCTCGAGCAGAATCAGATTCACTTCGTTGTCGCCTTCCTGGATCCAATCACCGCCGGTAAGATCAAAAGTCGCTTCCATGTCGCCGTGCATGCCATTCCAGTTAAAAGGGTACTGCTTGCTGACACCCCATTTCGCGCTGTTGATCGGCACCTCTTTTCCATTGACAAGTAGCTGCAGCTTCTCATGACCGGTCATGTTCAGCAGGTCGAGACGCAGGATGATCGAGGCCAAGACACGATCGCGTCGTGCCGCCTCAATGTCATCACTGATCGGCACACGAACCATGACGCCGGGGCCGTCCCCTTTCGGCACATCAACCGGCAACTGACGCGGATGCCAGGTCTCATAGTCCATCCCAAAGAAGCGTGACTGGCTCGGCACTGCGACACCGGCAACCATGTACAGCTTGTTTTTGCGGGCCACGGTAGCCGGATCGCCGCATTCCGAATACAGGACCATGTCGTCAATCCGGTTATCGACGATATGATGGTGAAAGTTGAATATGTTGACCCCATCGACGCCGTCGCGCCAGGCGTTTGCGACACCGGCACGCACGGCTTCCCTCGGGGGTGGCCGGAAGCGCCCCGGCCCGACTCCTTCAGAAACGTTCCCATAGATTTTGGTTGCCGTACCCCGCGCCAACTCGACAAACGTCCTGTACGGCAACTCACACGTGGTGTCGTAATAAACGGTCGGCGTCAGCATATCCACAAGGCCTTCGCGTATCCACGTCTCGACGTCGAGCCCGGTTTCCTTACAGACCTCGAGCGTGCCCGGCACACGCGCCCCAAAGCCCAGCGGCCGGCCGCGCTGCTCAGCGATATCGTCGAGCAGTTTGCGGATCTCTCGCATGTAATCGTTCAGGATGGCAACGCCATTACCCGCATCCGCTTTCGTAAAGTTGTGACCGTTGTCACGGGTAAAGTCCCATTCGAAGCCGTCGACATCGTAGCGGCTGCAAAGGCCAGCGATCAGTGCTTTGCGATGTTCGCGCACGACCGGCAATGCAAAGTTCAGGTGGCGGCACGGCGGCACGACGCCATCCGGCCCCGGCGCATGAATACCGGCCGCGCAGTCGTCGCCGATAAAGCACTCCGGATGTTCGACCCCGAAACGGCTGCGCGGTCCGTACTCCGGCGGATGCCCATCATTGAACCGCATCGATCCCCAGAACGGTTTGCCTTGTGCATGAGCCGCAGCGATGACAATCTGCCACGGATCCTCGGGCATCTCCAGCAATGCTGCACGGTTATGCATACAGCGCCAGACATGGCAGCTGGCCAGCGCCTCCGGCATGACGGGCTCCGCGTCGGCAATGTCGCAGTGGAACAGTGGTACGCAATCGCCACAGGTGAACATATGATGGACGATGCCGTCGACCTGGGTGCCTTCAGTGACGCCGAGGATTTCGTGGCTGAACTGATCGAGCGACACAGGCGGTGCAATCCACATGAGATGTGAACCGTCGTGGTTCAGGAAGAAGCGAGGTGGTTGGGGCATGATACGGATTCGAAATTTGGAATTTAGAATGCAGGACTTTGTCAGGCCGGCGGAACTGTATAGCAACCAAACGGCTGCGCAAGTGTGCAATTATCGCAACGATACAATATCGATCGTTCCTGTCTCCCACAAAGCTATTATAGTGCAAGTGTGATTGCGACTGATCAAGGATCATCCGCCAGAGAGCCGACATCTTTCTATTGTTGGTTTGACGGTAATAGTTTACCCAATAGTGTAGATTAAGCCATGAAACTGTTCGCCGCCATACTGATCGTCTCCGGCTTCGCCGGCGGTTGTCTGTCCATTCCGGGAATGGGCAGAGAGCCGGCGGGCCTCGTGACCTTTCTCCAAGCCCACGATCGCAACCGGGTTCATGTCGCCTTGGTTACGCTGCAGACCAATGATTATCCAGTCCCGGGCAACATCGACTTCAAACAGCCATACGCACAGTCACAGCCACATATCGACGCGCTCGTCGCCAGAATAAAAACCCTCGACCCCGAGGCGCGGCGGCAGATAGAGGATTCGTTCCGCCGGCACCTGCGAATCTACAATCCGATGTTCAAGTCGATGAAGTGGAAGTGAGCGTGTTCGTTGTGGTATGCCGATTGTGGCTCGGATCTGATCGCGAACCGTTGCGGAGTGTATCAAGGCGGCAACGCTCACCGATCCTTCCCACCGATTACATTCAATTGTAATTTTGATATCATATGATCCTCGCACCGTTCGGACTTTGGCGAATCGCCGTCGCAACCTTGGAATTAGCCGTTTCATCTGTGTCGAAGACCATGAGTGAACTCAATAGGTCGCAACCACACCAGACGCGAGTGCAGACACAGTTCGGGGGTGAGCCTGCCTTTGAAGACGTCGAATGCCATCCACTGGTCGATGCGGCCCGTGACGGACGCCAAAACGACTTCGAGTATCTGTTGACCGGCGGCACCCCGCCCGACGTTGTACGGGGCCGCCGAACGCAGCCATCGAGAAATCGCCCAACTGCTTATTGACGCCGGTGCCGATCTCAATGCAATAACCTTCAATATTCGGCCCCCGTTACACGTTGCCCCGACGCGGTCGGTCGCCAAGTTTTTTGATCGTTCAACGTGCAAATGTCGAGGCAATGGATGCGCCGGGCAACACCCCGCTGATGACGCAGATCGAGTCGGTGGAAATGGCCAGCCCGTTGCTGATCAACGGGGCCAGCGCGCTGGACATGGGCAGCACCGGCGTAATGGCATTGCACCTGGCCACAGACAACTCCAGCTTGACGAAAGACCTGTTGGACCGTGGCGCCACCGGTTCAACAGGTCTTTCGGCAAGAAATAAATTCGTCGTGGCCCCACCGGTTCGGCCGTGTAAGCGACCATATCGTATCGCTGAATGGCGCGCAGATGAGTGCCCATAGATTGAATGTATTGATCAAAAAGAAAGCGGCAGGCGGGTTCCACACTCAAACGCCGGCGGCCGCTTTCAACAACCTTCCTCTTCCTGATATCCATCCGGACAATCCTTCCGCACAGTCATACGGACACCTGCGGAAATGGCGTCCAGCCGCTCGAGATCGGCGTCGGTAAGCGCCACATCGCCAGCGCCCACAGCATCGTCCACGTAAGCCGGTGTGTCGGCACCGATGATCACCGCCGTGATCCCGGGACGGCTGAGGCACCAGGCCATGGCAACTTCGGTGGGGCTGGTGCCGTGCTGTTCGGCAATCTGCGTGACCGCATCGATCACCGCACCCGTCCGTCGCGTCATCGCAGCTCGGAAGTTGTACGGACCGCGTTCCCAGGAGCTGCCCTTCGGCGGCGGCTGGCCATAGCGATAACGACCGGATAGCAGGCCGATAGCTGTCGCGGCATAGACGGTGACGCCGATGCCGCGGCCAGCGCAATACGGAATGATCTCGTCCTCGCAACGCCGATCCAGCAGGTTGAACAGCAACTGGTGACAACCATACGGTGCATAACCCTTCTGGTCACACAGCATCAGCGACTCGCCGAGGCGCCAGCCTTCGAAATTGCTGCAGCCGGAAAACCGTACCTTGCCCTGCTGTACAAGGTCGTCCATGGCACGAAGCGTTTCCTCGGTTGCTACCGCGGGGTCGGGAAAATGGCAGAGGTAGAAATCGATGTAATCGGTGTTCAACCGCTTGAGGCTGCCTTCCACGGCCTGCATGATGGCGTCGTACGAAAGCCCCTGTACCGATGGCTGGTCCGGCGACGGCGATCCGACCTTGGTAGTCATGATGAACTGATCACGTCGACCGGCCATGGCTTTGCCGAGAATCTCCTCCGAGAATCCGTCGCGATAGAGATTGGCGACGTCGAAAAAGTTGATGCCGCGGTCCGCAGCGTGGTGGATCGTCCGAATGCAGTCCGCCTCCGGGGGCTCAGACCGAAAAACGGTCCCCAGACAAACACGCGACACTTTCACGCCGGTGCTGCCTATTTCGGTATAGTGCATAGTCAGAAATACCTGGCTACAGTGATCAGAGAATCCGTTCCAGAGCGTTTACTGTGCCCTTTCTTTACACCACCGCAAGCCGCTTCGTCTGCCGCGATTCAGTCCGCCAGACGGCGGAACTGCAAAGCGAATTGACCGTGGGCAGTCAGTGGCGCAAGAAAACCAGGCAGAGGTTGTTTGCGGGCATCGCAACGACGTCACTCCGGTCGAAACCTGCCGATTCGGCTTCCGCGGTCACCGCCTCGAGATCACGGATGCCCCAGACGGGCTGCTGCGCCCGCAACTGCGTGTCGAACGCCGCGTTACCAGCCGACGTATGAGCGCTGTCGCGGCGATATGGGCCGTAGGTCACCAGGACACTTCCGGACGCCAGCAGCGTTGCGGCGCCAGTAAATAGAGCAGCGGTCGCCGGCCATGGCGCCACGTGCAACATGTTAATGGCAACGACAGCATCCGCCTGGTTCACCGGCCAGGGCTGCGTGAAAACATCCAGATCGAGCGGCAGCCCAATATTTGCCAGTCCGCTGGCAGCCGTGTGCCGGCGAACAGACTCGCGCAGCTCGGCATCCGGGTCGCTGGGCTGCCAGTGCAGCTGCGGCAGGGCCGCGGCAAAGTGAACGACATGCTGTCCAGTGCCGCTGGCAATCTCCAGCACTGTCCCGGCCGCCGGCAGCACGCCGGTCAACACCTCGAGGATCGGGCCTTTATTGCGCTCTGCCGCCGGCGTTTTCAAGGCGCCACG
>CAUZJQ010000297.1:0-5413 GCA_963580095.1 Lentisphaeria bacterium | reverse complement strand
GCCGCGACCGCCCAGGACGAACCAGATCTCTTCGACGGTGCGATGCAACACCGCCGTCGACACCTCGCCAGGGGCGAGCTGAAAATGCGCCATGCCACCGTCTCCGAGACCTGACAGAACCCGAACGTCCGATCCATCGGGTGCGGCAAGATCAGGTGCCGCGGGTAGACGTTTAGTACTAAAATCTACCATGACGTTTCACCGCTCCTCGATGACTGTGGGCCCCATACCGCACACCTTCCGGGACCGGCACGGTTCTACTCGGGTTATTCGTTGACGATGAGGCGGACGGACGCATTGATACGATCGGCTCGGGATCACCGCGATTGGCGGCATCGATCAGGCCAAGATCGGATGCTGTGTCGGCCCACATGCCGGACGTTGGCAGGACACGGCTCAGAAGTCAAGCTGACATACGCGTGCAACTTCGGCAGCGGTGGTGATGCCGTTGCGCACTTTTTCCTCACCGTCTTCACGCAGGTTGGCCATACCGCTCTCGCGGGCGATCCGGTTGAGCGTGGCATTGTCGACTGCCTGGGTGATGGCGCGGCGGATTTCGTCGTTGACCGGCAGAAACTCATAAATTCCAACACGTTCGCGGTAGCCGGAACCGCCGCAAGTGCGGCAGGTGCGGAACTGCTCGTTACCGTCGTCGATGCCGCGAACGACGGTGCCGGTGCGCGCCTCGGTGGTCGTGCCGCTGCCCTTGCAGTCACCGCAAACGCGGCGCACGAGTCGTTGCGACAGGACGCCGACCAGGGCAGATGAGATCAGGAAGTTCTCGACGCCCATGTCGAGCAACCGGCTGATGGCTCCCGTTGCGTCGTTGGTGTGCAGGGTGCTGAGCACGAGGTGTCCGGTAAGGGCGGCGTTGATTGCGATCTCCGCTGTTTCTTTATCGCGAATCTCGCCAACCAGAATGATGTCGGGATCCTGGCGCACGATATGCCGCAGGCCGCTGGAGAACGTAAGGCCGATCGCCGGCCGCACCTGGATCTGAGTGACACCGTTGATCTGGTACTCGATCGGGTCCTCGATGGTGATGACCTTCTTGCGTTCGGTATCGAGCAGGTTCATGATGCAATAGAGCGTCGTCGTCTTACCGCTGCCGGTGGGCCCGACGACAAGAACCATGCCATGGGGCAGTTGCACGAGCTCGGTGAACGCCTCGCGCACAACGTCCTGCATACCGATGTTGCTGAGGTTGAAGGTCTCGATGTTTTTGCGAAGGATACGCAGGACAATGCTCTCGCCGTGCATACAGGGGATTGTGCTCAGGCGGATGTCGATCTGCGTACGGCCGATCTGCAGATCGGTACGGCCGTCCTGCGGCAAGCGACGCTCAGCGATATTAAGGCCACCGATGAGCTTGAGTCGGCCGGCAATGGCGGGGTACGAGGCGACCGGCGGCGTCATCGCAGTCTGCAGAATCCCATCGACACGGAAGCGGATAGCGAGTTCGTTCTCGGAGGGTTCGACATGGATATCGCTGGCGTTCATCTCGACGGCACGCGCGAACATGTCGTTGACCAGCCGCACAATGGGCGCTTCCAGAGCAAGGTCGCGCAGGGCCTCTTCGCTGGCGTTTGGATCGATCTCGTAGTTGCCATCTTCACCGGCGCTGACGCTCTGGTCGTAGACAGCAGTGACGACGCGTTCGATGTGGGTACGCTGGGAGAGGTAGAAGCTTACTTTTCGCCCCATCAAATGGCGCCAGTGCGCAGCGATTTCGCCGAGACGATACGGCGTGGCAATGACCAGAGCGACCGACAGGGCATCCCACGAAATAGGGACACAAATCCAGTTACTAAGGTAGTCGAAAGAGATTTCAGAGAAGGCCTCGACGTTGTCGAGTTCCTCTTCGTCGATCACTTCGAGATCGGCAGCAGCAGCGTAGATATTGAGTAGATCGAATTCCGAGATCTTGCCCTGATTAACCAGCTCCCATTCGTCCATGGACTTGAAATCGGATAGGTCTTCACTGCTGCCCAGACTGTTGAGCAAGCCCTGCCGAACGCGATCGACAACTCTGTCCGGATCGGTCAGCGGCAGAAAGGCGTTCGGCAACATTGCGGACTCCGCAATATCGGCTTCGGTGTCGGGTGATTCGTGTTTGGACATGACGGTTGCTATGGGACTTCGATATCGGGGTACTCGTCGGCCAGCAGTTCAAGGGCACGCTGGTAGCGTTCCATGAGCTTGCCATAATCGGTTTCAAGCTCAAGCACCTTGACGGTGATCAATAAAAGAACTTCGCGGCGTGAATCGGTGTCACTCTGGCCACGGAATAACACGCCAACGCCGGGAATATCCTGAAGGAACGGCACGCCGTCGGACGAATCGATTTCGTCCCGGCGGATCAGGCCGCCCAGCATGATGGTGGCCCCGTCCTCAACGATCAGTGTCGAGGTGATACGGCTGGTGGCAATGGTCGGCGAATCGATGGACGAGGAGGTCGTGGCTTCGGGCTTCGAAACCTCGCCGGTGATGTCGAGCTTGACCATCCCCCGGGCGGTGATCGACGGCGTCACTTCGAGCCGTGTGCCGGTGTCGACATAGGCGACTTCTGAGCGACTGACTGTGGTGGTGTCGGCACCGATAGTGGTATCCGTGGCAATCGGTACACTGTCGCCAACGTCGATGGTGGCGGTCCGGTCACTGATGACGGTGATCTGCGGTGTCGACAATACGCGGGTCTTACCCTTGCCGGCGACGGCGCTGACTGTGTTGAGCACATCCGCAGCAGTCAACTGCCGGCCGAGCTCGAGTGCGAAGTTGGGTTCGTCCGCGACGGATTTTAATTGGAAGTCCAGATCATGGTTGCTGACGTAGGTCTGGAAGGCGTACCGAAACCCGAACGACGTGGCCTCGCTCAGCTCGATGTCAACGATGTACATCTGAATCATCACCTGCAGCGGCGGGGTGTCGAGCTTTTCGAGCAGTGCCAGCAGGTGAGCGTAGGCGCGCGGCGTGGTGCGAATAATCAAGCGATTGTGGCTGCCGTCGGCAAAGAGGATGACCGGCGTATCGTAGATGCTGTGGATTTCCTGCTGACCCTGGCTCGAGCTCGGAGCACGCGGAGTCGCGGCACGCGGGGTGGTGCTTTGGTTCTGGCGGTTGAGACGGCGGCTCGAATCATCGCTCTGGTCGGTGGCGCGCGGCACCGACGTGGTCGTTGAACTGACGGAGGAGAAGAAGGCGGAGACGACGGCGGCGAGCTCGTCGGCCCGGTTATACTTGACTTTGTATTCAAACATGACCTCCTGGTCACCGCCGATTTCGGCTCCCTTGTCGAGGATATCGACCCACTTCTGAACCTCGCTCAGAACCTCGCGGGTGGGTGCTGCGACCAGCAGAATCTGCGGGCGCTCGAGGGCCACAATTTTAATGCTGCGGCCATCGCCTTTTTCAGTAGTTATCACCGGAAAGCCGATTGTTGAAAGGATCCTCGACAATTCCTGCTGGATGTCATTGACATCGACATGTCGGGTGGCAATGCTGATCTGCGGCCAGCGGGTCTCTCCGAGCTCGTCGAGGGCGGCGATGAGTTCGCGGATCTTGTCCATATTCGGCGGGGACTCGACGATCATGATGCTGTTGAGATGGTTGATCGGTTGGGCGGTGGCGCCAGCCGTCATGAACGGGCGGATGAGTGTGGAGATTTCGGCAGGTGTCGTGTGGTACAGGCGGATAAATGAAACGTCGACATTCGGCGACGGCTTGTGCGTGGTCAGCACACGGCGTTCCTGCGGCATTTTCCCGAACGGCAGGATATTGACGAAGCCACTATCTCGGGAGGCGTAGGAACCATTCATCCACAGGATATGCTCGAAAAGCTGCCAGGCCTGGCGCCGCGGCATGTTTTCGTCGTGGATGTTGAGATTGATACTGCCGGAAACAGCGGGATCGATGTAATATTGGAACTTAAGTGTCAAGGCAAACATTTTGACGACCTCTGAAAGCTCCTCTGCATCAAAGGTGAAATCGACGTTGATCGGTTCGTCGGGTTCGTCGATCATGTCCTCGGCAAGACTGTATGCCCGCTTGCGGGCCAATTCAGCGGGCGGCTCGAGATTGCGTGAAGGCAGAACGATGGTGAGCGGCGGCGTGATTGCCGGCTCTTCTTCTTCGAATTCATTACCATCCGGCTGATTTCCGAGTCTCACACGGGTCGATGTGCGGGCGAGAATTTCGCCGGCGTCAAGCATTTTGCCGACTTCGGTGTCGATCGGTTCCACGAGCTCCTGAAAGGTCTTGCAGCCCGGCAGGGCGCAGAACACAAACAGGGAAACGGCGATGTGAATCGACGTCCGACAGGTCTGGAAGGATGTTATCATGCGGTAAGGGTGGATAGGGTTGCAGGTTGGCAAGGCAGCAGATTGGTCACTAGTTCTGACTACCCTTGGGATTGGGAACGGCGGTGTTGGCATTGCGGCTTTGGGAATTGGCACGTCGCTGGTTCTGCACGCTTTTCCCGGTAGCTCCGGGCGGCGGCGGCAAGCTGGTCGCGCTGGGTGGCGGCGGCGGCACCGGCGGTTTCGCTGTCGTTGACGACCGCTCCCTCGAAGAAGCTTTGGCAGCAATCTGTTTGGCGATCTGCTGTTTCGACTTCGACTGCCGCATCTGCTGCACTTGGGCCTGGCGCGAAGCGGTAGTTCGCCGAGCTTTACTCCTGTCGTCGGCAGTGTCCAGCAGCAGTTCGATATCGTCCTTGCCGTCCATCTTCAGGATGACAGAGTCGGTGCCGATCTCGCTGAGGATGTAACCCGTTTCGCCAACGGTCTCGTTGAGGCTGTAAATGGCGCGATTTTTCTTTTTTGCCTTTCCGTCTCTGGCGTTCGGCGCCGACGGCGGGGAATTGCGGTTTTTGCGGAGTCGCCGTTGCGTCCTGGCCCTGTTCGACTTCCGCCCGGTGGGGGCATGCACGATGATGCTGGCACAGGCAGTGTCGCCGACGCGAGCGATACCGACGAGCTCGTACTGCTCGAAACCGGTGGGGGTTTCTATGGGCTCGTTCCCTGTCGTCGGTGCAATGATCTCGAACGTGCGGGCTGGGTGAAAAAGGGCACGCTGCCAGGAGATGTCGCATTGCTCGCTGTCGATAGGCGGCACCTGGGCATTCGCCTGACGCGACGGCAGGACGATAACCGATCGACTGCTATCGTCATACTTTGACTCACGGTTTTGCGGGTCCGCTGAGAGTTGCGTCCACGCTTGACGCGTCAGTATGACAGCGGCAATGATCAGTACGACGTCGAACAAAAGTACAACCCCTTTCATTGATCCACTCCTGCGACGAATTTTGCGGCATCGTCCGAAAGCACGTAGGCACGGATTTTACCGGTGATCTGTACACCGGTCGGTTCACGGGGTTGATTGGGGCGCAGGATGCAGTTGAACCACTCGAGCCTGT
>CAUZJQ010000296.1:0-5415 GCA_963580095.1 Lentisphaeria bacterium | reverse complement strand
CTTCCTCTCGAGTGCCCACGCGCTGGGTCTGACCGGATTCAAAGAGAAGGTGCTGGGCAACTGGGACCAGTACGTGAAGGACTGCACGCTGGCCATCGAATCCTCGCGCCGCGCCTATATCACTTACGACGAATACTTCGCCTGGGCACGCGAGGATGCCACGGGCATGACGGAAGAGACGGACGAGCCGTACCTCAGCGGACAGACTTTTTATACCGTCTCGCGCAAGCAGCTCCTGCTCCTGAACGGCCTGTTCAAGTCACACGGCATTGCGCCGGTGGCCTACACCAATTCGATCCCTTTCGGCTGGCCCGGTTTCGAGGTCATCCGGCAACGGCCCGAATGGCACAAGAGCGCCGGGTTCAATACCTCTGTCATGGAGAAATACTTCAACGGCGTGACCGTCAGCGGCAACGTCTATCCCCATATCGTAATGCACTTCGACACCCCTTCTCCAGCCGACGGCAAGACCTATCTGCAGTACCACATGGAGGTGCTGGCGGCCAGCTCAAAGCTATATGGCTGGGAAGCATTCCGCTATGACGCCGGTCCGCTCAGCCTCAAGCATTTTCCGATCGTGAAGGCGGCGCTGGCGGCCCTCGACCCGCCAGTCGGGGTCGGCAACAATTTAGGTATCAACGTCTTGGGGCCCGACCCGAGCGATGACTGGCAGATTTATTGCCGGGACGACTCCCTGATGATGGAGGAAAGTATCAATAATGCGTTCCATCATGAAACGGACCCGCACCGTCGCTGGGAGGATTTCATCGACTACATGCGACACGGTTCGCATCTGGCTCGTTCGCACGGTGCGCAATACACCTACATCAATGGCGGCGGCAGTTGGTATTCGACGACGCTCGGTTACGCAATGGGCGGCCATCCATGGTCGGTCAGGATAAGCCCGTTCGGTAATTGCGAACGGTTCATGATTCAATACGGCTCGTACTTCTGGGACTTGCGCACACAGCAGTTGGGCAACCCCGAAAGCGTCTTGTCGGTGGTGAGCCGGCGGCCGCTGTGGTGGAAGCGGTTGGTCAGCGAACGGATCTTCGATGCAACGCACCGGCAAGTGATCGTGCCCCTGTTCAACCCGCCGGCGGAAGAGGAAGTGATCGGCATAACGCCGGTTGCGCGGGCCGATGGTGTCGAGGTGTTCTTCAAGCCGCGGGCGGGAGAAATCGTTACTGCTCTGGAGGTCGGGCCGGAACCCGTATCCCACCAGGTGCAGCTGCAGACCATCAGGCGGGATGGTGGCGTCGCAGTGAAGCTGCCGAACTTTTGGGGCTGGACGAATGTCGTGTTTGATTGCCGGGAAGAATAAGAGAAGACAACAGACCAACAGACTAATGGGGTCAGGCTAATGGAGACGCGGAACATCAGAACAACGATTTGTTTGTTGACAGTTGTCTCTGTTTTGACAACACTGTCGACGTTCGGCGCCGCCACTGTGGAGCGGGACGGCGACAAGTATGTCCTGGAAAATGCCTTTGTCAGCCTGCGTGTCAATCCGGCCAAGGGCGGCATGGTCGACCAATACGTTGTCAAGGCTACCGGCCGGCAGCTGGTTGCGGACGGCACCTTCATGCTGGGCGATCACTTCTGGCAGCAACTCTGGCCGGGCGAGTTCCTCAGCGCGCCATACGACGCGAAGATTCTCACGCAGACGGCCGAAGAAGTGACGCTCGAGGTGTCGTGCGTGTCGAAGCAATGGCAGGACGACACCGCTCAGAAGGACATCAAAATCATCCGGCGCATGACCCTGCGCGCCGGGTCGCCCGTACTGTCTGTTGAAGTCACGATGGAAAATGTCGGTGACGTTGGGCGCCTGGTGGGCTATTGGAACCAGAGCATTCTCTACGCCGGTGGCCGGAAGGAGGAGAAACAGTTGTACTTCCGCCCCAGCAGCAGCGGTGTGAGTACCGCGAGCTATGACAGCACAAGCGGCGCGAGAACGGCCGACGTCGGAACGGTAGACGGATTCGTGCGTGACGTCCAGAATGGCTGGATGGCCGTCACCGGGGCGGAGTGCAAAAGTGGCCTGGCCTTCGTCATGAAGTACGACGAGCTGATGTTCCTCTATAGCTGTCTCGGACAGTTCACCACGGAATGGCAGTACAGGGCGGTCGGCATTCCCAGGGGCAAAGCGTGGTCCACTGATTTCGTGGTCTATCCCATCGCCCGCCTGCCGCGCGTCGACTATGCCTCACGCCGTATCGTGGCCGGCGTCGAACCGGACGATGCCGATGGTATCTTGACCGTGCAGCTGCACCTGGCCGCAGCAGATGTGGAACTGACCGGCGCGACGGTCAATGGCGAAGTGGCTTTGGTCAAAAAGGCGAAACAGCCGACGATGCCGTTCGAGCCGCAGACCGTGGACAAGATCACCTCGACACCAACGACGCTGACCTTCAAGTTGCCGCACGATCCATCGCAACCGCTGGCCCTGCGATTTGTTGTCAATGCCAAGGCCGGTGATGTGGTCGTTGAGGAACGTTTCGAGACCTGGTATGGCGCCGATTACGGCGGCAACCGGCGGGTCGACAACTCACCACTCTATGTTTTGCCGTCACCGCCACGCAAGGTGACGTTCCTGAGGCCCGATGTCATTGAGAAAATCGTCAACGACAAACCGCACGTGTTGCTTTGCAAAGGGATGTATGCCGACGAATATCTGCCCGCCACCATCTTCGAGACGATCAATGCCGGCGTCGAAAATTCATACTTCCAGACCCCCGGCGTGTGGCCGGCGCGCCTGAGTTATTTCCCGGCGTCGTATGAAGAATTGATGGGCCTCGACGTGATCGCCCTGATCAACGTCGATGCGGTCGCGGTGGGCGAGGTAGGCGAGGAGATGTTGCATGACTTTGTCACCCACGGCGGCACGCTGATCTACGGCGGCGACATGTGGGCGTACGCCCACGGCAATCTCGGCGACGGCAAACTCGCGGATCTTCTGCCCGTTACTTTTCCGCAGGCGCGCGGTCGCGACAGCCTGCAGTATCTCAAGAGTCGCCGGGTCGAAAAACAAGTCGCGCCCGGTCGGAAATCACCGCTCGGTAACGCCGTGATGGTATATGCCGGCGACGACTTCACGGTCAAGGACGGGGCGGATGTGCTCCTGTCCAGCGGTGAGGCGCCGGTACTGGTCAGCTGGCGAATCGGCAAGGGCCGTGTCATCGCCATCACCGGTACGGCGTTGGGAAATGCTCCGCCCGAATCATTACTGTTTACCGATACGCCGGAATGGGCAGCACTGGTGGCAGGAATACTGGAATAACAACTATCGCTTATCGCATCGCCGATAGCCGCCGATAGCCTCGCTGAATATGCCGTAATCGTTTCCAGACACGGTGCCCGGCACTTGGATCGTTGCTGTGGCCAGAGATCATCGTTTTTTTGGAAATGAGGAGCTATCCCCCCCCCATGAAAATGCAATAATATATTGTAACCGCTTGATGTTAAAATAGTTGAACTGGATTACCTGAGACCGCAACAGCTATGAATCCGCCGGGGAATCCCTAAAGTTTCCAAGGCAAGTTCTGTCCCAAAAAAGTACTTGCAATTCTGCGGGATATTTCCTACAATATTCACATGGAAGTTGGGACGGGTGGACAAAGACGAGCGTGATGACCGTCCGGGCTCCACTCAAAACGAGGAAAATTTCAGGTTCCCTCCGGGCCTCGACAACATGGATGATACTATGACAAGCAAATTTTTCGTAGCTTTTCTTGCCTTTGCCTTTTTGCTGATTGGCCAGGCTTACGCCCAGGATGCGGTCTGTCCCGAGACCATCTCACAAGGCGGCAACACCGAGAGCAGTACCAATTTCACGTTGTCTTGCAGCGTTGGTGGCATTGTCGGCACGACAATGTCAACGAACTTCACGGCTGCCGACGGCTACATGGCACAAACACTGGCGGGTTGCAACTGTGTGCCATGCGCGGATTTTATCGAAAATGTATGTACCCAGTTGACAGCGAACCTGCCAACCACCTTTGTCGATCTGCAGGCTGTGACTCAGCAGCTGCTCAACGACGCGAATCTGTTCAGCGTCAGTATCTGTGCGGACGGCAGTTCCGGTTCCACGAGCTCGGAGGACTGTGCCGCCTATATCCTGGGCAGCGTTCTTGCGCCGTAATCAATCACGACCAGTAAACAACTCAGAACTTTAAGTCTACACACAAAGGAGACACTCGGATGAAACTGAAAGCACTCACCATCATCGCTGCCATCTGCCTCGGCATTGGCACTGCCCATGCCGCGATCACGAAACAGATCGCCTACCAGGGCGTTCTCAAGGATGGCACTGGTAATTACACCGGAACGGTGGATGTGACAGTCAACATCTATGCCGTCAGTGGCGGCGGTTCGCTGTATACGGAAGCGCACACGGGCGTAGCCGTCGCGAACGGTCTGTTTACCATTCATATAGGTTCGGTAACCTCCCTGGACTTGGATTTCGCTGATGCCTATGAGCTTGGTGTGACGATTGGTACCGATCCCGAAATGGCACCTCGTGTGTCATTACTCTCGGCGCCCACCGCCATCAATGCCGCCGGTGTCAACATCGATGGCGGCTCTGCCGGCGATGTGCTGACCAATGACGGTACCGGTAAAGGCGCTTGGGGCCCGGCCGGTGCTGGTCCGAAAGGTGACACCGGTGACACCGGTGCACAGGGAGCGCAGGGTAAGCAAGGCGATACCGGTCCCGCAGGTGCGGACGCGGACGCGACTGCATTCGCGGCGTTGCAGGCCCAAGTCGCTCAGAACGCGGCTGACATCCTGGAGGCTCATCCCCCAGTTCCGGGCTGCATGGACCCCACCGCCACCAATTACAACGCGGCTGCAGAAGTGGATGATGGCTCCTGCACCTACCCCCCAGTTCCGGGCTGCATGGACCCCACCGCCACCAATTACAACGCGGCTGCAGAAGTGGATGATGGCTCCTGCACCTACCCCTATGACCCGGCAGCGACCCTTGCAGCTTTTCGTACCGCGCAGCAGTCGGCCGCGAACCTCGTAGCTCTTTGGGATTTCGAGAGCCCTGATGAGGATGCCTTAGGCTATAACGCGCATTACGGTACTGGAGCCAACGTTGCTGGTTTTCAGTGGGCTAAAACCGGAACCATCGAGCACGTTGCCAGTATCGGTGGCGGTAACGCGGTGCGTTTACCCGGACCTCACGATGGCGCGAATTACTTACAGTGCGACCTAAATCAAACCGATCATAACCCGTTCACGATCGAAATGCTTGTGACTGCCGAGGGCAACGTGACGCCGCATGGTCAGTTTATCTTTAAGTGGTGGTGGCTGCCGGGTGTCGGGAATATGCACGCGATAAAGGTGAGCGCGGACGGTACGAAGTTGATGTTTCGTGAGGCGGCTGCATACCTCGATCTGGTTGGTGGATCG
>CAUZJQ010000295.1:0-5439 GCA_963580095.1 Lentisphaeria bacterium | reverse complement strand
CGGTGATGCGATAACCCGCCTTGCCGAACATCTCAACTGTACTGTCCTGCAGACTGCCTTTGGGAATGCCCAGTTGCAGTTTATCCATGAAATCTGTTTCCCATTTGACGGTGGCCGCTGGCCACCATTCATTCAAGAACTATTTACCATACACTTCATCGGGGTCAAATACCGGATCGCCGACAGCGTCCAGGTCCTCCCCGTCAACACGGCGATAGAAGCAGGTCCGGTAGCCGGTATGGCAGGCAGCGCCACCAATCTGCTCGATCTTGTAAACCACGGCATCAGCGTCGCAGTCGACAAGGATTTCCTTGATCTTTTGCACGTTACCTGAGCTTTCGCCTTTGACCCACAATTTGCCGCGCGAACGTGACCAGTAGGTGGCATTTCCGGTTTCCAGGGTATGCTGCCAGGCCTGATCGTTGATGAAGGCAAGCATCAACACTTCGCCCGTTTCGCAATCCTGTGCGATGGCCGGAATCAGGCCGTCTTCTGATTTGGAAAAATCCAGTTCTACCATGACAACCCCGAAAATAGCCCCCGACAAATCGCAGTTCGTTTCAAAAGAAAACCCGGCAACAGACGAATAAAACGTAACGGATGAATTCGCACTTCGGAACTCTGACCCTTAAAAAACCACGCCCCCTGTCCATTCAGTCGGCTAAGCGGTGGTGAGCAGCGACGTCTAAACATAGCAGGAAATCCCCACCGTGCAACGACAAATCCTAATGCAATTGTTGATATGCCAACTGCACGTCGGTAAGTTAGATGCATCTTTTTGTCACGCAAAATACCCCGCACTGCCTGCCGGTTTCCGGCAAAAATCCCGAGTAGTCCTGCCAGGATTCCCCCATGCACACCGAATCCGGTGCCTCCCCAACGCAAGTCACGCTCCTGATCGGCGCGTTCCTGCTGCTTTCCGTGCCCGCGATGTTCCTGCCCGAACTGTCGCACGAAGAAGCGCTGTACGCGACGATCGCCCAGGAGATGCAGCAGAACAACGATTTCGTGACACCGCATTTCCAGGGTTCCGCCATTCTGGTTGAGCCCATGTGCGCCTGGGTGTTGAGTTTGATAGACATGGCCGTGGGGCTGAACGAAATCACCATACGGCTGGTCGGCATCTTGCCCACCCTGCTACTGGCATTGATCTGCATGTTTACCGTGCGTCGCGTGGCTCCCGGCTGCGGGGCGCTCGCCACAGGTGCTGCAGTGTGTTCGAGCCTGGCGGCCATTCGCATCGGCGTCGTCGCCGAGAACGACATGCTGTTCGCCCTCTTCATCAATGCCGCCTGGATCTCGTTTTACCTTCTCAGTCGCGAGCGCAAGCGCTGGATGTACGCCTGGAGCACTGCACATCTGCTGCTGGTATGTGCCCTGTTTACAGGTGGAATCCAAGCACTGTTCTTCTTCTATTTCCCGCTGTTGCTTATGCGGCAGCCGCTGAAGGTCATCCGGCGTCTCTGGAAACCGGAGCATCTGTTTCCGCTGGCAGTTCTGGTTGTCGGCATGATCTGTTGGCCGCAGCTGGTACAGTGGGGCGAAGAAGAGGTCGTGCGGGTGTTTCAGGAGTTTACGCCGGCTGAGCATGCGGTCGGCTACCTGCGCCGGGTCATCGAATTTCCGCTGCGCGCGGTGATCGGCTTCGTACCCTGGGCCTTCCTCGCGTGGCCGGGATTCTGTGCGGCCTTCCACCCACTCGAGAAGAATCCGGTGCTATGCCAATATCTGCGAACTATCATCTACTCGCTGTTCTATTTTTTCTGGATCATTCCTGCCAGTGACGCGAAGGTGCTGCTGCCACTGATCGGACCGGTAGCGATCCTGCTGGGTATGAACTACGAGCTGCTGATCCGCCGCTACAGCCGCCAACTGCGCATGCTGCCCCTGGCGTTGTCCGGTATCGCTGTTGCCGGCATTATCGCCACGGCTGTGACCGGTGTCCTGAAGGTGAGTACCTGGCAGGTCCCGACACCGATGATTCTGGTCACCGGTGGATGTATGCTCGCCGCCGCC
Source organism: Lentisphaeria bacterium (assembly GCA_963580095.1). GTDB lineage: Bacteria > Verrucomicrobiota > Lentisphaeria > JABSQK01 > CAJWLW01 > CAJWLW01. Next base: position 3,423 of record CAUZJQ010000295.1, on the reverse strand, counting down.
GGCATTGTCACCGCCGTCTGGCTTAACCGTCGCAAAGCACCCGTCTGGCTGCTGGTTGCCGGATCCGTGATGGCCGTACAACTCACCGCCGTCGGCAGTTTCCAGGTCTACAACCGCCACAAAAAAAGCCACAGCCGAAACTTTGCCGAAAATTTTTCTAAATACCTGCTGCCCGGCGTCACGGTTTACGAACTCATACCGGGCCACGACATCTATCCATCCGAGTGCTACTACCTCGAGCGCCTCGGCGACCCGCGGTTCACGGAGTTGGGCGAACGCCTCGAGAAGCTCAAGCAACGCCCCGAGCAGGGCCTGATTGGGAGTGTCGATTTCCTCAAGGAACTTCTCGAACTCACCCGCGAGGTCGAGCGCCTCGGCGACCCGCGGTTCACGGAGTTGGGCGAACGCCTCGAGAAGCTCAAGAAACGCCACGAGCAGGGCCTGATCGGGAGTGTCGATTTCCGCAAGGAACTTCTCGAACTCGCCCGCGAGGTCGTCGTCGCCGGCCTGCACCCCCGGGTCGTCCGGATCAACGACATCGCCGAGATCAAAAAGAAAAACCCTTACCTTGCCAAAAAAGTCTACGTCATCGGCCGCCACCGTATGCCGGTATCACGATTCTACGAATGGCACGAACTCAGTGATATCACCGAATACAAAAAAATAAAACTGCGCCTGTGGGAAGGCGTGCGGCGCTGAGTTCAGCACTCGAATTCTGTATTCATCAGTTGCCAGGGCTTCGGCATTGCCCTTGATCCATCTCCCCTCCCCTCACACGATCATGATGCATGAAGGATGGGGCAGCGGGATCGCTTCACCCACAGCTGTCAAGCGGCCGGTGTCACCATCGATACGGAATGCCACGAGGTTGGCGCCACCGTAATTTTCACTATCGATGTTCGCTGCGAGGAGAATGCCGCCGTCCGGCGTGATCGCCAGATTCTGGGTGTAGTTGCCCCGCCCCGAAACGATCTCCACCAGGGTGAGACAACCATCCTCGCCGATGCTGTAGACTGCAATACTGTCGTGCAGGCGATTGGTGCAGTATAGCCAGGAACCGCACGGGGAGATCTTGATATCGGCGGTATAGCTCTCACCGTCGAAGTCGTCGGGCAACGAAGAAATCACTTGGCGTTCGATGAGAATGCCCGTATCGGCACAGTAACTGAAGACGTTGACAGAGTTTTCCAGCTCATTGTTCGCGTAAGCAAAGCGACCGTTGGGGTGGAAAGTAAAATGCCGCGGCCCACCGCCGCCGACAGTGCGGACGTACGGCTGTAGACTGGGCGTCAGAGTCGCAGTCGCAGCATCGAGACGATAGCAGCGAATCTGGTCGGTCCCCAGATCACAGGAGTACATGTAGTTGCCGTCGGGGCTGATCTCGGCGCAATGCGCGTGCGCCGCCTCCTGCCGTGCAGCATCGACCAGGCTGGCACCTTCGTGCCGAAAAAACGATTCCATTTCTCCCAGCGCCCCGTCGGTCTGCACCGGATACGAAGCAACATTGCCGCTCGTGTAGTTCGCAATAACGACGGCCTTGCCGGTTGGATCAACCTGGATGTAACACGTCGCCAGGCCTTTCGACGACTGACGATTCAACTCCTTCAATTCGCCGCTGTCATCAACGATTTCGAAAGCCGCGGCATGACCTTCCACATCATCGAAACTACCGTTCGACAATGTGGCATACAGGTATTTTCTGTCGGGCGAAAGAGCGATGAAAAACGCATTGTCAAGATCGCCTGTACGATGCAACGGCTCGAGGGCACCGCTGCCGGCATCCAGACGAAAAGCGTGAATAGCACCGTCGTCACCGGTTGCGAATGCTGTTACGAATACGAGATGTTTGTCAGCCATGATATAGGTCTCTGGTTATGATTGCGTATTCAGTCGATATGACACGATGCGCCTCTGCCCGATCAGGCAATTCGTGCCAGTGCCTCATGCAGGAGAGATTCCAATTTCGCTTCATCGGTCAAACGCCCGTACGGATCATCATACGGCGCGATCGTGTTGGCCGCCATATCCCAATGCACCGGACCATAACGGCCGGGAGAGTCGGATTTGACAAGAAGTTGGTAGAGTACATCGCCCTGATTGTAATGCCAGAATTCACCTGGGTAATGCATGAACCCATGGCGCTCCATGACCTCAGTGATCTGCTCACGGTTCGTACGCTCCTCTGCCGTGATAAAGGGCGACTTCATCGGCGTGATTTCACTCATTTCCAGATACGGCTTGCCGCGACAAAGCTCCGATCCGTCATTCCGATGGTAAACGGAAATATCGACAGCAGCACCCTGCGTGTGGGTCCCGCAGACCGGGTTCTGCGCCACCATCGCGCGGGCGCGTTTAAACAGAAGATCGAGTGGCGGCACCTCGCCGTGACACTCCCAGACGCACATCCGGACAACCTGATCGAACGTCCGCGGCGCGTGCCCCAGACGAGTCTGCATTTCCTGTGTGCGAAAGCCATCCTCAATTTTCAAGATCCAGCCATGCTCGTTCATTTCACGGGCGGCATTAATGAGGTACGGCAACAGTCCCTCGCGGATATAAAACAGCCGATCAAATTCGTCGGCCAGGCGGCTGTCGGAAAACTGCACCTCGACCCCAGCCGCGGTCATGGCATCAGGAATCGAGCCCAGCACTTCGCCGGACTCTTCGTATCGATAGGCGATGACCTGCTCCATGAGATCGTTGGCAGCATCCAGCGATGCCGTCCAGTAAGCGCGTCTGGCATCCTCGTCCGGTCGGCTCATCGATCACCCCGGCACTTCAGAAAAGATAAAGCCGGCATCGTCACAGCAACGCTGCAACGACGCCAGTACAGGCGGGGCGGAGACGACCAGCGGTGACGGTGCCTTATCCTCCGACAGCCCCGCCATTCGAACAGTCTGCTGGCGAGCGACTGAAGATCCGTATAGTTGCAGCGTGATTGTTGCATGGGTCGGACAATACGCAAAACAGGACAAGATGCAAATATCATCGGGCGCGTCCCCACGACGCCATCAAGGATACAGGGTCTCGAGAGGAACTATACGGACAGCCCCTGCAGCACCTCTTCGAGCCGCACACCCTCCAGTTCCCGACCGATGAAGACAATTCTCGACGACACCGGCGGACCATGCCAGTCGGACACCTCGACGGCGCCCGGCGTGAGTTGGACTAGCTTCATGCCAGCGCTCGTACGTAACATCCCCTTCGCACGCTCAACATGTCCGACCAGAGTATCCAGCCAGATGCATAGGCGTTCGCAGTCATAGGTTGCCACGCTATCTTCAACCGTGTGACTGTGAAAACCGTGATCCGGCACGACACCTGCAGACGGCCGCTGCACAAAATAGATCGGCCGTTGATCGTAGATCAGGCCGACATCGAGCTCGCCAAAATTACTGTCGACAATGACTGCTCCCGGCTGCA
>CAUZJQ010000294.1:0-5464 GCA_963580095.1 Lentisphaeria bacterium | reverse complement strand
GGTCTGATCCTGAGCCTTCAAGCTCAGGGGCCAACCGAACGCGGTGATCGCGACAGCTGCAGTCATCCATGCCTGTTTCTTCATCATCATTTGCTCCTATTCCTGGATTTATCTGGACTTGGATTGTCCGAACTTTGGATCATTCAGTTCGGAGGGATGACTGTAGACGCAATAATAGCACCAGAAACTTCCTATTTCTCAAGTTGCTGAAACTTTCTTCACGCTGCTGCTGGCTAAGCGGAATGAACATTGCGACTGCTCCAAGGCGAATCAAACAAGCTGCGTAATGCCGCTTTTACTCTAAAAACTAACCATGGGCATTTACTGAAAAACACAAATTCCCGGGATGATGGATGTAAAAAAGCGCCCGAAAACATCTTAAACCCTTACCAGACAGAAGATTCAGCGTTTTATATGTCCGATACTTTTCTAAAAAAATCGGGAAAATGTGAAAAAAAAGCTTGGAATTGCCTGGCGGATTTCCTATACCTTGAATTGTGCTTGGCAAGAAGGCTTGCGAAATACCAAAGCAATCAACAAAGACGAACACGAAAAACACGAACTCAGGCTGGGGAAATAACCGGCCAAACAACAACAGGAGAAGGAAAGATGAACAAGTGTCTGAAACTGACAATGACGGCAGTCACGGTCGCACTGATGTGCGTCAGCTTTGCACCCCAGGCGCAGGCCTACAACGAAGGGGACGTTGCCCTTTTCCAGTTTTCTTACCTTCCCCAGAACCCTGATAATACCTTGAGAACCTTATCTGGGAATTACCAGAACAGTAGTTCGGTTAAGGAAGAAATTTGGCCGGCGAGCGTTTACAACGAAGCCTTCGGCCAGCATGAGTTGAACGTCGCACAGTTTCTGGGCACATATCCTACGTTCGAACCAGCAAGTTTCTGGATCCCGATCACAATCTCAGACACGGGCTTCCCGAACATGGTCACATGGGTTAAAGACCAAAATTACCAAAACGGAGCGCGCACTGCGGTTAGTTTCTTCCGCGTCGGTACCGATGGCACCGTTCAAATGTGGCGGGCCAATGGTCCTCATGGCACAGCTCCGTATGGAGACATTCAGGGTGTTGCGGACCTTGTCACGGTTACGGCCTGCGCCGCTGCCTATAACGGCACTCAAATAAACGCACTCGGCGTAGTACTAAACGTCGGGGGGTGTCTTGTCGTTGGTGGAGATCCGGCAACCACTCAGCCAGGCCTCGCCGCCGGCGGCGGTGGCGGTGGAGCCGACCTGAGCGGCCTTGAGGCTGGCCAGGCGGCGATCGAAGCCAAGCTAGACAACCTGCCCGCCGGCCCGCAAGGTCCCGCTGGCGACGCTGGTCCGACTGGCGACGCTGGCGCGGACGCAGCGTGCACGCCATGCGCTGATGTCACCGATGCCGCTGTCGCTTTGGCTTGCGAAATTTTGGGAGAGAACCCGCCAACCAGTGTTTCGGCGCTGCAGGCCACCTCCCAGGTCGTTGTCGATACTCTCCTGATCAGCACCAACATCTGCGAGGCGGACTGCGATATCAGCGCCGGGATCCAGGCTGCCATCGACGCCAAACTCAGTCAGTAAAACCGATTAATACGTTACTCTTGAAAAAGCGCGGGGCTTTGGCTCCGCGCTTTTTTTTGCCCGCGCAGCATAGTGTTGCCTGCCGTCTCCACGGTACTCCAGCCTGCGTTTCGGGAGTGCAGGGCCAAACATACCCTTTGAAGCAAGGCTGACGGTCTTTTCACGGCTTCGGCGACCAGAACAAGAGCCGCCGATTTCGGCGGGATTGAGGACCCGGCATCGCGATCATTGGGTCGAACATCTGCCCCGACTCGCTCCAGGGTGCGGACGGTGCGGACGCCCTATCTTTGCATTCTCAACTGTCTGAATTACCTTCCCTTTTTTGTTTTCAAGTGGCGGTTTTCTATCGGTCGGATGACAAAAAACAGCTTTCCTTGGAGGGATTACAGAGTGGGTATTCAAGGCGAATCGAAATGGTATGGACAGCCGCTCTACGATCGGCCTCTCGGCGCACAGTCGGAAGAGACCGATGACGGCCGGCCAGTGGTCTGGATCACTGACTTCTCCACTTGCACACCGCAAGAGCACTGGAGCGATGCCCCCGAGCCCGGGCTCTGGCAAGTGATCGACTTCGCCACAGACGCGTTCGAAGGTAATCTGCTGTACGCGGAAAACACCAACCCTGCCCCGGACGTGACGCTCGAGCTGAACCTGTCGGGCTGGTACGCCGTCTACCTCTGGATGATGGGTGCCGACGGGGGGCTCCCCAAGGACACGCCGGACTACAACTGCGTGTATTCGCAATCCCCAGGGCCGGCGCTGAAGCTGACGAGCGACCGGCGATTCCATCACATGTTCCGCACGTTGACGCAAGTCTACATGAAGGCGCCGGGGCTCGAGGGCGGTTTCTGGCGGTACGCCGACATGACCGATCAATCGCTGACTATTCGGCACCAGGACGGCACGGTGTATCTGGCGGCAATCCAGGCAGTGCCGCTAGCCCCCGCCGAAGTCGAAGCGGTCGTGCGGGATCGAAACGACCCTTCGCGCAAGCGCCTGATTATCAAGGGCGATTCGTACACCGAGCAGGAGTGTGAGCGCACCGTGGAGCTGCTCCGTGACCGAGGTGTCGGCGGTTGGATCATCGGCAATGAGAATAGCCCGGACCTTTTCCATCCCGGGGGGTCGCGCCGGATTGCGGCCTTCAAGCGGGCCTGCCAGGAGATCGAGGCGGAGTGCTACGTCTGCGATCGGCCAACGTTGTGGAGCGGTTTTGAGTCCGATCCCTGGGACGACGCGCGCGCTAAGTGGTACACGGAGCATCCGGACTTTCACTGTAAGGAGAAGGACGGGACGGACAACTACTGCTGCAGCTACGCCGTGCCGGAGGTGGTCGATTTCATGCTCGACCGGGTGCGTGCCTCAGTCTCGCCAGGTCCAGACGGGTTCGGGTATTTCTTCAATCGCGATCCGCACGGACTGGTGCGATTCGAGCCGGCGGCGATCGCTGGATTCGAGGAGAAGCATGGCGTCGACCCGCTGACGCTGAGCGATCGGGACGAGCGCTTGATCGAGTGGCGGATGGACATTATTACACGGTTCCTGCGGCGCGTCAGGGAAACACTGGATAGCGTAGCCGAGGAGAATGGGTTCGCCCGGATCAAGATGATTCACGTCGTGCTCGGCAACGAAGCTGCAAACCGGTATGCCTGCCTGGACGTACCACGCTGGGTACGGGAAGGACTGGTCGACATCCTCTGCCCCTACCCGTTCGCGGACTGCGCCGAGTGGTGGCTGGCCCAGGGACATATCGAGACGGATGTCTCGTACTTCGCGTCGCTGGTAAAGGATACGTCGTGCAAGCTGGTGCCGATGTGGCTGTCCAACCGGCATCGCATCAGCTGGGTGCGGGAGCACGTTCGCACGAACGAGTACTTTACCAAGGCGATTCGCGACTATGCTGCCGGCGCAGATGGATTGACCTCGTGGGATCAGGTCGGGCTGGATGCCGTGTTCAACGCCGACCGATGGCTGCGGCTCGGTGATAAGGAGCGGCTCGCAGAGTGGGCGGAGGAGGATGTGCCGATACCCCCCTTTCAACGCCTGACCCGACTCGATGGCAACACGATGAAGCGCTTCCCGGCAGCCTCGGGTGGATGAGGGAGCGTTCGTAGCGCTGCGGCTCCGTCCGGCGATCCCCTCCCCATAGACTCCGTACATCGCCGGACTCGGCCGGGTAGTGGCGGCACTAAGCCGCAGCGCTACGCTAGAGCTTGACGATCTTGCCAGTCTCCGCCGACTCGTACAGCGCCAGGATCGTCTTCACAAAGCTGCGACTGAGGGCCAGTGATACGACGGGATCGGCCCCGTCGAAGACGCATGCTTCCATGGCTTCAACTTCGCACTGGAACACATCCGGTCCCGGCACTGTAACGGACTCGACGCCGGTCTCAGGCGGCGTGAAGACCCGCTCAGTGAGCGTCAGCGGCGTGGTGAATCGTGCCGATGTATCGGACTCGATCGTGCCGTCGACACCGACGACCAGAAGGGACTGACGGCGTGGCGACTGCAGGCCGGCGGTGATATGCGCGACAACGTCGTTGTCGAACAGCATCTGGCCGCTGAACGACACGTCGACGCCGCGCTTGCCCTTGACCTGATGTGCCCAGACCTCCACAGGCGGGCCGCCGTTCACGACGATCGCCTGGGTCATCGGATAGACGCCGACATCCCACATGGCGCCGCCGCCGCCGCCGGTATGGAGACGCACGTTGTCGTGCTCTTCGCTCATGTAGAAGCAACAGGCGCCGTCCAGCGAGCGCAGCTTGCCCAGTTCGCCGGCCTCGATCATCGCCATGATCCTGTGCCACTGGGGATGATGCAGGTAGGCGTAGGCCTCGAAGATGGTGACGTTGTTGCGGCTTGCCGCGGCCTCGATCGCGTCCAGCTCGGCGAGACTGATCACCATGGCCTTCTCGCAGAGCACATGTTTGCCTGCGTCGGCCGCCTTGACGCTCCATTCGCTATGCATCCAGGTCGGCAAGGACACGTAGACCGCGTCGATGTCCGGATCCGCCAGCAGGGCGTCGTAGCTGCCGTACGCTTTCGGAATGTCGTGCTCGGCCGCGTAGGCCTCCGCTTTCTCGGTCGTGCGGCTGGCGACCGCGGCCAACTCGCTACGCGGTGCCACCCGCATCGGCCCCATCAGCCCGCCGTTGATCCCTGCCGTCGACAGGATACCCCATCGCAGTTTGTCAGTCATCGATTACTCCTGTTCCATTAGGTCAACCCACTCCGCACGTTAGTGTCGGAATCGGCAATGATCAAGGGGCCACGGCGGCTCGGATCTGGATTTCGGCGCTGGCAGCGGATCGTAAAGTGACGCACAGCATCTGGGATTGTACGGCCGGCGATTGCGCCTATTTCCCGCCCGGATTTAAAACGAGATGGCACGTTGTGAACTACATCAAGAAGACCTTCGCCCCCCGCCCCCAGAGCCGCTGGAACTGTGACTGCGCTTGTTGTAGCGCCCTGTCGCAGACAGAGATCGGTCTATTGTTTTTTTGGCAGTAGAATGTAGTCCGCCTCGGTGAGATCGGTGGTGATCGTGGCGACACCGTCGGCGTACTTGATATCGACATTCGCCTGCTGCTCGACCGACCGGGCGCTGGCGGGTTCGAACGGCAGGTTCAGAGTCAGTGACAGATTGCGGATACGTGCGTCGTTCGTCCAGTTAACCAGCGTCACCAACGTACCGCTGGGGCCGTCGTAAACGTTTGCCTCGACCTGCGGGTTGTTGCAGGACACGTCTCGCTTGAGACCGCGGATGCCGAGCTGCACCAGCAATGTCTCGGCGGCGCCGAAGTCGGTCGGGTTATAGGCCGTCCTGGCACCGCCACGAGCGAATGGCCTGCGGCGCAGCGCCGACTTCATGTATGTGTTGCCG
>CAUZJQ010000293.1:0-5464 GCA_963580095.1 Lentisphaeria bacterium | reverse complement strand
GTTCGGGTCGCAGACACCTTTCCTGACGACGAAGGCAGCGGCGATGAAAGTAGAGCTGGCGAACATCCCGCCGGCCGGCCGTGAGCGGATCGCCGAAGGCAATGCAGCATCACTCTTTCGTCTTGACTGGTAGAAAGAGGCGGACAGGCTACGGCAATTGAATTTGCATGGTCGCCGTGGCTGTTGTGCCGGTGGCGATGTCCTCGAGGTCGATAGTCCATTCACCGGCAGGATCGTTCAATGCCAGATTGAACGTGTGCGAGCCGCGCCCGTCGCCGGCAATGATATCCTTCGTATATTCAGGCCTTGGCCTGCCGTCGGCGTCGGTGATGCGGATGTATAGGACATGCCGTCCCGGCGTGCCATCGGAAACCTGCACGAAAGGCTCGATCGTCACGGTCCGGTTGTCCTGGCTGAGTTCGGCTGAAACCGCCGTGACCGCGTAGGGCAGAACAGCCAGCAGGACCGGTGTCGCTACGGCTATCTGCAGCTCGAGACGGTCGCTGTGACCGTGATACTTTCGATTGATCACGTCGTATATGTGGCCGGTCTCCGGTAAGGTGACGATGAACGGGCGCGGCGAACGGTCGGCAAAGGCGGACGGTTCGTCAAGCAGCCGCTTGTGCGAACGCAGCAGGGCGACAATTCGGGCCGGCCCGTCGCGAAAGGAAAAAATCCGGACGCGCGCTGTGTGGTGCCCGGCTGGTCGTGCCATTATCTGTGGTTCGATACCGGCTTCATGCAGGAAGCGTCCGAGGATCTGCTCCATGCCCAGGTTGCGTCCGGCGGCACGCAGGGTGAGATAATGCTGCATAGCCATATTCATCAGGCAGGTGCGGCCCTTGCCGTAGGTGTTGGTGATGAATACAGGTGTGCCCGCGTCGGTAACGGCCGATGGTTTCCCGTCTACCGCTGCGACTGTTCGATCGACAGGCATTGGCACGCGTTCACCTATATCATGGGACACGCCGGCGGCCGTAAACTGCAGGATTTCATCGACCGGGACACCCCAGGGATCTCGCTCGTCTTCCTCGACGTTCTCGTCGACTTCGCCGAGATGCCGCAGGTTGGCGAGCGTGACGATTTCATCGTGCAGCGACTCGACGGCCGAGCCGGTGCGCCTGATACCGAACACGTCATCGAGCGGACCTTGGTCCAGCAATTTGGCATGCTGGTCGAACACTGCCGGTTTGACGTCGGCCAGGACTGTGCCGCCGGCTTTGACGAACTCTTCAATCGCCTTCGTCTGCTCGGCGGAAAGGGCATGGGCAAACGGCATCACCAGCATCTTGAACTTCCTGTCCTGTAACGCACCGGCGGCGATTTCGGTGTGGTCAACAAAGACGTACGACAGTCCCATGTCGTCGAGCAGTCGGAGATTGGCCTCGGTATTCAACGCCCACGTATGTTCGGGTGATGCAAGGTATGTCGTCCAGCCGGGGTCCGTGTCGAAATCACGTGTTGGCACAGGCGGAGTGATCATGGCGGCATGCTGGCTGGGGCGCGAAAAGACGACAGCGATGTCACCGGTCTGGCGCTCGGCACCGAGCACGAGGCGGTCGATCCCCTGCTGGATACGGTTTACCGTGGCGGTGGTTTCCGTCAGGCAGGGCATGGGCCGCAGGTCCGGAGCTATGCCGATCGATTGATCGCCTGCCTCGGACCAGCCATAGGTGGAGAAAAAATAGTAAATATTGGCGCCCTGGAAGAGCATATACCATGGATAAAACCGCCGGTCATCGGGGTATCTATACATCGGATAAGCCCCGTACCAGCCTCCGAGAAACAAGTTTGGCCGTGCAAAGGATCGGATGATGTCCCACTTCCAGGCGTTGGGGTAGGGGGCCATCTGGTCAACCACATCGAGCAGCTGTTTCCACTCGAATCCGATCCAGCTGTTATCCGCCAGAGGCCCCTCGAATCCGACCCGTGCCCCCGGATCGACATCACGGACAATCGCCTTCGCATCACGGTGTGTTTCGACGAAAAGCCAGTCCATATACAGCCGGTGGTCGACCCAGCGGGGGTACTGTCCGGAAGCACGTGCATCCGACAGTGCCAACGGCATCGCCTCATTAAAGGACGTATACTGAGTTTTCCATGAGGCGTTGAGTGCCTGCAGGGTGCCGTAATGCTCGGCAAGATATTCACGAAAAGCAGTCAGGCATGTTGGCGACACACAGCCGTCGAGCGGTTCGCGCATCATGCCTTGGTCGTCACCGAGTGAATAGGCCGGCGGCGAGTAGTGTTTGTAGTATTCAGTCTTTTCCCTGAGCTTTTTTTCTTCGGACGCGAGGAACTGCGGGTTCGTCAGGCAGGGTTTACGGACGATCAGTCCGGTCTCGCCGCCAGAGTTCAAGGAGATGTGACGCGTGATATATGGCCCCGCCATCACGTTGAAGGTGGCCCAGTCGTCCATGTTCCCGCCGAGAATGCCGGTCCGCACGCCGTGCTCGGCCAGTAACTTGGCGGTTTGCCGCCGCACGAATGAAGCGTTGTTAGATGCCCAGGCGCCGTATTCGTACCGATCCGTTGGCGGTTGCGCCTGGCGAATGAGAACCGGGCGGATTTCCTGGGCAAGAACGGTGTCGTTTCTTGTCAGCGTTACCCAAACCTGGCACTGCACGGTAGAAACATCGGACACGTCGGCGGTCACGGAGTTTCGGAGTTGCGCTTCGATTTCGCTCGACCAGACCAGCCGTTGGTGGGTGTCGTATACCTTCACACTCAGTTCAGCGCCGGCCAGGTCTCCCTGTAGCGTGACATCGATCGGCATCGGCTGAGCCGGTAGATATGATTTTTCGTCAGTCGTTACCGCAGCTATTGTGGCCCCGCTGAGGGAGGTGAAAAACCTGGTCCCCCAGTCGAGAGTCCTGCCGTCGTTGTCGCGGAGGATTACGTCGGCGTAATGCCTCCCCGATTTTAGCTGTGGCAGCTCCAGACGGATTCGGCCATCGGCGGATATTTTCGCCTGCGACTCATGCTCAACCGTTGAGAGAAGGTCACGGATACGTAACTGCACGGTGGCGTTTGCCGGCAGGTTTTCCGGAGCCACGAGCAGGTCGCCCAAGTGGGCGCCGCCGCCTTTTGTATTGATGTCGCTGCGAAGATCATTCCAGCCGGTCAGCTTGATCTCCGGCATGTTCCGTCCCGCCCAGAGAACAGTCCGGCCGACAAGCGAGCAGTAATAGTCGTAGTGTACATCCTGTATGCCCTTGCCCGCCTCGTGAGAACCCGGCGGCGAAAGGTAGCAGTTGGTAGAGTACACGGTCGGCAACGGCGAATAATCGAGGACGACGATGCGCCCGCCGATTTGCCGTTGATAAAACTTCGCGCCCTTGCCGATAAGTTCGCGCGGTTGCGCGGCTGGCATCGGCGGCAGGTGCCGGGTGGGAATGCCGTCTACAACCGCATGCAGCGAGTCTTCGGCTGCGGGTTCATGCGCTTCGATCAGCGTTTTTAGCTTTTCTGAAATCGTCCTTGGATTGATGATCACCAGACCGGATCCAGCGGCAACGTCATCGATTATTGCCTGCTCGACATCGTCCGGAATAATCGAGCTGTCCAGCCAGCCGATGACAATGACATCCGGACGTCGCGCTGCTTTCAGCGCGGCCATGGCCCGTTCCGTAGTCACTTCTTCCGTACCGTACTTTAACCAGCCGTAATGCGGGCCGTTTGTATCTGCCCACTTGTGATGGAAAAAGGTCATTACCGCGGCGGCGTCGAAGTCGAAACGCTGCTGTAATTCGACTGTGGCCCGCTGCGTCCATCGCGGCGCGATGACGACCAGCTTCAGTCGGCGCCCGGCATAGGAAGTCGCCCAGGGCGTGTGCGGCGTCACGACATCCGGGCGCAGCTCGGAAAATGACGGGTCCTCGAGCCACATCCGGTATTTGGGCAGCACATTCAATTCGGAGAGCCCCGGCGGGGGCGTGTCAGCCTGGACTACAGATGCCACCAGTATCACACCCCACAGCAGCGTTGTACGCAGTAATACAAAATTATCTCTCATCTATAGCCTTCATTTGCCGTTTTCTCCTCGCCTGTTGCCGCGGCTACTATACCTTGCGCCGGTGGAGCGGCAATAGAAGTGCTTTTAACCGTTTTTTTTCCGGCGCGACGGTCACCAGTTCTGCAGACCTCTGGCGACGGGCGGCACGCCGGCAGCCGGCGTATTGCTGTCGCGCTCCCACTGTCCGCTGCGATGGAAGAGGCTTTCGTTCCATGTCAAATTTTCCCAGTAGCGTCGGCGGTCGCCGTCCGGGTCGGGGTAGGCGAGGGTGCAGGAATAGAGTTTTGCGTTTTTCATGATGAACCGGGTCATGAAAGCGCCGCGGTAGTCGCCTTCGGCCTGGTCCGGGACCGGACCTTCCTTCCAGCGCACTGGCTGGTCCTTGCCGTTGGCGGTGATTGGGATGCAGTCGGCCCGGCTGAATCCGGGAATGGGTCGTTCATAGCCGTCGACCAGCTCGACAAGGATTGAACCGCCGTCGGCGTCGGCATTGATCAGCATACCTTGTGGCAGTTCCCGCCATGGCCCTGCCAGCAGTACACCTTCTTCAGCCCCTGCATCGAAAGACACCCAGTGATCTTCCGGCATGATCGCCAGCATCCCCGCGACGGTTTGCGAAACGTCGTTGTCGACGCTCTCGAGTGCCTTTTCATAGGACCAAGCCGTGTGCCGGCCGCGCCAGCCGCAATAGTAGATGTAGGTGTCGCCGTCGACGACGATCGGGCTGTTGGTCTGCGGAATGATCATGCCCTGGTCCGGTGCGCCTTCCTCACCGACCGTAATCACCGGCGATCGATCATCAGGGCGATGCCAGGTTCGGCCGTCGGTCGAGTATCCGAGCTGCAGGTCCATCAGGCCGATCATATCGCGATCCGGATAATCCGCCGGCGGTTCCTGGAAGACGCCGAGATCCTCCGAGCGCGGGTGCAGGTGCATCGTATTGAGGAGTCCTAATCGGTAGCCCTCGTATTCGCAAACCGTCATGCCGTGGATGTTGTAAAGGGTGGGCGGGTCGAGTTCATCGCCGGCAACCAGGATCCTGCCGCAATCCTCCCAGTTGACCAGGTCGAAACTCTCGTACAGCGAGATGTCCCGTGGCAGGTTTGGTACTCGCCGGGTATACAATTGATACTTGCGGCGATGGATGTCATAAAAGAACATGAAGACGCCATCACTGATGCCGCGCAGTACCGGGTTGACGAAGGAAGGACGATGCCACCGGATGCCGTCGTCGGAACATGCAAGGTTGAGTGATACGTGGTGTTTTGCCCAGTCGCCGACGTGCCCGGAGTCGTACAGGTTCGAGCAGTCGAAGATCATCTTGAACCGCCTGCTGTCGGGGGCGCCGGGATCGATGATCACCGATGGGCAGAAAGACTCCAGTTCGGCGGGCAGGATGTAATTGTTCGCGCTGCTTCCGAGGTGCTCGACCATGTTCAGAATAGGGCG
>CAUZJQ010000292.1:0-5467 GCA_963580095.1 Lentisphaeria bacterium | reverse complement strand
TGGAGCAGACTGTTTACTACCGGTTCCTCGACATCCTCGGATACAAGAACAACCGGCTGGCCTTCCAGCGCCTGGCGACGGATATGCCGGTGCGCCGGTTGAGCGCTTTGACCGGCGAGCATGAGGCAATGGCCATTCTTTTCGGGGCGGCAGGGCTGCTGCCGGACCCGACGCGCACGGCGGTGCTGCCCCAGCATCGGACGCTGGTTCGGGAATTGTGGGACGCCTGGTGGCCGCATCGCCGGGGCTGCCCGGACATTCACTGGAACCGCCATCGCCTGCGGCCGTACAATTGGCCGGAGCGCCGCCTCCTCGCGGCCCACCTGATTCTGCGTGACAACAGCTACAGGCTGGGTCGCAACATCATTCAGACGATGCGCCGTAAAACGACGCCACAGGAGTCCGTGCGACAATTGCACGACCTGTTCGGTGCTGCCGCCGATGCGTCCTGGCAAAGCTTCTACGATTTCACGCGAGCCCTGGAAAAGCCGGCCAGCCTCCTTGGCGAGCGCCGCTTCCAGGATCTTCTGGTGAATCTGGCTATTCCGCTTTTTTTTGCGGACTGCATGATGAAGCAGAGCGCCGCCCAATGTGAGCAAGGCAAGCAGACGCTGCTGCAGGTCCCGAAGCTGCAGGACAACCGTCTGTTGAAGGAAGCGATACATCATTTTTTCATGCCGCCCAGCCGCGCCCGGGATGTCATCAGCAACGCGTGCGCCCAGCAGGGGTTGCTGCGGCTCTATCGCGACTTTCATCCTGGCAGCTGACTTATGAATTAGGGATATGCAGACAGGGCTGACACAGGGTAACTTGACTGGATCAACCTATTGAGGCATCTGGTGCCTGGGAACGAAATCCCCCGCGGTCGTCTTTCGGCGCACGTGGGTTTCCGTTCGGGCATTGACTATGAAAATTTTGAGCATAAAGAAGCGATGGTTGCTGTATCTGCTTTGCACCGGTTTCCTGCTGCATGCGGGTGACCACACGGAGCTGCAGGATTCGGTGAGCATTGCGCTCGAAGAGGGCCGTCTCGACGTAGGCAAAATGCTCGGCCGGCTGGCAGAGGAAATGGGTCTCGACAACAAGCAAATTTGTGAGAACGTCGACTTGTCGCTCGACCTGACTGATACCACAGAGCACAAATACTGTAAGCGCCTGGCTGAATTGACCGAGGGCATCGTTACCTTCGAATTGGACGACGACCGCCTGACAATCAACATCGATCGTGCCGCTATGCGCCGCCAAAGCCAACATATCCGTAGCGAATTTCGCGGTCAGGTCGAGGAATGGTTTCCGGACGCTGCCTCGGCAGCAGCGGCGCGGTATGGCATTTTCGCATGCACATCTGACGATTATTATGTCGCGCCGGCGGACGCTGCGCTCGGTGAGCGCGTGATCGTTCTGGTGCACGGAATCGACGACACCGGACGTATCTGGAACAACGTGATACCCGAGTTGCTCGACCACGGTCACGATGTGTGCCGTTATGAATATCCAAACGACCAGCCGATTGCGGAATCCGCGGATACGCTGGCAAAGCACTTGACGATCCTAAAGGGTTGTGGCGTACGCCGTGTCAGCCTCGTCGCGCATAGCATGGGCGGCCTGGTTTCGCGTGAAGTGCTGACCCGCCCCGACTTGCTCAACGGCAGCGGCAGCGGCCACATGAACTATCCGAAGGTGGAACGCCTGATCATGGTCGGCACGCCGAATCACGGGGCGCCGATCGCGCGCTTCCGCGGCTTTGCCGAGGTGCGCGACCAGATGGTCCGTGTTTTCAGCGGCGACGGCCTGCTGTTCGGTGGTGTTTTCGACGGCGCCGGCGAGGCCAAGCTGGACTTGCTGCCGGAGAGCGATTTTCTCGCCGAACTAAACGGCCGACCGCACCCGCAGGACGTCGACATGCTGGTCATTGCGGGCCGCGCCAGTCCATTCGGCCGTGAGGACGTGACCAAGTTTATGAAGCGCATGCGAGCAACGCTTCCAGGCGACTGTAAGGGCTGCACGCAGTTCGAGACGTCGATGCACGACCTGGTCACGGGCATCGGTGACGGCATGGTGCCACTGAAATCAACGCGCTTGGAGGGTGTCGACCTGGTTGTCCTGCCGGCCAACCACATGACCCTGATCCGCAAGGCACTGCCCAAGGCACAGCAACCGCCCGCCATTCCGATCATCCTCAAGCGTCTGAACTGACGAGTACTGCGCGGAGTACCAAGCCAATCGATACGACGTGTTCTGTCGGTCTATAAATAGCTGCAAAGTCAGCCACATTACCGGTAGGTACAGGAGCCACTCTGATGAAACCGAGAGCCGAGGTACACGTCGAAATACTCGGGGGTCCGAATATCTACGCCCCGAACCTGTGCGGCGACCTGATCCAGCTCGGCTACAGCCGGGACACGGCCGTTGACCGTGCCCCAGACCATGGGAATCGCCAAGGGGCCGCGGCCAAATTCCATCCTCGTCGCCGACGCGCAGAATTCGGACGTCGAGGCGATCTACCGGGAACTACACGGCAATCCCGACGCCATGCCGCTGATCCTGGCTACGCCGTACGATATTGACACCTGCGCCGGCGGGCAACATAGCACAGGCCGATGAACTGGTCTCGGTACCGATCAACTCAAAGGAAGTGTTGGCCCGTCTCGACATTCTCACCAGCCAGGCCGTTGGGCACGATTTGCAGCTGCCAAGGTTCGGTGAACATATCGACCAATACACCATCGCGGGAACGATTGCCTGGACCGCGGGCTCGTATGTCTTCAAAGTACACTGCGACATCGGCGACGAGATTCAGGTTATGAAGATGCTCTCACAGGAGGCCTCCCGTGACGAAAGCCGATTTCACCGTTTCGACCGCGAACTGCAAATGATCGACGACTTTCGCGACAACGACCGGATCATGCAGGTTCTGGCGCGCGGCGCATTTGCCGGCCATACCTATTTTGTCATGGAATATGTCGATGGCTGCGATGTAAGCCACATCATAGAGAACCGCGGCCGCGGCAATTACGATACCGTCGCCAACGTTGCCCGCGGCTTGGCAGAGGCACTGAACGCCGTGCGCGGTGCGGAAATCATCCATCGCGACATCAAGCCGGAAAATGTTTTTGTCACTAAAGACGGCGCGGTCAAGCTGGCGGGTTTCGGTATGGCGATGCGGCCGCACGAGTCGCGGCTGACCGAGATGAATTGGGCGAGCGGAATGCCGCAATATACGGCGCCCGAGATTCCAGCGACCGGCAAAGTGACAGCCGCCAGCGACACGTATTCCTACGGTGCCACGCTTTATCACCTGATCGCCGGACGTTCCCCATTCGAAGCCGACAATCCCATGGACATGATGCGGGCACACATGACGCAGACACCGATGGCACTATCCGAATGCCGGCCCGAAGTGCCGCAGGACTGGGACGCACTCGTCGTCAACCGTTGCCTGGCCAAAGACCCCGAGGACCGGCCGTGGAAGACGCACGAAAGCGGTGCCTCCGACAGCAGCGCTATTCACGCGACGTCTTGATTATAGCAGGATCGCCAGTCTCTTCCACGCTTTTCGCTGCCCGCGTCCGCCGCCACCACACGTACGACAGATAGCCGCAGAGCCCAAGATAGAACGGGACGTATTCGACAAGACGCAGGTATGTGTTCATCTCTGGCGGCAGATCGTGGTTTAGGATGTGGAATGACAGATAATAGAGTGACGTCATGACCATCAACAACAGAACCATCGGATTCCGCAGCACCGCCATGAACGGCAGCAGCCACAGCAGGTACCATGGATTACCGACCGGCGTGATCAGAAGCATCACCAGCAACACCCACATGCTGCAGCGCAACGCCGCATGCTCGTGGCGAACATAACGCCACCATAGCAACAGAAAGATGAGATAAACGAACGCCAGCACATCCCTGGCGTTCTGACACGCCCCGGCATATGCGTCATCCGTCGAAATACCGCCGGCCAGCAGGCTGTGCTCAAAGCGACTGCGCACAAGTGCAAAGACGGAGGCGTTCGATTCCCATGATTCATGAAATTCCTTCAACCCAGCAAACGGTTCGTCGACACCCAGCGTCATGAGTCCCAACATCCCTGCCGAAGCGCCGCCAAACAGCAAAAGAGCAATCGCCAGCTGCCGCCACTGACGCCGATGCACTTGCAGAAAGAACAGCGGCGCCAGTAACACGAACGGCGTCAGCTTCACCCAGCCGGCGAGAAAAACCCAGACGTACGCCGGTGCGATGCGATTGCGCATCAGCGACAGGACATAAAGCGTCAGCAGGAAGGTACAGAGAATGTCAAGGTGCATCGAGTTGACAACTTCCTTGAGAAGTAGCGGGCAGCAGGCATAGAGGATCGTGCGGCGACGGCCTTCAGCCCGGTCTGCACCAGAGCGAAACAGGAGGATCATGATCGTCAGATCAACGACCAGAAAGATGCAGCGCAGGCCATACGGCCACCATCCGAAAATTGCGCCGTTGAGAGCAAAGACTGCCTGCGCTCCCGGCGGGTAGATGGTTTTAACTGCCGGGTAGTTGATGCGGGAATGCACGAGCTTTGCCGCTTCGAACTGCTCCGGATCCGGTTCAATGTCGGTGACCTCGCAGAAGTGCGGCGCCGTGGCGTAAGGACTGACCTTGTGATTGACGGCCATGCCGTCCCATATGTAGCGATAGAAATCGTTCTCCAGCAGCGGACTGGAAAAACACATCAACAGCCGTGCGACAAGCGCGCAAGCTATGGCAACCCAGAACAGACTGCGGGTGCGTCCGGCGGCACGCGACCATGCGAAAATCAGGACGTAGCCGATCCAGGCGGTCAGGTAGAACGCGACCATCGCAATCACCGGGCGCTGCTCATAAAACTTGCCGTAGATGAATAGCGGGCTCAGCGCGGTCATCATGCCGGCGCCAACAAGCAGAAGCAAACTACCACCACAGACCATGATCCAAACGATCGCAGGCGAGGTTGTTTCCGTGTCGTGACTGATGTCGCTGTCGTTCATGTGGATTGGCTTGCCTGTGGCAACGGTTGTCAGCGGCAGTTTGTACGACCTTACGGCACCGAATACATCGGACTTTTGAATGAAAAGAAACCATACTGTACCGTTCCCATGCACGGTCGGGAACGACCGCACCACAAATTTTCAGGCCAAGGTTTATTTCTTGTCGCACATGAAACGATATATTACCGCATGTCTATCATCGACGACAAGACACTTCAGGAGAGCGGTTTGCTGCTGGTCGACAAGCCGGCCGGGTGGACCAGCCACGACGTTGTCGGCTATCTGCGGCGGTTCAAGGTCGGCAAGGTCGGACATTGCGGCACACTCGACCCGGGTGCCACGGGACTCCTGATTATTGTGCTGGGTCGGGCCACGAAACTGGCCGACAAATTTTCCGGGCAAGACAAGTTCTACCAGGGGATCATGACGCTGGGCACCACAACCAATACCCAGGATGCCGA
>CAUZJQ010000291.1:0-5482 GCA_963580095.1 Lentisphaeria bacterium | reverse complement strand
ATGAAGCGGGGCGTGCAATGTTGTTTTTTTTCATGGTCGTCGTACTTCGTTAAAGGTCCACCAAGGAAGTAGGACCGACTACGTCTTTAACCATACGTTAACACTGAGCACTGAGCAAGCAAACGTGAGCTGAAAGCTAAAAGGCGTACGACGTCTCCTTGATGTCGAGCTGTTGTCAGGTAATTGTTTACAGGCACGTCCTAACCTTAATCGGAAGAAGACCAGCAAAATGACTACCGATGAACAGATCCAATTCTGGGATGAGAACGGTTATTTGAAATTCGGCAAGGTCCTCGAGCAAGGTGAAGTCGCCGAGCTCCTGGCTGGGTTGGACCGGATTGTCCGAATCGAATCGGAAGAATGTGATGATTCGTCGATCGAGTTCAGTATCGGACACGACCGCGGCGGCGAGGGCGGTGCGTATGGCGAGGCCATTACGCAGCATCTCAATCTTTGGAAGCGGGATGCGGCGTACGACAGAACCGTGCGCCACCCGTTGATCACCGGCATTGCAAAGCAGCTGCTGAAGAGTCCGGAACTGCGGCTGTGGCACGATCATGTCATCTCGAAACCACCGGGGGAAAACGACCGCTTCCAGTTTCACCAGGATTTCTACAACTGGCCCCTCGCCGATCCGAACATACTCACCTGCTGGATCGCCCTGGACGATGCGACGGTGGCCAACGGCTGCATGCATGTCGTTCCCGGCAGCCATCGAGATCCGCGCTTCTTGCCGGCGGCCAGAAAGAAGGAATTAGAGGAATTGGCTCAAAATCCCGACGCCCGAACGGAGCGGGTTATCATGGGCGAACACGACGCCGGCTTCGGCGTGCCGGTCGAGTTGAAGTCGGGCGAATGTATGTTCCATCACAGCCTGAACTTCCATTCGACTCCGAAGAACACCACAGATTCACATCGTCGCGCCTTTGTAATTATCTATCTGCCCGCGGGCATGTGTGTCACGAACACCCAGGCCTGGGATCATCCCCTTGTCCCGCTCTTTGAGGTCGCGCCCGGGGAACCCATCATCGGCAGTCATTTCCCGGTGGTTGGCTAGTCATCCCCCAACTCTTCATCCTCAACTCTTCATCTCCTTTCTTCATCTTCACTCTTCATCTCCTTTCTTCATCTTTTCGATATTCCTGTTCTCGTCGGAGGCTCGATGGAGCGACGGACTGGCAAACCGGTGAGGACCTGGCGGCAAAGTATCCGCCGGGCCGGTGGGGAGGGCACATGCAGGTGACGCCCGATTCGCGCTACATCGTCTGCGGCGGCGAACCGGGGTACGACCACCTGCTCGCCGTGGAAATCGAGGGACTACGGCACGGCTGGAACGAAC
This sequence comes from Lentisphaeria bacterium, assembly GCA_963580095.1. GTDB lineage: Bacteria > Verrucomicrobiota > Lentisphaeria > JABSQK01 > CAJWLW01 > CAJWLW01. The sequence goes on along the minus strand of CAUZJQ010000291.1, from coordinate 4,143 downwards.
AGATCATCGCCTCATACCCGACAACGAGCGACACCGGCAGCCTTAGGGGCCCGTTTGCCTACCCCTTCGTGCTGCCCGATCAGAGCGGCGTGATCTTCAACGCCGCTTGGCCGGGCCCCAAGCACGGCGTGTACCTGGCGGAGTGGCCGACAGATTTGAAGTGAGCTATACCCACGGCGGTCTGTGCTCGTCGAACATCCGCCGAAAATGCCGTGGAAACGCCAAAAAACGACCGCAGGCGTTCCGTGGCAGCGGCTAATCGACGAATCGTTCAATCGTGGCTTTGGCGCGGAACGGCTCAGAGATGCACGGCCCGCCTCCAGTCGAGCTTGGCGGTCTTGATGCGACCGTAAAGTGGGCGACGGCCGGGTTCCAGATACGTCCCCATCAACGCCATGCCCCAGTGGTCAATCTCGGCATCCGTTATCGCCACCGCCGAATATTCCTGTTTTAACGCTGTGAGCCCGGCACGGAGTTCATCGTCGCCCTTACCCACAGCCATGCGCAGAAGCGCGCGTACAACACCGCCAACTTCCTTGTCGGTCACGGCATTTCGGGAAGTCAGAGTCCCCCCCTCCCCCCCCGGTGTGCCAATTTTTTGCTTGGAATTCGGACGGAAGATACTTATACCTGTCTGAGCACACAGGCGGAGATTCCTGCGATTTTCGCGGCAAGACCATCTACACGGATAGGTTTTGGGTCGAAGTAATAACTTAATGCAATGCGCAACTGGACAGTTGCCAAGCAACTCGAAGAGGAACCCCATGAAAAAGCTACTTGCAGCAATCACAGCGCTCGCGGTGTTCGGCGTGACCAACCAGATGTTCGCCCACAACGACCATGCAGCAGACGCGGTCTGGGTAGCGGTCCAGATGGACGTCATGGAAGATAACCCAAATGGTTTTGGCAAGCGTGTGGTCCCCGGCCCAACAGACTACTACGATTCCCTGCAAGGGGCCAACCTGGGCCATGGATTCTACGTTAATATTGCAGGCCACACCTACAGTAAACCCGGGGGCGCCGAGGAGATGCCTTGGGAACATTTCTTCTTCATGGCGGACCGCGGCTCAACCGGCAACCTCATCAACGAGAGCACTCAATACGATTATTACCCCTACACGGTCAACATGGATGGGACTGTCACCCCGGCCGAGGGGATCTGGAATTTCACCACTCCTCATCTCGGTGCCTCACTTTGGCCGGGCGAGGCCGTCGAGGTGACGGTTCGCGTGCGACTCAGGGGCGTCGGCACACCTTACAATAAGCAAGATCACATTGATGCCGTCGGAGAGCGCAACGACGGCGGCGGACCTGCCGGACCTGCCGGCGCGGCTGGTGCCACCGGAGGCCAAGGCCCGCAGGGCGACGCTGGTGCGGATGGCACCGCTGGTGCTGCTGGTGCCACCGGTGCGGATGCCCCGTGCACCCCATGTGCCGACGTGGTCAACGCAGCAGTCTCCTTGGCCTGCACGGCGCTGGGTATCAGCCCGGCGACCAGTTTGCAGCAGCTTCAGGATACTGCGCAGTCCGTTGTTGATACGTTGCTGATCAGCGCCAATATCTGCGAGGAAAATTGCGATGTCGCCGCTGAAATCAATAGTGCCATCGACACGAAATTGAATCCGTAGGCACAAGCAGACGTCGATTTACAAAAAAGCGCGGGATCGAAAGATTCCGCGCTTTTTTACGTCAATCCCACTACGAAGTCACGAAAGGCAATGCTTCGCTGAAGCGGCAGACCCAAGACCAGCTGCAGTGCCAGGACGGACGCCGCTGAACCCTTTCTCGATTTCGTCCACCCAGAGGATACACGGTGCAACCGCCTCCACAACTGATAGATCACTTCTCCCGCCGCTTCGTCTGGTCCCTTTGCTTCGGCATCCTCCAGCAGATCCCAGTTGTTGTCCCATAGCCCCAATGAGTTCCGGATCTCGGTGCCGAGAGAAAAGTGGAACAAGTCCAGGTCATCCTTTTCGGTGTCCCGGATCTTCGCCAACAGTTGCTCCGGCCATTCGGCATAGAGCCTGTCCACGGCTTCTGTTACAGTGCCGGGGTATGCTGGGTTGTGGGCTGGCTTTATCACAGCACTTGGGACTCACGCTTGCTTGCGGCGGACAAGAGAGGCCGTGACGGCTCGGAACCGGCGGGTCTCTTTGGGGCGGATTGCCGCTCCTCGAATGGATTTGCCAGACAAACTTGATACACGGGTGGCATAAGCTTATTTGCACATTGCCGTCTAGTACCGCTGAGAAAAATGGAAAATGAGAGGAGGTTGAGATTGTCTATTAACAAAGCAAAAATTTCCGTAGATCTGAATCGGCGGTTGGGAGTTATCAGCCCCAACCTGTACGGGTGTACTTGGGACTGGCGGGATTCCGTGCGCGGGGATTCCGTGCACGGGGGCATGTGGGTTGGAGATGACGACACTATTCCTCACATCGACGGATTTCACCCGGGCGTAATTGCAGCCTTAAAAGAGCTTTCATTGCCGGTGATTCAGTTCTTCCCCCAATCGCCTTTCTACAACTGGGAAGATGGCGTCGGTCCCAGGGAGAAGAGACCGCGGCTGCTGTTGCCCTGGGGCCGGGTGCGAGGACACGAGCCTGTGGAAATTTCCAACGATGTAGGCACGGATGAGTTTATCCGCTTCTGCCGTCTTCTCGGCGCTGAGCCGCTTTTAGATACCAACGAGAATGATCCGCTGGGGTCGAAAAACTGGGTCGAGTATTGCAATTATGATGGGGGGACTAAATATGCCCGCCTGCGAGCCGAGCACGGGCATCCAGAGCCTTACAAGGTCAAGTACTGGCACGTCTACGCCTGGGGCGACATGGAGCCGGATGCCCACGCCCGGGATTTCAGGAAATTCGCAGCGGCTGCGCGCCTGATCGATCCAAGTATCGAGATGATTGGCTCTGCGGTGGGCGGATCGAAATGGGTCAAAGCGTTTTTCGAGACGCTCGACCGCGCGTTTACCCCTGTGATGGGCGGGATAAGCCTGGTCGACCATATGGCCTACATGCACTACTTCGGCGTGTTGATGAAAGATGTCGATTTCACGGATGACGATTACTACCGGCTTTTGCGCAACACCGAGGGATTGGATGATCGCCTGCGCGAATACGACGCCACGCTGCGGTTCTATTCGCAGGGCCGACAACCGTGGGCTCACAACTGGCTGCAGGAACCCTACAGCAAGCAGGCTCCGCAAGCCAGCGAAATGAAAATCGTGATATCTGAATGGGCGGTTAATTGGGCCAGCAGAATTTGCACGATGCGAGATGCGATTGCAGCGGCGGGCATTCTGGATACTTTTCACCGCTGGGCAGACCGCATCCATATGGCATTGAGCTATAATTTAACGGGTGGGCAGGCGCTGGTGCAAACACATGCCGACAAGGTATGGGTGACGCCGACCTATCATTTATTCAATATGTACAAGCCGCATCGCAACAACGAGGCAGTGGAAATCGAGATGGAATGCGAAAGCATTGAAGTAGGCCAGGAAGAAGGGAATTCTGATTTCTTCGGCAGTCTTTCTGTTGCCCGCGACCAGCCACTGTCCTGTCTCACTTCCTCGGCCTCTGTCAATGCCGCCGGAAGTGAAGTGATACTCAGTGTTACCAACCGCCATCTGACGGACGAAATCGAGGCGCAAATAGCGCTCGAGGGCGCCAACAAACCTGTGTCGGGCACCCTGACTTTACTTGCAGCAAAAGAAATAAGAGACTACAACGACGGCGAAAATCCAGATCGCGTAAGGCCGCAAACAGAAGATTTTGAGCCGCAAGATTGTCGCTTCAGTCTCAATTTTCCTCCTCATTCCATTACGGTGATCAGATTAAATATCTGACCTGCGCCGCTGCCACCGCCCTGGAGGTCGGTCCAGCCGTCATTGTTGTAGTCTATCCAGCAAGCCTCGTCACCGTGTAAACCCTCGAGTCCCAGCGCCTCGGTGACATTTTCAAAAGTAATCTTTACGGGTTCGTCCGCCAGCTGGGCGCCGCCGGTTATGCTCATTCCAACCAGCGCTACAACAATCAGTCCTGTCCAATGCTCGCCAGCCGACGGGTTCGCGCGAAACCTTCGTTTCATTGTGATTCGTTTCATTGTGATTCGTTTCATTGTGATTCGTTTCATTGT
>CAUZJQ010000290.1:0-5559 GCA_963580095.1 Lentisphaeria bacterium | reverse complement strand
GGCAGTAACCGCCGTCGCACGGTACGTCGGTTCCGAGTCGCATCCGTTCGTATTTTCGTCGAATCGTCGGAGACGATCGTGGCGTGTGGCAACCGCATTTCGAAGATCAAGGCTGCGGCGTCGGCGCAGGCGTTGATAGTACCGGTCCCCAGACTCAGCACGGCAATGTGCAGTTCATTGACTCCCGTCCGCAGCAACCCGGTGATACTCCAGGTATCGACCGAACGTCGACCGGCAGCGGACTTCGCCGGGCCGTGGCCGACAACCCGGCCGTTCAGCCGGGCCATATAGCCGGCCTCGGCAGTTATCCGCAGGCGGCAGTTGCCGGCGCTATGAACGATTTTCCACTGTTCCGGGCTAATCTCAAAGTGCCGACGCGCCTCGGCGTAGTAGCAGTACTGGTGCGGATTGCTGCTGTCCCAGATCCATTCGGCGCCTGGGCTGAACACACCGCTGCTGTGCTCCGGAGAAGTCATGCTGGGAACGTAATGGTCGGTCAAAGATCTTTCAAGCGTATCGATGCGACATGAAATGGGGTTGCATCGGGGGCGGAACAACCGTACGGTTTGCGGCGTCAATAGCGTCAACACAACTCGCTTATTACCTCAACCAGGAAGTTCAGATGCCCGAAACGCGCCGATGCACATACACCAGTGACCCCATAATTGTCGACGGACATCTCGATGAACCGGGTTGGGCGCAGGCGGAAGGCCTCGAATTTTTCGTGCCGGAATCCGGTGAGCCGGTGATCAGCAGAACTGACGGCCGAATGCTCTGGGACGACAATTTTCTATATGCCGGCTTTCATGCCTGTGACCGCGATGTCTGGAGTTACCAGACGGAGCGCGACTGCCCAACCTGCCATGAGGATGTGCTCGAGTTGTTTTTCATGCCCGACGAGGCAAGCGGCGTCTATTACAACTTCGAGATCAACGCGCTTGGTACGGTGTACGATGCCTGCAACCGTCCACCCTACCAAGCGGGCGGTGTCAGTATGCTCCGCTGGCAGCAGTGGGATTGCCAGGACCTCGGCGTCGGCATCCATGTGGAAGGGGCGATCAACGACCTCGATGTCGAGGACGAGTTCTGGCAGCTCGAAATCGCCGTGCCGTTTGCCAGTCTGCCGACCGTCGATGGCCCCCCTGCACCGGGAGATCGCTGGCGGTTTCATCTCTCGCGTTACGATTACTCGATCTATCTGCCCGAGGGTCGCGAGTTGAGTTCAACAGCACACCTGTCGAAGTGTGACTTTCACTACTTTCAGGATTGGGATGTGCTCGAATTTCAACAGTAACTGGCGCATCGGCGCGGGCCGGGATATCGATGGATAAGCATGTGAACGCCCAAAAAACTGTGACATCTTCCCGCCTGCCGTCCTGGCTTGCAGCCCTTGTTCTACTGATCCTCGTCGCCGCTCACACTCAGTTGACGGTCCGTCATCTCGCCCTGTGGTTTACTGGTGTCCGCTACGGCGCGGTCGAGGCTATCGAAGCCGCGCCGGACGGAAGTGCGACGATCGTTGATCAATTCGCAGTTTACGAATGCGACGAACTGGTCGGCAGCTCGCTGTGGATCGGTGACCGGAAATTCACCGTGGTGCAGAATGATCGCACGCATATTCGCCTCGACGTGCCGGCCACCGAACTGAGCGCTGTCGAGCGCGAGGCTGGATATCTGACTGGCGTCACCGAGAAATCGTTTATTGTGCGGGCGGCGATAGCCTGTCCGAGTATCGGCTTTACCCTTGCTGACTGCCTGCTCGGGCTCGGAGTCGTTTTTCTGGCCGGGTATCTGCTGCTCACGCGGCAACGCCCCGGGCAGTGGCTGCCGCCGCCCGGCATCCTCCTGCTTCTGTTGGTCTGCCTGCTGTCGTTGTTCGATTGGGCACGTGTTTTCGACAAATCCGGAAACGAGGCCGACCGTGGCGCCGGTATCAAGGAATTGATCCAGTATGTCGAGGTGTGGGTTGTTGCGTACCTGTTCTTTGTTGAGGTGCTGCGCCGTGTCCGGATGCGCCGGCTGGCGGTGGCAACGGCGCTGGTGATGTTTGGTGTGGTCGTCGTTGCCGGTCTGGTCGAATACTGCCTCGTCCTCAGCGGCGGCACGGCGCGCGGACTGCTCGACATTGCTGATATCGATTCGCTGTTCGGTTTCCGTTTCAATCCTGGCCGCCAGGGGGTTGCCGGGACGGAATCCGGCAAGAACGTCCTGGGTACCTATATTATTGTCATGCTGCCACTGGCTCTCGCCATGCTGCCGGTGATCCGGCCGTTGTGGCAACGATTGGTGCTGGCGATGCTCTGTCTGCTGTCGCTGATCTGCGTCCTGCATCTTGGCCTGCTGATCTGTGCTGCGGCGGGATGCTGTGCCGTAGCCGTGGCGTCGTCTCGGCGCTTTGCCGTGGCGCTGACTCTGGCTGCATTCCCGGCTGTTGTAGGTGTGACGTGCCTGGTGTCGTCGCACCACGGGAAGGTGCTGCTCGACTCCGTGGCCCTGCACCGGTCTGCCGATCCGTACGGGCTCCAGCCGATGCCGATGAAGGGGCAGAATTGGCAACATCCGCGTTGGAATCCCTGGCAGCAGAAGTATCTGGAGATCCAGGCAGCCCTGAATGCGGTCGGGTATTCGCCTGTCCTAGGCCACGGCATTGGCGGTTATCAGCGGCGCGTCAACGTGTTCTATGGCAACAGCCCGATGTGGTCCACAGGCGTCGAAAAAAGCCCCGTGAACCTGATGGAGAAGGACGCCCATGGGCTGTTCTTCGTGCAGGCTGTGGAAACTGGTGTGCTGGGGCTAGCCTGCCTGGCAGGGCTGCTGTTGGCGTTTCTCGGGCGTGCCCTGAACGTCCGTGCCGCAGCCGCTGAGCCGTACGACCGGGCGCTGCTGCTCGGTGTTGCCGCGGCGCTCGTTTCGATTCTGCTTGGCAGCTGGCTAATTTCCTTCGTAGTGCGTGGCATCCAACTCGTTGTCATTGCCCTTCTCGCCATGCCGGCGGCGGTCCACAGCGAAATTGCCGATTCATCGGTGGAATAGCGTTCCAGACCGCCATATCGGCCAGGCTGATGGGTATGAAATTTGCACTCGAAACCTACCAGCAGAGTCTCCCGAAGCGTTGCATTTTCTGCTTGTAAAACTATACTATGGTGTGCCTTTGCCACCGCAATAATTCGTACGGAGTCGAGCAGCGATGCGACTGACGGCTTGCCTTGCAAACACAAATTCACCGCGTCCGGATCAGGGTGCCCGTCAACCTGGTGAGATCACCTTGACGGCGATTGTTGCCTTGCTGTTGCTTTGTGGTGCAGCCTGCCAGGCGGGTGAGATTGGTACTGTCACGGTGATCAGCGGCAAACGTGTCGATATCCGTCTGCATAACCCGAATGAGATCGAGGTGCCCAGCCTGGTTACGGTTGCGCGGTACATTAAGAAACTTGTCCATCCGGTGACCGGCGGGATTCGGGAGGAACAGATCGAAGTCATCGCCCACGGTCGTATCGAGAACATCCGGGGCGGCATTGCCAAGGCTGAACTCAGCGGATCTGTCGGTACTGGGATTCGAACCAATGATGCCGTCGTTGCCGGTACGCTTGGGACGCCGGGTGAGCGGCTATGGGTGGGACCGCGAGGCGAGACCAAGTTGCATGAACGTTTCAATGGGGATCTGCAGAACTGGTCACGTCGCGTCGGTTCGTGGCGGATCGCAAAAGGCAAGCTGCACGCCGAGATCAACCCGGCAAAAGGCTATGCCGAGATCATGAGTAAGACCCAGTTTGGAACGAATAATTCGGTGTCATTCGATCTCCGGGTCTGGAAGCTTGGTGAGAAGGCACGGATCGTTTTTAACCTGCACGACCCGCGTACCAAGAAGGACCAATACTTTTTCCGCATTGACGAGGCGGGTGTCAAGGCGGTTAAGATTCAACGCGACAGCGATGGCAAGCCCGGTGCCGTACTCATTGCCTCGAACGACAACTTCAAACTCGAGCCCAAGCGCACCTACACGGTCACATTGCGCCGTGAAATCTGGCATATCGGACTTGATATCGATGGTGTTCAGATGATCAGCTATCTGGATACAGACTATCCGCGGCGCGGCACCAAGCTCGGTTTCTACGCGTTCGACTGCAAGAGCAAATTCGACAATGTCAAAATCATTCAGTTTCCCAAAGTCGCGGCGCTTCCATCGAACGATCTCCTGGCCGAAGACGGCAAGATTATCCATGTCGACGGAAACAGCCTGTGGGCCAACCTCAAGTACGACGACGTCGAAGCCGGGGACAAATTCCCGGTGGCGCGTCAGACCGATGTGATTCGCTCGAAGCGCAATGAGATTCTTTTCATTTGCTACGAGAAAGTCGGCGAGATCGAGGTAATGGAGCCGGGCACCGAAGTCTCTCAGGCGCGGCTCACGGAGGGCGATCGTGTGATGATCGGGGATGTTGTCTTTCGCGAGCGCCCGAGTAATCGGATTCGTGCCTGGCAGCGCCCGCCGCCCACCACAAATTGAAGCTAACAATCCTTCCTGCCTAATACCGCATTTTTCCACTCCCTCAGCCAACTGAAATTTCTCTAATATTCTCATAACATTCCTGTTATGAGACGATTGGAAATAAATTGTTCGCTTGTTCGGACCGGATAAGGCAGGCCGTGAAGATTTTGTTGGAACAGGTACTTGCAATCGTTGTTCGTGGCATTAGGGTGAACTTTGACGGAGGTTCACCGGTGACCCTGGCTTGCCAACCTCACCGGGTATTGTAATCGGTTCAATACCAGTCACTTGTTGTAACTGAATGTTCCTGGCAGTGGGCCTGTCCTTGGCAGTGTTTTTAGCCTTTTTCCGCGGTTTATTCCGCCGGCATCAACCGTGGGGTGTCGGGCAATGCGATTTTGCGATGTTACTGCGGATTCGAGTATCCTGGAGTGAATGGTCAGCAATGGACGTTACAGCGTAGCGTTGGCAAATGTTGTTCCAGGCGTGGCAATTAAAGTTGGAGTTGGGAAGAAGAGATAGTCGGCGCCTGCGTCGCGCAAGATCCGCGATGTATTCATGACACGGCGTGCGGCGTAACGTTTGACCAAAAGTTGTGGTCGTGGGCCCTGTTGAAAACAAGGATGTATTGGTGCTCGGTGCCGGTATCAGTGGCGTTGCAGCTGCTGAACTGGCCTTGCAAAGCGATGCCCGGGTCACGGTGCTTGACGGCTTCACGAACGCGACGCTGGTTGAGCGTGCCCGGCGGCTGGAGACTCTTGGGGCGACGGTTTATTTGGAGTGGGCGGCGGAAACCTGGCGTGAAGCCGCCGATGTGGCCGTACTCAGTCCCGGTATCGGTCCTGACAATGTGTTGGGGCGTCTGGCTCGGTCGCTGTCGTGTCCGGTGCTGGGCGAGCTTGAGTTCGGTTTTGCCTATTGTGCATGCCCCGTCTTGGCGGTGACCGGCACCAACGGCAAGACGACAACGGTGGAACTGGCGGTGCACTTATTGAAGGGCGCCGGTTGTAAGGCGATCGGGGCGGGCAACATCGGCCTGCCACTGAGTGAGGCGGCGCGCAAGAGCGCGG
>CAUZJQ010000289.1:0-5574 GCA_963580095.1 Lentisphaeria bacterium | reverse complement strand
CGGCCTGGTCGACGGGTTCGATACCGGGGATCGCCAGCAACTGTTCGCGGGCGAAACAGGCTTTGGCGGCGCAGAGCCGCCCGACCTTTTCGAAACCGCTACGGCCGATACAGGACAGATAGACAACCGCAGCGAGGGCACACAGGCCTTCGTTTGTACAAATGTTCGACATGGCGTTCTCGCGGCGGATATGCTGCTCGCGGGCCTGCAGCGTCAACACGAACCCGTCGCGGCCTTCGGTGTCGACGGTACGACCGACGATGCGTCCCGGCATTTTCCGCATGAACTTTTTCGTTGTCGCCATGAGCCCCAGGTACGGGCCGCCGAATGACAGATCGATGCCAAGGCTCTGGCCCTCGCCGGTGAGAATGTCGAAGCCCATCTCCCCGGGCGTCCGTGCCAGGGACAGGGCGGTGGGATACACCGAACATACCGCCACGATGCCGCGTTGGTGCGCGTACTCGACCAGTTCCTCCCAGTCTTCAAGTGTGCCGAAGACGTTCGGGTACTGCACCACTACGCAGGCGGTCGTGTCATCGAGGGCGGCTTTCAACGCATTGATATTGCTGCTGGTGCCGTCGTCCGGCGGTTCGATGACGACCAGTTCGATGTCCAGGTTCTGGCTGTAGCAGCGGATCATTTCACGGTAGATTGGCGACACCGTCCCGGCCAGCACGGCTTTGCGTCGGCGGTTGAGGCGCATCGCCATCATGATCGACTCGAACAGTGCGGTACCGCCGTCATACAGTGAGGCGTTGGCAACTTCCATGCCGGTGAGCCGGCAGATTGCGGACTGATACTCGTATATCGCCTGCAGCGTGCCCTGCGAGGCTTCCGGCTGATACGGCGTGTAGGAAGTGTAGAATTCACCGCGCCCGGTGATTTCTGCGACCGCTGCCGGGATGATATGATCGTAAAAACCGCTGCCGATAAAACAGGTGAGGTGGTGCGCATTGCGATCGGCGAGTCCGGCGAGGTGCCGGTTCACTTCGTATTCAGAGCGCCCCTCGGGAATGGCCGAAAGGTCAGGTGCCGGCATGTCGACACCGGCATGCCGCCAGAGGGTGTCGATGGAATCCACGCCGATAGCGGCGAGCATTTCCCGACGGTCTTCGTTTGTATTCGCTATGTACGGCATAAGTGGCGCCGTGGATCAAGTGCCGGTGATGAATTCTTCGTATTCGGCGTCGGTCATCAGTGCTTGCATCTCGTCTGCATTGACGTTGTCGAGTTTACACAACCAGCCTTTTTCCTCCGGCGAATCGTTGACGATCTCCGGGCTGTCCTCGACCTCCGTGTTGACCGCGGAGATGTGGCCGCCGACGGGGCTGTAAATGTCCGAGGCTGCCTTGACCGATTCAACTGTGCCGATGCTGTCGCCCTGCTTCACATTCGTGTCTACTTCCGGAAGTTCGATGAATGTGATGTCCCCTAGTTCATGGGCGGCATGCGCCGAGATGCCCACCGTTGCCAGGCCCTCTTCCAGGTTGATCCATTCATGTTCTTCGGTGTATTTTTTCAATATGCTCCTCCTAATTCGATGAATTGCAGAAAGTTGTTGCGCGTTGCATTGTCATTCCGCTGTGCCGCATGACAGCGTGGCGGATGCTGTATCGGCCGCGGAGCAGTGAAACCGCGTATAACCGAGTTAACGTTAATTTCAGAAAAATCAAGACTCGCCGGGCAAAGTCTGCAATTTCATTTGCCGCGGGCGGTGCCGGCATCATAAAACGGTAGCGCGACGATTTTTCCGGCAATCTCGGCGCGCCCTGTCTGGGCGCTGACGGGTGTGCCTGGCGGCAGTTGCCCGCCGCTGATATAAGCCAGGGCGATGGCACATTCCAGCGAGGGGGAAAAGGCGCCTGAGGTCACCGTGCCGATGAGCTGGCCACTGGCGTCTGCTACTGCGCTTCCTTCGCGTGCTGCGCGCCGACTTTCGAAGCGGACCGCGGTGAGGTATTTGCGCGATCGTTCCAGTAGCGCTTTGCGCCCGACGAATTCGTGGTCCGGATCGATGAGTCCGCCGAACCCGGCATCAAGTGGTGTGCTGTCGCGGTTCAGTTCGTGTCCGTACAACGGATAGCCCATTTCAAGCCGCAGCGTGTCGCGGGCGCCGAGTCCGGCTGGCTGCACTTCCGGGATTGCCGTGAGCAGTTCCCAGACGGCCGCCGCTGCGCCAGTTGGCACATAGATCTCGTAGCCACGCTCACCGGTGTAGCCGGTACGGCTCAGCAGGCAGGGGGCACCGGCGATTTCCACATGCGTGAAATTGAAATAGCGCAAGCCATTGACCGCCTCGATGCCGGCCGCGCGCATCAGTTCGGTACTGGCGGGACCCTGGACATCGAACTTTGCGGTGTACGCAGATTCATCGACAAAGGTGGCGCCGGCGGAGAGTCTGGCTGAAATATGCGCGGCATCGCCGGCTATAGTGCCGGCGTTGACGACGATATAGAACTCGTCATCGGCGACGCGGTAGACGATGATGTCGTCGATCACCGTTCCGTCATCGGCCAGCAGAAAGTTGTAGCGGCACGTCCCGGGCCGCTGATCGGTGGCCCGGCGCGGCAGGAGACGGTCGAGTTCGGCAGCGATCCCGGTACCGCGGCAGCGGAACTGTCCCATGTGGCTGCAGTCGAAAATAGAGGCAATCGTCCGGGTATGACGGTGCTCCGCGAGAATCGACGTGTATTGTACGGGCATCGACCACCCGGCGAACGGGACCATTCTGGCACCGGCAGCTTGATGCCAGGCATCTAGGGCAAGGGTTTGGTTCAGCATAAAAGGTAACTGAGCACACTTCTAATGATTTTCTATGGCGTTAATCCGGTGATTGAGGCATTGCGCGCGGACTTTCCGCTGCAGCGTATCTACATCGACACCCGTAAAAATAACCCGGCTGTCAGCAAGGTTGAGAAACTTGCCAAGCAAAACGCTGTCCCGGTCAAGCGTCTGTCGGACCTGCGCAGCCTGACGAAATCACCTGACCACCAGGGCGTCTGTGCCGAGTGTGAAGGGCTCGGTACTACGGCGCTGCCAGACGGCCCGATCGATGCCGACCTGATCGTCATGTTCGACGGTATCGAGGATCCGCACAATTTCGGTGCTGCCTTGAGGGTATGTGAGGGATTAGGCGTGCGGCACGTGATTTATCACAAGGGCAACAGCAGCGGCATTACGCCGGCAGCGGTAAAAGTTTCAACCGGCGCGGTCTTTCATCTGAACCTCTATCATTCGAATCTCAACACCGCCATGAAGAAGCTCAAGCGCGAGCGGGTCTCGATCAACGTGCTCGACGGCTCCGGCGACTTGTCGATCTACGACTGGCAACCGCAGTCGCCTGCCTGCCTGGTCATCGGTTCGGAAGGGAAGGGCGTGCGTTTTGCTATTCTGCGCCAGGCGGATCAGGTGCTGCAGATCCCCATGCATGGTCATGTGAACTCCCTGAACGTATCCTGCGCTCTGAGCGCTACGCTGGCAGTTGTGGCGGCGAAAGCGACGTAAGGGGAAGCTGGAGCCGGTTTGGTGAACTGCATGCCTTCGTGTCGGAAGCGTCGGCCCGCTGTCTTACTCCCCGGCAACGGGCTGATCGCGGTCTTCCCAGACGAATGAGGGGGCCAGCAAGGGATCGTAATTTCCCGGAGCCTGGATGATGAAGGTGGCCGTTTCGATTACACCAACGGCGGTACGCATGATGGCCATGCCGAACCCGGACACCGTGCCACGTGTATAGGTCGCCGCCGATTTTTCATCGATCGTAGCTCGCGTAATCTGGCGGGGCACTTCACCAATGCCAGTGACCGCATTGGTCACGCCGCGGATCAATTTTCGCGACATCAGCGTCATGTGTCCTTCCATCGGGTTGCCGGCGGAGTTTTGGTCAGCGGCAACTGCGAAGCTCGCAGCGATCAGGAACAGGAGACAGGGTGTAACAGATTCCATGAATCGGCCTCGTTGAGAGAGATTATGGGTGGCTACGAAATAAAGTAAAGAGGCCAGACACCATTACAGTCGATACAGCCATGACCGACAACTCCGACAGCGCTACCCGCAACACTTACCTAATAGTCACAGGCGCACTGCTGTTGTTATGCGTTGGGGGGATCACAATCATCAGCAGGTGGTTTCCGTATGGCCCAGACCATAGTCAGGGGCCGGTTGAGTGGTTTCTGGCCGTCTACGCTGCCGCCTGGATTGTTTATCTCGTGGCGTTGTGGCGACTGGGGCGTCTACAGGGCAGGGCGGTCTCGATTATTTTCGTTTTCGCCATCGCCATGCGGCTGCTGCTGCTGCTTTCGAATCCGATTCTCGAGGACGATTTCTACCGCTACATCTGGGACGGGCACGTGGTGCTCGCCGGGCTCAGCCCATTCGCGACGGCGCCCGAATATATCGACATCGAAAACGTCGAGCCGGATCCCGACAAGCGCGCGGCTGCGATGTTGGTGTATGAAAACATCAACTTTCCGTGGGTCAAGACGATCTATCCGCCGGCGGCGCAGGTTGTGTTTGCCGCGGAGGCACTGATCTTCGGCTGGTTGCCCAGCGGCTTCAAATACATGTGCTTTGCTATCGAGCTGCTGGTACTCTGGCTCATGTGGCGTGTTGTGCATGCGCTGAAACTGGCGCCGGCAACGATTCTGATTTATGCCTGGAATCCGCTGCTGCTCAAAGAAATCAACAACTCTCACCACATCGACATTGTCTGCACGCTGCTGTTGACGCTTTTTGTGCTTGCCCTGATCCGACAGCGTGGGTACATCGCGATGCTCATGCTCATGCTCGCAGCCTTCGTGAAACTCACGCCGGTCCTGCTGGTGCCCCTGCTGCTTGCCTATCTTTGGCGAACCGGCAAGCGCATGCAGGCGGGTTGGAATGGATTAATCTGCGTTTGCCTCGGTGTCATCGGCGCGGCGCTTTGCTATGTCGGTACGGAGACGGACCCGTTCAGCGGTCTCAAGACGTTTGCCGATGGCTGGGAGATGAACGCAGCGCTGTTTCCGCTCGGGCGCGCGCTCCTCGAGTCCGCCGGTGCGGCGCCTGGCGCCGCTGCCGGCATGGCCAAGCTGATCCTTTTCGGTGGGCTTTGCCTGTTCATTCTCTACGGGGTCCGCAAAGTCAGGGACTTGCCTTCCCTATGGCGCTGGTGTGCGTGGACGCTGGTCATCCTCTTTCTGATTTCACCGGTCGGCAATCCCTGGTATCTGGTGTGGCTTCTGCCGTTTCTGCTGGTCACCCGGAATCCCATCGTGGTGGCGTTGATGTTCGTGACGATATTGTATTACCTGTCGCTGGTCATGGCGGACCGTAATGCATCGGATCAGGTATACTACGGGATTGCGTCGATAGAGTACGGCTTGTTCCTGTGGTTCCTGGTACGCTATCTGATCAGCGTCTGCAAAAAATCCAAAGTCCCGGAGACAGGATAGTACTGGGTCTGAGAATCACTCTTACCCAACGGGTTTGGTCGATCCCCCCCGAAACAGCAGAGCCGTGTCTTCCCGCAACCCTCTGGGTGCGACTACTTGCGGTATTCCCGCTGCAGGATCAGCAGAGCGATGAAGTCGTAAAGTG
>CAUZJQ010000288.1:0-5577 GCA_963580095.1 Lentisphaeria bacterium | reverse complement strand
GCGGCTGATGGTCCCATACGGATCAATGGTTACGATGCCGACTCGGCCGGTGGCCAACGGATTGATGAGGATGGAAAGGCCTTGGACGGCAATTCGAATAGGGAACAAGGAAACGCCGGCCGTACGTGGTCGACCTCGAGAGCTGTCTTCGCCGGTCCCAACGCGGACGCTACGTCCTACACAATAGAATTCGATGCGAATGTACAATACGGCAGCAATTCTAACGGCACATCCAACGCCGGAGTTTATTTGGCCTGCGACGATTGCGGCGAACTTGGCTTACATTACTCCCGGGCCAACGGGACCGGCTGGGGTTTCGTTGGCGCTGATGGCACGCACCGTCATGATGGTCAAAGCCCGTGGTGGTGGTCAGGTAATTCGCATGCGTCGATCACCCTCGACAAAGCAACCTGGACAGCGACCGCTACTATTGCCGCATGCTGCGGAAATACATCGGACTATGGCAATGCAGTGTTCGCTACCCAACCTATCTCACCGACTATGTGGGACGGACTCAGGGGCTTGCGCGTCCGCAATGACACGAATACTACTGGCGTAGACGCCAACTACGGTATCGATGTAGACAACATAGTTGTTAGCCAAATGGAGCCGGGTCCGTCGATCCATGAGCAGATCACCAGCCTTCTGTCAGGCCAGGCGGCGCTCGAGGCCAAGCTCGACAGCCTTCCCGCCGGCTCGCAAGGTCCGCAGGGCAAGCAAGGTGACGCTGGTGCTGCTGGTGCTGCTGGCGCTGCTGGTGACGCTGGTGCCGATGGCCCCGCTGGTGCCGCTGGCGCTGCTGGTGACGCTGCTGCGTGCACCCCGTGTGCCGACGTAACCAATGCCGCAGTTCTCTTGGCCTGCAAGCTTGTAGGCTCCAACCCGCCGACCAATATCCCGGAGCTTCAGGAATTTTCTCAGACCATTGTCGATACGCTGCTGATCAGCGCCAATATCTGCGAGCCGGACTGCGACGTCGCCGCGGGAATTACCGCTGCCATCGACGCCAAGCTGAATCCATAGGCGCAACCACAGCGACTACTTTTACAGAAAGCGCGGGGTCGTATCGACTCCGCGCTTTTTTGTGTTTGTATCCCGCAGCACTGCGGCTCTGTCCGGATCCGGCCCCGAGCTTCGCTGCTTGTGGAAAAGCAGCGTAGGGAGGGAAATTCACGGTTGCGGTGGTATGGTCATCAGGACGGTATCGCTGAAGCCATCGGCGATGATTGCTCTGAAGCTCGAGATGACGCCATGAGAGGATGATCACGGCGCCGATCAATGACGCGGAGGCAAGCGTGACACTCCCGAAATATGTGCTGATCGTCGCCCTGGACGGAGCCACACCGGCAACGTTCAAGCGGGCCGAAACACCTCACATCGACCGCCTGCGTGAGAACGGCGCGTACTCGTGGCGGGCGCAATCGATGCTGCCGACATGGTCGCTTCAGTGTTACGTTGGCATTCTGGCCGGCGTGCCGGCCGACGCCTACGAGCTCTTGAGCGACCCCGAGGGGTGGTTGGACCCGCGCATCTATCCCGTGCCCTCGGTCTTCGACCTGGCCCACGAGGCCGGACTCGGCACGGCAATGTTCAACAATTGGCCCCCCCTGCACGAGCTGCCAAAGCCGGGAACGGTAGACACGATTTTTTCGATAGAACCCGAGCACGGAAGCGCGCAAGTAACAGCCGCCGCAATCGATTGCCTGCATCGCGACAAGCCGAATTTCTGTTTCGTGCATTTCGACGATCCGGACGCCGTCGGCCACGAGCATGGCTGGGAGAGCGCCGAACAGTGCGCCGCAGTGGCCCGGTGTGACAAACAGGTCGGTGAGCTGCTGAACGCGATGACAGAGGCGGGAATGCGGGACGAGTCACTCGTCTTCATCCTCAGTGACCACGGAGGCGGGCAGATCAACAACATCAGCCACGGCGACCCGGAGGATTGGCAATTCAGCCACCCGGTCAACACCACAGTGCCGTGGATCTGTTGCGGGCCGGGCATCAAGCAGGCCCACGAGATACGGACGGATGTATCGATCTGCGACACGGCGGCGACCGCGGCGCACATGCTGAATCTCGACATCCCGGCGTCCTGGCAGGGCAAGGTTGTCTGGGACGCGCTTACAGAAAGATAGTGTCCGGGCGGTGACGATCTGCACACAGGCCGGCCGCCATGACCAGTGAGTACAGCGAGGCAATCCCGGCGGCACGGCGCCAAAGAGAAAGGCGACGATCGAGTGCATCAATCCGCATGCCGCATGCCTTCACAAGGCAATGATCGTTTCACTCAATTATCCAGGCCGGTAATCTTGACCGCCTCTTTTCGCCATGCGCTCAGGGTCGTCACTTCCGCCTCGCCGCCCGTGGCCACAAGCTCGACGTTGACGCTGTCTTCCAGCAGCGGCCGGATGCGATGGAACACACAGGCACGGCCGTTGGCGAAGCCTTCCACTGTTGAACGATCAACGAACACGTGTAATCGCAACGGCTCATTCCCGGCAAGTTTCAAAGCCGAACCGCAGATTTCCTCGCAGCTGCCGTCATCAGTGCTGGAGTGGCTGGGGTCTACTGAGAGCTTCTGCTGCAAGTGGTCGATATGCAATGCCATCGGCTCAACTGCTCGTCCGCATAGAGAGGCCGGCGTCCATGCCTTGACCCACCCTCGTCTGGCAGTATACTCTGGCTGTAGCACACTCACTTCGAGCAACCCGAAGATCAGCGATGAAGGGGCCATGGCGAGCAACAGGGAATGGCGCAGCCTGGGGATTTCATTGACGGGCGCCCGGTTCATCACAAATCTTTTCAATCTTCTTATGTGAACCCATACACCCGTGCGTCCGAACTTGATCCACGACCTGCCCCGGCACAATCACGTTGACAGGACAGCAACTGTATGACGGACAGGTGCTGATGTATTTACGGAGCCAGAACATGAGCCTGAAGAACTTACGGAGCCAGAACATGAGCTTGAAGAGCTTACGACGAAAAATCAGGCAAACGGTTGTCGGACAGCCGCCGAACTATTGCGGTTGGTTGTCCCGGTTCGCCTTGGTCTTGACCTTGAGCGCATCGATGGGTGACGCGTATGGTCAGACAACACAATCGATCCCTGCCAATCTTGCAGGGAATGCTGAGAAATTTCATGAGTCGCCGCAGAATGGCATCCCGTGCATGCAGACGTATTCACCTTATGCCGCGCTGATCTTCGAAGTGATCGTTCCGGATCCGGGAGCCGTTTACAAGGTATCCCTAGACCTGGTGAAAGTGACCAACGGCAGCTTTCTAAAGGTGTTCATTGACAATGAGCTTCAAACGGAAGTGGACACGTATGCACCCGGCAATCATCGCGACAGATTGCCGGTGTGTGACCGGTTCTTTGCGGCGGGAAAACATGCCATCAAGATCAGGAATGTTGGTCAAAAAAGTATCGGCGGCGGCAGTCACCTGTCGGTGATCGGGCTTGAGATTGTTGGCGAGGCTGGCAGTGGGAAATGGCGGGTTGAAGAGAAGACTTTTTCCTTCACCCCGCTCGACCGGGAAGACGCCTCCGGACAGGCAAGCCTTCTCCCGGTGGATCTGCCCCCCAGGTTGCAGGAAGAACCATTTTCAATTCCACCGGGCAGCGAATCGGCCGACATTTTTTCTCACCCGCTGGTCCTGGTCAACGAGATTGCGTTCCGGATCCCCAAGGTCGATGATGTTCCTGAAACGGGGCGACTGATCGAGAAACAAAAACCGCTCCAGGTCGACCTTCCCGATCCGGTGCGTGAAATCTTTCTTTTGGTCTGGTCAAAGATCCCACTGATCGACGGCGACTCCGGACCGCCCAAGACGCCGATTGCCCCGATTAACCAGAGTGAGCGTTTCACCGCCGAAATCGTCTATGGCGACGGCACTTCCGATCATGTAATCCCGTTCAACCTGACCAGCAGAAGTTATGGACTGGACAATGGGCTTTCACTTTATGTGATCCATCCCGGCCCCGGGAAAGTCTCCCAACGTCTGGTCTTCCACGACAAGGTATATAAGTGCAGCTTCGCCCTGGTGGCGCTTACCTGTAACCCGGGCCAGCCCATCTCGCCTGAGCCCGGCCCGGGTGAAATCTCGCCGTGGTATCCGGTCGTGGACAAGAAGCATCCGGCAATCACCCGTAAACCCGAGTCCAACGTCCAGCAGAACAGTGCCCGTGCATCGGACGGGCTAATTGCCGCGGAAGTCAGCCTTCAACACGGCCTGACATGGCGACAGCTTGGGTCGCCGGTATTCGGTCAAGTCACGCTGGATCAATCCCCGGTATTCGCGATCAAGCACACCGAGAACTGGATCGGATCGGACCAGTGGAAAGTGGTGGACAGGCAATCCGTGGACAATGGCATTCTGGTCAATCTCGAGTACCAGGACCAGAAAACGGATCTTGGGGCGGCGGTAACCATAGGCCTGACCGAAGACGGAAAAATCAAGATGGGCCTGACGCTGGAGAACAAGGACGGCCGGCCTTTTCTGGGAAAGGTCCGATTCCCGATCCTGGAAGGGATCAAGCTCGGTTCGCTCGACGATACGTGGTATTACTTCCCGAGGGATGGCGGCAGCGCCATGATTCACCATATCGAGGGGAATGTTTACGCCTCCCATGGCGCCGGGCATCCGCACCAGGTGGACTCGTTCTTTAACCCGAAACAATGGTATGTACTCACTCTGTTGAGCAATGACCTGGAAGGGCAATTCCACTGGTATGACGTGGGCAAGGGGGAGGAAGGGGGTTGGTACCGGGTGGAATATCTCGAGAAAAAGATTCAACCCGGCGCAAGCTGGAGCTTTCCCGATTGCATGATCGCGGTTTCGCCGGGTGACTGGCGTGAGAGTTTCCGTTTGTACCGGGACTGGGTGGGCACCTGGTACAAACCCAAACCTCCAGCCCAGGACTGGTACAAAAAATCATTCGTGACCGGGACATGGTACACTTATTCGGGATTGGATCGTCTGATTCCCACCGCCCGGAAGATTCGAGATATCTTCGGTTACTGTGATGTCGTGAATCTCGCCGGGTGGCATGCCCGGGTGCATCCCGACAACCCAACGCATCATCCTGATTATTCCTCCAATGAGCCTGGTTTCTTTCACCGGCAAGAGTACTCAGGTGAATATGACGGGAATGCCCTGTTCCCGGTTGGCGGCAAAGATAATTTCAGGTCCGTCATCCGCCAGGCAAACGAGGCTGGCATTCCCATCAGCCTGTACACGAATCCGATTCTCATCAACGAGAACGCCCACCGGTTTGGGGCGAAGCGAGACGAATGGGGTTTCGGGTATCGACCTGTCGACTACGGGGGCATGATGGGGTATGTACCCTGTCTCTCGTACAAAGAATGGCTGGATTACATGGTGGAATCGTGGGCTTTTCTGGCCGGCGACATGGACGCCAACGTCGTCTACCTGGACCAGCTTGGAGGCGGCAGCAGCATTTGCAACCGGACGGACCATCCGCACCAGTCGCCGGAACCGCACTTCTACGGTGAACGCGAGGTGACCCGCAGAATCAGGGAGGCGATCCCGGAAGACACGGTGATCTGCTCCGAG
>CAUZJQ010000287.1:0-5582 GCA_963580095.1 Lentisphaeria bacterium | reverse complement strand
ATAACCCTTCTGACCGTGGGCGCGGCGAGGGGGGCAGTCTGAAATGATACGCCCCCAGCCCCCCCCCGGGGCATGTCGCAGCAGATCGGACCGGTGTAACCCAGAGTGCACCCCAAACTTTCGCGACCGTAGGGCGAGGATGCCGTGCGAGACACGATCGAAACGTGCAAAGTCATTTTTGCGCCGACCCTTCGCCCATTAGCTGGAGGAAAGGTAGATCGCCGGGGGTGAACGCCTGCAGTTCGGCTTCGTCGTAAAATACCTGCTCGAGAAACAGCCCCTGCGGGGGCGCAGTATCAAATCCTGCGTTACGCTCGCGGGCGTCACGAATTCTGGCGGTGTGCCCGGCGTCCAGTCGCTCACGACCGACGGCCACGAGAAATCCAACGAGCCGACGGACCATCTTGTAGAGGAACGAGTCGCCGCCGACAGTCACTAACAGAAAGCGTCCGTGCTCGCGGATGTCCAGGCGAGTCAACGTCTTTACCGGCTTGAGTCCAGGTACGTTGGATGTTGCCGAAAATGTCGTGAAATCGTACCTCCCGACCAGCTGTTTCGCAGCTGCGCACATGGCGTGGATATTGAAGGCATCGGGGAGGATCCAACAATACCGCGGGATGAACGGTGACTGCAGCTCGCCGCGGTGCAGCACGTAGGTATAGCATTTGCCGACAGCGTCGTGGCGCGCGTGGAAACCGTCGGGCATGATCTCGGTGGCAAGCAGCCGGATATCCGGCGGCAGCATCTGGCGCAGGGCACGATGGGCATCTGTGGCTGGGATTGGCGACTCCGGCGGTGGGTGAAACGTGGCGACCTGGCAGAGGGCATGCACGCCGGAGTCAGTGCGGCTGCAACCGCCGACGGTCATCTCGGCCTGGAAGAGGCGCGACAGGCAGTCGTGGAGGCAACCCTGAACGGTTTGGTTATCCGGCTGTATCTGCCAGCCGGCATAGGCGGTGCCGTCGTAGGCAATAGTGAAACGCCAGTTGGCCATAGCAGATGCGGTTTGCGGCTCTGTCCGTCAGGCGTCGTAATAGAGGAAGACGCCGCAATTCTCGCAGTTGATCAATTCGTCTTTCTTGACGCGGTTGACAACCTGCGGGGTCATCGTAAGAAAGCAGCCGCCGCAGTTGGTATTCTGGATCGGCACAACGGCTTTGGAGAACCCGTCGGGCAGTTTCGATCGCGCGATTAACCGGCTGTAGTGGGTAAGCAGTTCAGCCTCTATGCCGACTGTCAGCGCGTTGCGGTCAGCGGTCATTTTTTCGACCTGTGCCTGACAGTTCTTCTCGCTCACATCGAGGTCCTTGATGGCCGCGTCGATGCGGACATGGCCGGCATCGGACTCTTTTCTTGCGGCGGCGAATGTTTCCTTGATTTTCTCGAGGTCTTCCCACATGGCGATCTGCTTGTCTTCGGCTGCCGCGGTGTCCTCGTCGCAGCTTTTGATCTCGTCCATCAGGGCGCGGTACTGGTCGTTCTTCTTGACCTCGGCTGATTGCTGCTGGAACTTGACCTTTCGATCGTTGTTGTCACTGACATCCATCTCGATCTGCTTGATCTTCGATTCAAGGTCCATAACGCCGCTCTTAACGGTTTCGACCCGGTCCTCGGATATCTGCAAGTTTTGACGCACACGCTCCTTTTCTGCAGGCACGGACATAACCTGCTTCTTGAGATTGAAGATGCGCAGGTCCTTGTCTTGCAGTTCGAGCAGAAGCGCGTAATTGTCGTTCATCGCCAATCCTCAGGTAGTCAATCACTGAAAACAGAGCCGATACCATATTGACCGGCTGTGTGAAGTCAAGGCGTATAGGGTCATGCCGGCTGGAACGGCGGTGGTTGTTTCGGAATTTTACAGGCCACAGGCATCGAATGGAGGGGCGAAAAAATCGGCCGCGGATAAAAAAACTGATCATTTCGGTCATTCCAATTTACAAATTAGTACAGCGTACTACGTTATGCACTTGTGTGAGGCAGACAGTCCCACTACACCAGCCCAATAACCCCACCAGCCAAAGGCGGAGTCATCAAGGTATGATGCCAGCGCGTAACGTGTGGATATTGCAGCGAATTTGCGGATCTCTTGCAGTGTGTATGTGCCTCGTCGCTTTGTGCGGTTGCGGTCAACAGTCGATCCCGGCACTTGTTTCGGACGCCTTAAAGCTGGCGGACACCGGCGATGACGGGAGTTGGAACAAGGCACTCGACAAGCTAGACCAGGCAATCGAGGGCGGCGGTGACAGCCAACCATTGCAGATGTTTTATGCGATAGCCTTGGAGCGAACCGACAAAGCGTCCGCGGCGATCGATATCCTCGAGGCGACGCAAAAGGATGCCCCCGACAGTTTCCTGCCGAACTACCTGGCGGGCAAACTCAACTACAACGCCGGCAATTACCGTGACGCTGTGGGGTATCTGCAGAACGCCGTGGCACTCGATGACACGCACGATGAAGCGCTGATGCTCTATGCCAGCGCAGCGGCACGAGAAAACCACCCGGACGTTCCGGAGTTGTTTGCGCGACTGCAAGCCAGCGACCGATTCGACGATTCGTACCTGCTCTGGAACGAACTGGCGATCTGGCACATGTACCAGGGCAATTACATCGAGGCTATGAGCAACTTTTCGAAAGCCATTCGTCGTTCCAATCAACATCCGTCTGTGTACCTCAACACGGCTGTGATGTGGGACCGGTACGCTGGTCGATACCCTTTGGCAAGGCGCTACTACGAGCGCTACCTCGAGGTGGCGAGTGATCACGACGCCGAAACCGTCGGCCATGTCGAGGCGCGCCTGCAGCAACTCACCGGCCACATTGCTCAGGCCGTGCCACGACAATCCTCTGATGATCAGTGACCGACTCAAAGAAGAAATTAAAGAACGCTGCGATATTGTCGACGTCATCGGTTCTTATATCCCGCTGAAACGCGCCGGCGCCTCGTTCAAGGCGGTCTGTCCCTTTCACAACGAGAAAACGCCGTCCTTCAACGTCAGTCCGGACCGTCAGGCATTTTACTGTTTCGGCTGCCAGAAAGGTGGCGACGTCATCAACTTTGTTATGGAGATCGAGGGCGTCGATTTCGTCGGCGGCCTGCGACTGCTGGCGCAGCGCAACGGCATCGAGATCCCCGATGAAGACGAATCCGGTCCTGGCGGCGAAGGCCGCAAACCGAAAGTATCCCGCGACCGTAAAGATCGCCTCTACGAGCTACACGAAAAACTCGCCGGCTGGTACAGCAAAAATCTTCGATCCGAGGTCGGGCGCCAGGCCATGACCTACGTGCGAGGCCGCGCTCTGAGCGACGACATGCTGGTGCAGTTCGGCATTGGCTACGCGCCGGAATCCTGGGAGATGACGCGCAACTGGGGCCGCCAGCTCGGCTTTTCGCTCGAAGACATGCTCACCGCCGGCATCCTCACTGTGAAGAAGGAAGGCGCGCCGGCGACCTCGGCGTACGACCGCTTCCGCAACCGCCTGATGTTTCCGATCTGGAACGAGCAGGGACGCATCGTCGCCTTCAGCGGCCGGACGCTGGCAGAGGATCAGGGCGCCAAGTACGTCAACAGCCCGGAAACGCCGATCTTCGAAAAGAGTAAGATCCTCTACGGCCTGAACTTCTCACGCCAGGGTATTAAAGCCGAAAGTGCCGCCGTTATCTGTGAGGGCCAGATCGACGTCATTGCTTGCCACGAAGCAGGTCAGACCAACGCCGTAGCGCCGCAGGGTACCGCCTTCACCGAGCGTCAGGCGCGGCTGCTGAAGCGCTACACCACGAACCTCATCCTGGCGTTCGACGCGGATAATGCCGGTATCAACGCCGCCATAAAAAGCCTCGCCTCTTTCCTGCCCGCGGGCCTCAACGCCCGTGTCGTCATGTTCAGTGATGGCGAGGACCCCGACAGCATCCTCCGCGCTCAAGGTGCCGACGTTCTGCGCCAGCGGTTGCAGGAGGGTCGCGAATTCTTCGACTTTCTGCTTGACACCGAAATCGCCCGGAATGACATCACCCAGACAGCCGGTAAACAGGCCGTTGCCGACGGCTTCCTCGAAGCTGTATCGCAGGTGCCGGATCCGGTTGTCCGGGCCAACTATTGCCAGTTGCTGGCGTCACGCCTACGGATTCCGCAGAACTATGTTTTTCAAGGGCTTAAAGCCTTGACCAACCGTCAGCGCCGACGTGATCGCGTGCGGACTTTTGTCGCGGAGGAGCCGGTCCTGGCCCTGAACGACGAATCGCAGATCGAACCGGAAGGCGTGCTGTTGGAACTGACCTACCACGATCAAGACTACATGTCGCGATTGGTGACCGATTTGCCGGTGGAAAGCATTCGGCTTACGCAAATCGGCCGCCTGCTCAACGAAGCATTGGCAGCAGCGGCACAGGGCGAGGAGTGGGACGAGATCCGCGGATTGATCGAGGAACGGGCAGGTAGTTTGCAACTGCCGGAGATCAACAAATGCCTGTTTGCTCCCGAGTTCGCCTCCGGCAGCGAGCAGAAACGGGAACAGAGTTTTCAGGAATGTTTGCTGCGTATCCGTGACCGGGCACTCGGCGACGAATTTGAAGCGTTGCGAGAGCGGCAGCGTAATGCGTCGGTTGCAGAGGATCGTCTGGATCTGCGCCGACGCATCTGGGAGGTAAAACAACAGCGCAACGAAGTGGAAAGTGCGTTGCGGAACCTTGGCAACAACCCCGCAGTCTGACGCTGCGGAATTCTGCGTTCAGTCCATATGGAAATGACAGACGAAACCAACGGCGAATTGCTGCTGCAGTTAAGCCATTGCCTGACTCCGACACACCGGATCAACAACGCCGCGATTGTGTTGCGCGATGGCAGGATCCTGGCCGTCGGCGGCATGTCCGCGTTCAAGCAGACACAGCCCAGCCGGATCTTCAGGATGACCGACTGCTATGCTCTGCCGGGTTTCGTGGATACCTCGATCTACGGCACCGGTGGCTGCGACTGCATGCATGCCGACCGCGGCGCCGATATCGCCGAGATGTCTCGGATTTTGGCAGCCCATGGCGTCTGTACTTTTTTCCCGACCACCATGTCCTATGAACGCGAAGGCCTCCAGCGCGTTGTCGAGTCACTCGCCGACCGCTGCGACGAACAGTTGCCTGGCGCCGTGGCTGCCGGCATTCACATTGAAGGCCCGTTCATCAATGCCTCAAAGCATGGCGCCCATCGCGAACGCTACATCCGCCCGATTGACCTAGGCGAAACGGCCGAACTGTTGCAGGCTGGGAAGGGCAAGATCCGGATTTTCACCTTTGCACCCGAACTCGACGGCACGGTCGAACTTGTAGAAAAACTGTGTGAGGAAAATGTCATCCCGGCGATGGGGCACACGATTGCCAATCGTGATCAGGTGGTTCGTGCCATCGAGGCCGGCGCCTCGCGATGCTCCCACCTTTACAACAGTATGGAACCTCTGAAACAGCGCGACGTCGGTTTGGCAGCTCTGGCACTTACTGACGCTCGCCTCTGGGTCGAACTCATTCCCGACGGCATTCACATTCATCCGGGCATGATAGACCTGGCCTGCCGCTGTATTCCGCATGAGAAGCTGGTGT
>CAUZJQ010000286.1:0-5592 GCA_963580095.1 Lentisphaeria bacterium | reverse complement strand
ACGCCAGCCAGATCCGTAATACGCTTGGCGATTTCCCCACCCGTACAGGATTCTGCCGTACCCAGGCTCCACGACCGTCGGCGCACTTCGTCACAAACCGACCCGACAACGCCGTGCTCGGAATCGACGAGATATTCCTTCAGTACACCCCGGACGGCAACGGCAGCACTCTCAAGGGTGTCCACCCGATCGATAGCAGCAGTGAGACGGACGTCGACTTTGTCGCGCCGCACACAATAGGCGACCTCAAGATCTGGGAAATCGGGCAATACCGTTGCTACACAGTCCTCGATCGAGGACTCCCCAATACCACTGATTCCGATATTAATACGGCGCACTCGCGGCGGAAATCGTTCGCAGATCCGTGGCAGGACATAGTTGTTCAGCATCGGCTTCAGCTCCCGCGGCGGGCCAGGCAGCATGACAACGACTGCATTGCCGGACAGACACCAAAGTCCAGGCGCGGTGCCGTAGTCGTTGTCGATTACCTCGGCACCATCGGGAACATATGCCTGCTTGAGCACAGACTCGGGCATCTCGACATGGCGTTCTGAAAAGTACCGGCGTATGCGTTCGGCCTCATCTTCGCGATACTCCAGGCGCATGCCGAGAATCGCCGCGATCGTCT
The DNA here is from genome assembly GCA_963580095.1 of Lentisphaeria bacterium. Classification (GTDB taxonomy): domain Bacteria; phylum Verrucomicrobiota; class Lentisphaeria; order JABSQK01; family CAJWLW01; genus CAJWLW01. Next base: position 4,964 of record CAUZJQ010000286.1, on the reverse strand, counting down.
CGCGTGTCATGTCGTCGACAGTGGGGCCCAGACCGCCGACTGTAATGACCAGGTCGCTGCGGTTCAGCGCGGTTTGCAATGCGCTGCCGATGTCATCAACGGTGTCTGGTATGCAGACCTCACAGGCAACAGAGAGGCCGCAGTCGTCGAGTTGCAGGCCAATAAAGCTGAGATTGGTGTTGAGCGTTGTGCCCAGCAGAATCTCGGTACCGATACAAATAACTTCACAGTGCATTGCGTATGTTATCGCCTGTGGTGGTGTCTGGCAAATCGCCACGGGCACCGGAAAATCTTCGGTACGGGTGCTTGCACCAGTGCAGCTTGACAATATATTATGGTTTGGTCAAATCATTGAAGAGCGGGCTTGCGCCTGGCCACCACGACGGAGGATAAAATGGCTGTTCAGCAACATAGAGTTTCACGCATGAAGTGCCGCAGTCGCAGGTCTGCGAACAAGTACAAGGGCATTCAGACGAATAATTGCCCGAGTTGCGGGGCCAAGCGTCTGCCGCACCATGCCTGTCCGACATGCGGTAACTACAAAGACCGCCAGATCATCACGATCGTGACGGAGTAGACGGATTACATGTTGAGATTTTCAGCCCGGGCAGCGATGCTCGGGCTTTTTTTTGCCTGGACTCGACGGAGATTCAGCCTGAGTGATGCTGAGTTTTTTCCCAGAAGTGGGGATTCCAGATGAGCTGGAGAGCACCTTTCCACGCCGCCAGGCTCATGATGATCCAATACAGCGGCATAATAGGGGTGTATCTCATCACATGCCCAAGGCCGCGGCGCTGGCAGGCGATGGCGCAAGTGTAGACGAATGCAAAGTTGCCGACGAACAGACAGAATGCAGCCATGGCAAAGATGGGGCCGGGAAAAAACGCACCGATAACTTCGGGGCGCTTAAAAATCCAGACGCAGACAAGTATCCAGTAAAACGTGCTGAGTAGCTGGGCAAGAACCGAGCCCCCGACCAATAGATGAAAATGGAAGCTGTTGGCGACGCCGAGTTTTTTAGTAAGCCCCGTCAAATTCCGCGTGTGAACCAGATACGTCTGCATATAGCCCTTGACCCAGCGCGAACGTTGTTTGATCCACCAGCGCAGCTTCGGGCAGGCCTCCTCCCAAGTCATGGAATCCAGAATGCGAGTCTGCCATCCCTGCGCAAACAGCCGCAGCCCGAGATCGCAGTCTTCGGTGACGTTGTATTCGTCCCAGCCCTTCAATTGCTTGAGGACCTCGAGACGAAAATGGTTCGAGGTACCGCCGAGCGGAATTGGGGCACGCAGAGCGTCGAGGCCGGGCAGACAGAGATCAAACCACATGGCATATTCCGCGGTAAAACAACGGGTTAGAAAATTGCGTTTGGTATTGTAGAAATTGAGTTTCGCCTGCAGGCAAGCGATGTTGTCGGCGCATTGCGAAAAGGCGATGACTGCCTTCTTCAACTGATCGGGGTCGGGGCGGTCCTCGGCATCGTAGATCACCAGATAATCACTCTTCGCGACTGCCAGGCCGACGTTACATGCTTTCGGCTTTGTTCGCGGATAGGAAACTGGAATGTCAACGATCTGGAACGGCGGGGAGACACCAACCTTGTCGAGAGCGGCCTGCGTTTCCTGGTCGTCGGCCTCGACCAGCAACTGGATTGTCAGCCGGTCCTTGGGGTAATCCAGATTGCCGAGTGACTCGATCAGATGCGGAATGGCATTGCCCTCATGGTACAGCGGTACCTGAATGACGTAGCTCGGCCATTCCCCATCCGGAGGAACCATATCGTCGACGATATGGATTTCGTTGTCCGATCGCAGGGACATATTGATGAGATACAGACGGTAGAGCGTTGAGCCCAGGAAAAACACGGTGAACACCGAGTTGATTACGAGCAGCGTGGGCTGTGCCGGAAATATGAGGAAGACAATGATCAGGCCCAGCACCAGCAGGAGACAGGTGTTGCGCTGGCCGTTGCTGACCGTAGAGTCGGCCTGCTCGAAGCCGCGCGGTCCAAGAAACTGGGTCGTATTTCCAACGGCCATCAATTGGACCCGCGGTAGCGCTTGATATTTTCGGCAAGCTGTTTGAGAAACCAGATACGCCCCGAAGCGTTCGGTACGGAACTGAGCAGGACCGGCTGCGACTCGCGCGTCATGTAAAATTCGGCGATCGAGCCACGCATGAGCGTAGCCGAGTAATAGTCGATCACCGGAATCCCACATGTTTCACCGAGCTCCATGACCATCAGCGCATAGGGCCTCAGGTCGCGGCGATTGAACTCGGGAGTCACTGGCGGCGTAACCAGCACAGGCATTTTTCCATGGCGCCACGTATAGTTAATGAGAAAGGTCAGATGGCTCTGGAAATCCCGCAGGTCTGATCCGGCAGTCAAGCCGTGCATGCCGATATTCCAAATCACCGCGGACGCCGGGCTGAGCGCCACCTCATCAAGTGCTTCAAAGGTGCGAATCAAAGCGTTGCCGGGCACTGCTTCGTACGGCGGCAACGGCAGGTGCTGGATAGTCAGACTAAGATTGCCGGCGGCCCAGTCGACGATACTGAGATCGTCGATCGGATGCCTGGCCGCGGCGATAAAGTCATCGACGAGAAGAAAGTCGCTGACAGAATTGAGGTTGGCAGACGATACCCCCTTCATGAGATCCTCTCTACGGAGAACTGCAAACCCGCCCTGGTACCGCAGCCTGCCGACGCTTTGGGAAAAGGTCCTGGTGGCCATCGAATCGAGTAAGTAAATATTGATTGGAGGCGCTACCGGGTGGTCCCGCACGGCACACGCCAACTCAAGCCGGTGTACGGCGGTGTCGGAGAAACCGTAGGTAAAGATACGGTCGTTCGGTGACGCAGGTAGGGGCTTGCGGACAACGTCGATAATCCGGTCATCGCTGTCATAATAGCGTACCACGAATTCAAGGCGCTCCATGACCGTACGCGACGTGCTGGGCAGAAATGCTTTCTCGGCCGGGTCGTAGGTTTTGACGTTTTCGACGTCGTAAGTCAACTGCCACGGCACATCGATCGGCGCGAACACGGGCAGCTCGCCGATATTGAAACGAAGATGGGCATCCTTAGGCGCGGCCCATGTTTCCGGCACGCCCGCGGTTGCGACTCCTACATAGCCCTGCGCATCAACAACTTTTATTTTGACTTCGTGTTGTGCCTGCGACGACAGCAGCACCACCGATGTCTTCGGCGGGTTCTCCAGCACAAGATCATCGATCTGCAGACGCCGTTGCGGGATTTCGCGGCCAAAGAGGTGCCGGGACAGATCGTGCACGGTTGTGGTTACCAGCTCGGTGTCGATGCCGGCGAAGCGGATGCGGGTGTCGTATCCCAGGTGTGCACCGGCATTGACGACGTCGTCGCGATTTTCGACCAGCACAGTGCCTGTTCTGTTCGCCGCGTACAGTCGTTTGCTGTCGATGAAGCTGAATGGCACCCGATCCTCTTCGTCAATAACGCTCCAGACCAGATCCGGCATTTGTTCATTGCTGGCTATGATGCCGCCCAATATCAGGTCATGAAAACCCGGATCTAATGTGATCGGGCCGGATGACAGATAGCCGTTGCCGTTGCGCTGCATCGTTGCCCAACTGCCTGCGCACTGGTCATCAATGTCGAGAAACCAGGCACCGCTATCGTTGTTTCGCACAGCGAATTCGATAATCTCGGTCTGATCGACGCGCAACAGGGTATGCATCTGGTAGCGACGCAGCTGGTGCTTGCCGATCTGTTTTTTGAACGCCGAAACGTTCCTCTCGTTGGGGAACACCTGCAGCTCAAATCGGAACTTCCCGGGGCGCATACGGCTGGTGAGCCGACGGAAGTGGTCACAGGTCAGCGGCCGTGCGACGATGCTGTTCGGCTTGTCCTTGTGGCGGGTGTGGCGCTCGAGCCGCAGACCGATTGGTCGGCGGTGTTGCTGCGAGTAGGTCCGATTATCCGGGGTCTTGAGCAGGTAGCACTGGATACCTACGGCTGCACGGTCATCGGAGGTTGACTGTTGCTCCATCTGGTTGATTAGCTTTTTGTTCACGGAAATCTCGACAGCGACGTAGCGGCCGTTGACAATCACCGGGTAGAACGCCATCATGGTCGGCTTGTCCGTGAAGTCATAGACAGCGACCGATTTGCACTCACCCTGGAGCGATTCCGGAATGTCGAGTCGCATGGTGTGATTAGTACTGAGGGCGGGCAATGCGAGTAGCCGCACGTCTGACTCATCAACGCGCCAGGCGGGTTTCGGTCCGACCAGGGCGGCGGTGACAGGCACCGCGCCAGCGCTGTATGGCGCGGTGCAGACCAGGCCAATGAGCAACGCCATGATTAGTGGCAGCTCGCGCAAGGTTCGGGAAAAAAAATCTGGGACCATACAGTTCGACCTGGTCGCGGCTCTGTCAGTAATGGATGTCGGCGGTGGACGTCAAGCGCAATACTTCGTCGATACTGGTGAGACCTTTATGCGCCTTACGCCAACCATCCATGCGGAGGGTGCGCATGCCGTACTTTCTAGCCTCCAGGCGGATCTCTGTATTGGCGGCTTCGCGACAGATCATATCCTCGAAGCGGTCGCTGTTGAGAAAGATTTCGTAGATAGCCACACGGCCGCGATAGCCGTTCTGGTTGCATTCGACGCAGCCGGCCCCCTTGGTCAACTCGAGGTCGTCCGGCTCCAAGTCGAGCGTTTCTGCTACTTCCTCCAGGATACGATCGGGCACGTCCTCGTCGGCCACGCGACAATGCGGACAAATCCGGCGAACAAGTCGCTGTGCCAGGACAGCCCGCAGTGATGAGGCGACAAGAAAATTCTCACATCCCATGTCGACCAGGCGGTTGACGGCACCGATCGAGTCGTTGGTATGCAGCGTGCTTAGCACCAGGTGCCCGGTGAGGGCGGCGCGGATTGCGATCTCCGCAGTTTCCGAGTCTCGAATCTCACCAACCAGTAC
>CAUZJQ010000285.1:0-5616 GCA_963580095.1 Lentisphaeria bacterium | reverse complement strand
TTGCCGATGTTACCGACAACATCCTGATCTCGAACAACAACGACCGGCACATCCGTAAGTTCGATTCAGCGGCCCCGGCGCCATTCGACGATCCGGAAGCGGCGATGACCGCGGTGATCGGTATCGACGCAGCTGATTCCGGCGCCGGCGTCGAGATCAATCAGTTGATCATCGAAGCTGAAGACATCAACAGCTTCAACGCCTACACTGACCTGCGGCCGCCTGTGGACGGCAATACCAGTGGTGTACTGGTCTACCGCGATGCCGACGGCAACGGTATTTTCGACTCGGCGGTCGACACCCTCGAGCCGCTGACCGCGGCGACGCAGTGGACGGGTACAGGCACGGTTGCCAACCCGTATCGCGTCGTACTCAGTGTTGCTGCATCGATTGACGGCTACGTGCTCGACGGACGTTATGACTTCTTCATTGTTGTGCAACCGGACGAATCGGTCAACGGCGGCCTGGCAATCGATGCCGGGGCCGGCGGCGATGCCTTCAGGATTGCACTGAACAGCGGCGACATGATCTTCAACAGCGGTACCAGCCAACGTTCGGCAACGACCCAGACGATCACCCTCGATACTCAGCCGCCGACGATCGACAACCTGCTGACCGACGATAACTCCGCCAACGGCGTCGTCGACACCGGTGTTTTCACTTTCTCCGAAAATCTTCTGCGCGCCCAGGAGGATGTCGACGACTGGACCTTCTTCAACAGCGTCGTTGCGATAGAGAGCATAGTAGACACCGGCGCTGACGCCCTGTTTACGACTGAGGAGGATCACAACCTCGGAGTCGGTGGGGAGGTGCGGATCGATGGTGTTGGACATGTCGATTATCCGGACGCCCTTTATATTGTAAAGGCGATCCCGACCTCGGACACCTTCACAGTTACCACCTTGGGAGCTGGCCTGACCGACCTCGGTGCCGTGGACCTGGAGGACGCGACCAGCGGCGCTATCCAGACGCCGGTGAGCACGGCGTCCTTCGAAATTCTCGATGCGGCGCTGACGGTAAACCTGCTCAATGACCCGCTCCACGGTGATCTGTCCGACCTGCAATACCTGCTTTTGCACGATGACCTGACCGGTATCACTGACTTGGCGGGCAACCCGGCGGCCAACATCCTGGTAGCGGCCGGCGCCGGTGACCAGAGCGCACCCTATGCCGTCACTGCCGTCGAAGCGATCGATAATGATGCGAACGGTCAGATCGACGCCTTGCGCGTGCGTTTTTCCCGGCCTGTCGACGACGACGGGCTGGCTGAAGCCGCGATCGTTGCCGACTGGGAGATCAGCGACAGTTACCTGAACCTGAGCGTCGACAAGACGCTGTCGGGTGACATCGTGAGCAACAACATCCTGCACTTCACGTTCGACGAGAAAACCGTGCCGGACACCGATCTGACCCCGACCCTGACCAATGTCAGCGGCACTGCCACGGTCCTGCTGAGCAGCGGGGGCGGCGTTTTCAGCGGTGCTGCCATCCCGGCAACCGTCGACGCGGCGCCGCCCGTAGTGATGTCGGCCGCGACAATTTTTCCGCTCAGCGGTACGGAGATCCGTATTGGCACGATTGTCACTTTGACTTTCAGTGAATCCAATGTTGTGGTCAACGGTGCCAACATCGACGAGACTGATTTCGCCACGGCCTCCAGTGGTGGCGCCCTGGTCACCGGGATCGATGCCCTCGACGCGACGTTCACGTCCACGACCAACACGCTTGACATCACTTACCCGACTGGCACGATCGCCGGTGGACTTGCCTGGGATGTCGCTGCGCGCATCGATGTGGATTTGCTGCAGGACGCCATCCGTGATGCTGTCAACCTCACTGCCGTTCCGCGCGGTGACGTTCCTGGACTGCAGATCACCGGGCTGAGCGTCGAGGATGCTCTGGACACCGATGGCGACGGGATGCCGGACTTCTTCGAGCTCGCTTTCTTCGGCAACATCATAGACGGTGACCCGGAGGGCAACGACGACGGCGACAACCTCACCAACCTCACCGAATTTTACACCGGCACCGATCCGCTGGTGACGGACACCTTCAGCAACGGCTGGAGCGACGACCATTTAGACGCCGACTCCGATGGCATCTCCAATATCGATGAGCAGATTTTCGGAACCCGTCCGGACCTTCCGGACACCGACGATGACGGCGTTGATGACGGTGCCGAGCTGGAGCCGTACAATTCGCTGTTCTCCTCGAGCAGCCCGTTGTTGCAGCGGCGCGCCTTGGACTTCTCCAAACTCGATCCGGCCGGTATCGAACTGCCGTCCCCGGATCGATTTGCCCTGGCTGCCAACGGATCGTTCACGGTTGAGGCGTGGATTTATCCCGGAACCGATGGGGCTGGTACGATCGCTCGGTACACGACGACCGAAGCTAGCCTCGTATCCTTTGAGCTCGGTCTCGAAGACACACGCCAGCCGTTCGTCCGCTTCCAGACATCCCTTCGACTTGCGCTTCCTGCCTCGCCGGAAACAGTTGAATACAAGGTACTGAGCCCGGTGGCGATTCCGCAGAACGCGTGGACCCATCTCGCCGGTGTCTGGGACGACGCCAACAAGAGCCTGATCCTCTATGTCGACGGTATTTCGATGATCGCCCAGGTCAGCGTCGAGGATCCGGCGAATGGCGTTGGTGTGATGGTCATGGCTGTTGATTTCGATGACGGCGCCAATCCTGGTTATCTCGACGAAGTCCGCTTCTGGAATAGCGCCCGTACCCAGGAACAGATCGACAGTAACAAAGACATTCTTCTCGGGTGGGGCACTGGCCTTGCCTACTACCGTTTCGACGACGGTGGCCTGTCGATTGAAGACTATTCGGTGGCATCCAACACTGAAAACCTGGACCGCGTTCTCTGGCTCAACAGCGTCGACCACGCTGTCATCTCTCAAGATGGCGACGGCGATGGGCACGCCGACTGGGTGACCGCTCCGGCCGATGCCTTCCCCGAGCCGCGGCATCTGCAGGGCGACGGTGTCGATGACGACGGTGACGGATTCATCGACGACGGTGCCGCGAACCTGGCAGCCGACGGCGTGGACAACGACGGCGATGGTTCGGTGGATGTTGCCGGCATCGGCCCGGGACCGGACGAGGTGCTGGATTCAGCGGCCGGGCTGGCAGGTGACGATGTTAGTTTGAACAATACCGTGATGCCCGGACCGGACGGTAACTTGGACACACCCGTTGCCGGCGACGATGTCGCAGTTACGGAGCAGGATGTCGGCGACCGATTCGGCAGTCCCGACGCCGCTCTTGACGGGGTCGACACCGATAGTGACGGCTTCGTTGACGACGTCATGATTGCCAAGCATTTACCGGGCCTCGACGACGCCGATGGTGATCTGATCGGTGACGGTTATGAGGCTTTGTACAGTGGCACCGAAGCCGGGTTGGATGCCACTGCCACGGCCGACGCCGACGGGATCAGCGCCCTGTATGAGTTCTATGTCAACACTAACCCGTTTGACGATGACAGCGATGCCGACGGTATCTTAGACGGCGAAGAGGACTTTGATGGCGACGGCCTGTCCAATGCCCAGGAAGAAGCGTATGGCAGCGATCCGCGCTACGTCGACACGGACGGCGACGGTGAAACTGACTTCGACGAAGTCGCCGCCGGCAGCGATCCGGACAACAGCGCCATCACCTCGGCCGGCACCCAGTATCGCGCCCTGAGCGTCGACGGTACGGCGGACAACTACGTGGCTTTGCCGCAACGCCTGCGGTTCGCACTGGACGTCTACACCATTGAGGCCTGGGTGCGTCCGGCCGCCGGCTGGGGCGTCGGTACTTCCGGCAACATCCTGGCGCGGCAGACCGCGGCGGGCAGGTACAATTATCGCCTGTACCTTTCTGAGAGCGCCGGCGGCGCCGGTGGGCTGCAGTTGATCGCCGAATACGATACCGGTGGCGGCACGACAGCGGTACAGGTGAGCACAGGTGCCACGGCCATCGCGAATGACGGCACGACATTCACCCATGTTGCAGCGAACTACAACGTTGCCGACAAAACCCTGAACCTGTTCGTCAATGGTGTCCTGGTGGACTCTGAGGTCGCCATCCATCCGGTGGCGATGAACGGCGTCGGCCCGATGTCGACGCGAATCGGTGAAGGTTTCAACGGTCTGATCGACGAAGTGCGGATCTGGGATGCCGAACTTGCCGCCTCACAAATCCTGGCAAACATGGACGCGACTATAGCCAGCAACACGGCCAACCTGCTGAGCTACTATCGGTTTGACGACGGTGTGCTTGACGACGCCGGCGATTTCGACGGGCCCGACGATATCTGGGGCACGGTGGACGATCCGGCCGAGTTCAGCATCGGGCAGTTGGAGGATTTCGACACGACACTGTTCTTTGACGGCTGGCTCACCGACTGGATCAACCACGGTACCTTTGTGGGCGCCGCGGCGAATATTAATTTCTTTGATCTGACGATCACTGAGACGCCGGTGCTCGACAATGTCACGGACACCGATGGCGATGCCATTGCGGACAACTGGGAGAGCTACTACTGGGGCAACCAGACGACGGCCGGGGAAGCTACGGACAGCGATGGGGACGGTCTCACCGACCTCTATGAGTACCTGGCTGGCACCGATCCGCTCGTTCCCTCGTTTGCTGATCTCGACGGCGATGCCGACGGCGACGGCCTGACCAATGTCGAGGAACAAGGCTTCAACTCGCACCCGGGCGACAAGGACAGTGACGATGACGGCGTGCTCGACGGTGCCGAGATCATCGACAACCTCAATGCCACGAACGCGATCAATGATCCGCTGCAGCCGCTGGTCAACCGGGTGCTGAAACTGGATGCGGCTACCGACTTTGCCTTCGCTCAGCGCGCGCTGCCCGCAGGTACCGGATCGCTGCTGTACCAGGCCTGGATCAATCCAGCGGATGGCGGCGGTGCCGGCACGCCGGATGCGGTCACCGGCATGATCTTGCGGGCGATCGATCAATCCGATAATTCCTCCGACTATACCGTTGGCTTGAATGCCGGTTTCCTGGAATTCACTTTCAATGATATTGACGGCATCGCCAACACCTTCACGATGACCCGCGGCATCGTCCATGATACGGATGACTGGGTGCATGTCATTGTGGTGATGACCGCTGCGGGCACGACGACCTTGAACGTGTACCAGGACGGCACCGAATCGACTCAGACGTTCAGCGGCTATGAAAGCATGGCGTTCGACAATGAGCAGGTGCTGTACATAGGTGACGCACCCGTTGCCGACGGCGGCGGCGCCAACTCCTTTGTCGGCCGTATCGACGAGATCATTATCCGCGACGGCGCGGCGCTCGGGATTGCGGAAGTCCAGGCGGCTCGCTTTGCTGTCACAGATGTCACAGCGTTGGCCAATTACCATGTCTACTACCGCTTCGACGACGGCTTCCTCGCTGCCGATGCGAATCATGCCGGGCCGGTCGGGGCCGAGAACTTCGCGCGCCCAGCCTTCCCGCACGGCACAACCCAAACGCTGCTGGGTGCCGGCGTCACGACGATATTCAACCGTGATTTCCTCGCCGTGATGGCAACCGCCGGGGCGACGATCGAGGACATCGCGTCCGATCGCTACGATGCGG
>CAUZJQ010000284.1:0-5671 GCA_963580095.1 Lentisphaeria bacterium | reverse complement strand
CTAAAGTTTGTTGGAGGGAGTGGGATTCTCCTGATGAGCTGCCCTTGCGATCGTCGCAAACCGTTGTAATAAATTTGTTTAGATTGGGTTGTGATCAGACTCCCTAAAGCGTGATGGCTCACCTTTCCCTGTTCAAGGCTCCGCAGAAAGAAAGCCCAGAAAAAAGGGGACCGGTTCATTTTTGGACGGAGCCTGTCCCTGCTTGAACACCACCACAAAACCGGCATCTTACAGGCAGGAAACGGTGATGCAACGGGGAGATTTAACCTGTCCCCGTGTCTGTTACGATCCACACACCCTATCTCGCTTACATCGCGAACAAGGTTGATGCCGGCTTCAGCGCGGATAGTCGGTGGTTGATTTACCACGACACCATTGTCGGCGATCTTCAGGTTTTCGCCGTCGCTGTCGACCTGTAGGTAACGTAGTAATCGCGCGCATGACGCGCTTCAATTGAACGGGAGAGCAGAAGTGAGAGCGCTGATTTTCTCCCGCCTCCACAACACCGATCTCCGCCACCAACCACCGTCAACCGAAAAGGACAGAATGCACAACACACCGCACAGTTCCCGAAACACGAAGTACCATTCGGCCTTGCAGCTCAATACCGCAAAACTCGTTTCCCTGACCATTGCGCTGCTGACACTCAGCGCGAGCATGACCACCCCCATGCCCACAACCGTGGCCGCCAAGCTCGGCGATGTCATTGCCGAACCGGCGCTAGTCCTTATGGAAGCCGAAATTACCAAGGGGCTCGAAGCCCGCCAGTTGAACGAAAAGTTCAAAGGCTACCAGGCGTGGGCGGTCCGAGGCCTGAATAACACGGCCGGGGCCCGGTGTCGGCTCGGGTATTGCGACCGGATGCTGCGCAATATGCTCAAGGCCCCGGCCGATGCCGAGAAGTTGACACGCCAACTGCACCAGGCGCTGGGCGGCAGTGAATTCGATCTGGCCGGCGCGCTGAAAATGGCGGCAGAGAAACTGGATACCACGCCTGCCATCGCCGCAGAGTACCGCGTTAGATCCGGGAAAACCGCGATCGCCGCAGTCCAGGCCTGCCTGGCTGCGACAAGCAAGGAATGGCAGACTGCAATCGGCCCGCTCTCCGCGGATCAGGTAACCTTGTTGCGTACCGACCTCTACAGGCTGTCGACGGAGGCCATTACCGGCGGTGCCGCGTCCTGGCCCGAGCACCCGACCAGCCGACGGATGTGCGAAGCCATGACGCAGATGAATCGCCCCGCACTGCTCGCGGCGGCAACCGAGCTGGCACCTTTGACAGATCCCCGAATGAAAACCGCCCTCGCAAAAATCAAGCGAACAGGTAACCCGAAGATCGACGGCGCCACAGGGAAACTGCTGCGCCTCATCGAGACAGAGAACGGCAAGATACTGATCGGCGGCCCGGGCGAAAACACATACGACCTCGACAAGCTCGTCGACGTCGCCGTCGTCATCGATGTGGCAGGCAACGACACGTATGTTGAAGGGGTGGTAAACGCCACCCGACCCGTCCTGGTTGTGATGGACCTGGCGGGCGACGACAGCTACAAGGGTAGCAAACCGGGCATCCAAGGCAGTGCGTTGCTCGGCGTATCGATGCTCGTCGACTTCGCGGGCGACGACAAATACGACGCGAGCGACGTCGCCCAGGGCACCTGCCTGGCGGGCGTCGGGATCCTGGTCGACTGGGCCGGCACCGATGCCTACAGCGCCATGCGCCGCGCCCAGGGCAGCGCCACTGGCGGTGTCGGCATATTGGTCGACCGCGCCGGCGACGACACTTATCACGCCTCCCTTTATGCCCAGGGTTTCGGCGGCCCTCTCGGATTTGGACTGATCGAGGATACCGCCGGCAACGATCACTACTACGCCGGCGGCGTCAACCCCGACAGCTACGGCGACACCCCCGGCTACGCCGGCTGGTCCCAAGGCGCCGGGGCCGGCCCGCGCGGTATCGCCAATGGCGGTATCGGCATCATGCTTGACGGTGATGGAGACGATGTCTACGAGTGCGACTACTTCTCACACGGCGCCGGCTACTGGTTTACCGTCGGCCTGGCCCGCGACTTCGGCGGCAACGATCAACGACTGGGCTCGACGATCAATGGCTTCGACGGCGGCGAACGCGGCGAATCCCGGTTCCTGCGCTATGGCATCGGCTTCGGCGTACACTACGGGATTGGACTCGTCTTTGACGACGCCGGCAACGACACGTACGCCGCCGATCATGCGGGACCGGCGTTCGGTTACGACATATCACTGGGCGGTATTTTTGATTTCGGCGGCAACGACACGTTTGGCCAAACCGGTATCGGACAAGGCGCCGCGGCCGCCAACGGCTTCGCAATCCTCTTCTCGGTCGGCGGGGACGACGATTATCAAGGGTCCGGCCAGGCGAATGCCGGCGACGGATCGCCCGGCAACTTCGGGTTCCTCATTGACTACCAGGGCAACGACAAGTACGGCGATGAGGAGCAAAGTGACGTCTACCTCGAACGCGCGAGCACGACCGGGTTCCTCATCGACCGGTCGGAGATACCGAAAACGGAATAGGATCGCACCGGCCTGCGGGCTTCATGAAAAAATCCTGAGTCGATTCGGGATATTGGAAGGTCCTTATGTTCAAGCGAAAAACAGTCCTGCTCACCGGTGCATCCGGCACTGTTGGCGGCATCCTCCGTTCTCATTGGGGAGACCGCTTCGAACTGCGCTGGTCGGATAGTCAGACCTATTGAGGAACTGGCTGATCACGAGACATTCATGAAGGTCAGATATAGTGGATTGCGATCAGATGCAGGAGGCGTGCAGCGGGATGGACACGGTCGTTCATCTGGCCGCTTTTTCTCGGCTGCTACAGCCATTTATTGATTTCCATGGCATCATTTTCAGGCGTGCTCATGTCGGTCAGATTGGTAACAAATTGTAACCGCGACCAGGGAGAATTTGTAATCCACTCCAACTTTTCTGGTTATAAAAACTGGCGGAGGGAGTGGGATTCTCCTGATGAGCTGGCCTTGCGATCGCCGTAAACCGTTTTAACGACTTTGTTTAGAGTGGTTTGTGATTGTCTTTCGGCCGGATTCGCATCCGTGCCGAAACCCTATATAGCGTATTTCCGATACGGAATTGATAACAGATTGTAACGCGAAACGATCGGCTATGCAAGGTCATTTAGGATCGCGTTTTTTCAAGTCATCTATCCGGCGAAGGCACTCTGCTTTCACAGCTTCATCGAGATCCTCTGCTTTCTCAATTCGCCGTTCCAATTGAAAATAACTCTGGTAATGTTTTTGTCCCCGGTGACCAATTGGTCAAAAACGTCCCGGAGTGTACCACCTTCGCTATGGACCTGCCGTAACATCCCCACGACCGTTTCCGTCGACATGCTACGAGGTCGTCCCCGCCGATCCATCTTCTCCACGGGGTCGTCAACCACCTCTGATTGATCCGAAGTCAGCAGACGTTGGACCTGGCAATCGGCAACCCAACGACGCACTGCGTTCCGAAGCCCTCGGATGTTTGAGTCCGTCCACGCATCGCACATCCATGCGTGCCGGTTGGGACACGTCCGATGGAGCCATTTACGTACTGCCGCGTTGTCATCAGGATCAACCTCGTCGACTGACATCAGTGGTTCTGCGAATTCTTTGACAAAGTGGACAATGAGCAGTTCGATATCTCCAAATCGATCACGCAGCGGCGGCAGCGATATGACATAATCAAACCGCTGGATGAAACCGGAACTCCTAACTTTTTTATTCTTTCGGAATTTCAGGTCGTTGGTCGCTGCCACGATTCTCGCTTTCGACTTTCTCTCTTTCGTATCTCCCAGCCGACTGAATGTGCCGTCCTGTAACAGTCGCAGCAGCTTACCTCGACCAAGCGGATCCAGGAATTGGACCTCATCGATAAAAAGTATCCCGCTGCCCGCTGCCTCGATCAACCCTTCGCGATCCGCAATGGCCCCTGTAAACGCGCCCTGGACATGTCCGAACAGCTCGGATGTTGCAGTCGCTCCTGTCAAAGCCGCACAGTTGATCGGTATGTATTTCGTGCCTTTTACACCCTTCCCCGTGCCCGCCAGAACATCCACGATCAGCTCTTTGCCCGTGCCTGTTTCACCCTCGATAAAGATGTGCGCTTCGGGAAGAACGAGCAATGCCGCCAGAATAGTCTCGTAGACCGACTGAAGCGCCAGCTTATTTTCCGCTTATTCGTGAGATCTGCGACAACTACGATGTCTTGTTCATCGCCGCTGAAGCCGTTACCGGCTTCGGCCGTACCGGCAAGTTCTTCGCGATGGAGCACTGGGGCGTCGAGCCGGACATCGCGGTCTTCGGCAAGGGCGCGAGTGGCGGCTACAGCCCTCTGGCAGGCGTTGTCTTTCAGGATAAGATCTACGACGGTTTCGCCGAAACCGGCGAGGTTCCTGTCCACATTCACACCTATGTCAACTATCCTTTGTCGGCGCGAGTCGGCCTTGATGTGCTCGACATCATCGAGGAGGAAAACCTTCTCGAACATGTGACTGAGATGGGCGAGTACCTGTTGCAGCACGCCTACGAGCTGGCCGAACATCCGATCATTGGTGATGTCCGGGGCATGGGCCTCATCTTCGGCTTCGAATTAGTGAAGGACAAAGAAACCAAATCTTTTTCCACTCACCCAAAAGGTCGGCAACCGCCTCAGAGACATCTTGCTGGGAAAAAGTTTGTCTGTCTTGACCTCGGGTGGTGGCGTCGATGGCGTCAACGGCGATAGCCTGCAACTCTCGCCTCCGTTCGTAATTACCCGCGACGATATTGACGAGATTATCGCTATCATCGACGCCGGCCTGAGCCAACTCGAAGCCGAACTGTCACGGTAGCCCCATGCGCTCGAGCACGTTGAGGATCAGCCCCGCATAGTTCTCGTCTGTCGCCAGTGGCCACGCCGTCAGCACCCCGCCGGCATTGAAAACCAGGCCGTGCCCGGGACGCTCCCAGACTATCATCTCCGACAGCATTTCACCGCGATCAAGGTGGTCGTCGAAATCCATAACATCCGATGCCGGCAGACAGGCTCGGGCGAGAACCGTGAGGCCGTCGTCGAAAGCCGTCTCCAGCGTCGGCGCCTCGCTGCCGTCCGCCGGTGGATATGCCGGGGCCTGCCGCGGACCATGTCGTTCGAGAACGGAGCGGCATGAACAGTCCGTCTCGTAGCCGGCTGCGCCATCCGCAAACTTGCCGCTCGTATCCACCTCGTGCGGAGAATGAAACAGCGGGTGTTCCGGCGCCAGCACTGTGTAATGGGTGCGCGGTCCCGGATGCGGTGGATCCGTCCAACCGTTAGACATCACGCCAGTCAGACGCGCCTCGAGATACCCGCAAGCCCGCATCGTCCCGCCGGGCAGATGATCGAGCTGATGACTGTGACTGGCGTGGTTGACAGTGTCACAGTCGGCGCCCACCGCGTCCTCGTGCCAGTAATGTTTGCGTACTTCCGCGACCGCGTTGTCCAGATCCAGTGACACGCGCCAATAGCTGGTGTTGCCGCTCATGATCAGCAAGTGCCCGCCGCGCTCGACAAAGCGCCTGAGTCCTTCGTACTGTTGATGCGGCCAGTATTCGCTATGACCGGCGATGGCGACAACCTCGTAGTCATCCAGGAGCTCAGGGTGCTCGTGCAA
>CAUZJQ010000283.1:0-5713 GCA_963580095.1 Lentisphaeria bacterium | reverse complement strand
AAAAGTTGTACGACGAGTTGACCATGCCGGCCGGCCGGTGAAGAGATGCTTTTCATGCGTCACCGAGTGCGCAAATGACAGTCTGATAAATTTGACCGCGGCACCACCTTTCTTTCTCACAATTAAAAACTGACATTTGTAATTCCCACAATGAACAAATTTTACATAACGACCCCGATCTATTACGTCAACGACAAGCCGCATATCGGCCATGCCTACACGACCATCCTCGGCGATGTCCTGGCACGGTATCATCGACTGCTTGGTGACGACACGTTTTTTCTGACCGGTACCGATGAGCACGGGCAGAAGGTCGACGACGCTGCCAGCGAAAAAGGCGTCACGGCGCAGGAGCATGCGGACAACACGGTAGTGCCCTTCCTCGAATTGTGGCGCCGCCTGAACATCACCAACGACGACTTCATACGCACCACGGAAGACCGGCACAAGACGATCGTGCAGAAAATCCTGCAGGACCTGTACGATCGCGACGAGATCTATAAGGCCGATTACAAAGGTTCATACTGCACGCCGTGCGAGCGTTTTTTCACGGAGAAAGACCTGGTCGATGACAAGTGCCCGGAGTGCGGACGCGCCGTCGACAACCTGGTCGAGTCCAACTATTTCTTCCGCATGGGAAAGTATCAGGACTGGCTTGTCGAATACATCACCAGCAATCCCGATTTCATTCAGCCGCATTTCCGCGCCAACGAGACTCTTGGATTCCTGCGCAAACCGCTTGGGGACCTGTGCATTTCCCGGCCGAAATCGCGGCTGACCTGGGGGATTGACCTGCCGTTTGACAACGACTACGTGTGCTACGTCTGGTTCGACGCGCTGGTCAACTACATCAGCGCCGTCGGTTATGGCAACGACGACGAGCGTTGCAAGCACTGGTGGCCGGTCGACTACCATTTGATCGGCAAAGATATCTTGACGACGCATACGGTGTACTGGCCGACCATGCTGAAAGCCATCGGGTTGCCGCTGCCGCGAACTGTTTTTGCGCATGGCTGGTGGCTTGTCGGCAAGGACAAGATGGGTAAGTCTGTCGGGAACGCAGTTGACCCGATCGCTATGTGCGACCAATTCGGAGTCGATGCATTCCGCTATTTCGTCATGGCAGAGATGGTCCTCGGCAAGGACTCGACATTTTCCGATATTGGTTTCATCGAACGTTACAACAATGATTTGGCGGACGCGCTGGGAAACATGTTCAATCGTGTTGTGAAATTGATCCAACGTAACGCCGGCGGGGTTATCCCGGAGCCAGGCATGCTGGAAGAAACGGACACTGCGCTGCAGGCGACGGCACTTGCGGGAGTGGACGCCATGGCGGCATGCGTCAGCGATATGACGATGGACCGTGGTCTCGAAGCAGTCATGGGGGTGGTGGTTTCCTGCAACCGCTATTTCGAGCAGACGACGCCATGGTTCCTGGCGCGCGACAACAATACCGAACGTCTCGGTACGGTGCTGTACACCGCAGCCGAAGCTTTACAGATTGTCAGCGGCCTGCTTTATCCTGTGATGCCGGAAAAGATGACCGAACTGCGCCGCGGCCTCGGCCTGCCAGACGATCAGATAGTGCCCAATGTTGCCCAGTTGCGTGTTTGGGGAAATTTGTGCCCGGGCACCAGGACACAGCAGATCAAGGCTCTATTTCCACGCATCGACATTAAGGCGTATCAGCAGGAGACTGCAACGGACGACCAGGCAGTTGGGGAGGTGGTGGAGGTGGCGGAGAACGTTATCGAGTTCGACGACGTTGCCAAGGTAAAATTGAAGACCGCGCGCATTACGGCAGCGGAACCGGTCGAAGGTGCAGATCGTGTGCTACGGCTCGAAGTGGAACTCGGCAAGGAGACCCGACAGATCATTGCGGGGATCGCAAAATTCTATGAACCGGAAGCACTCATCGGAAAGATGATCGTTGTCGTGAGTAACTTGGAGCCGCGCACCATTCGTGGTTTGGAATCCAATGGCATGTTGCTGGCCGCGAAGAAGAAGAAGAAGCTGACTCTGGTAACTCTCGACGACGACGACTTCCCCAGTGGCGCTGAAGTGAATTGACTGCCACGACCCGGTCTATTTGTGATTGACGGGGTATAGGGATGTTTTCATGGACGGCCAGCCGAACCGGCCGTTCTACAGAAGACAGAATGCGTAACGCAGAAACTTCCAGCACGCTTCGAGCTACAGGTCCTTGCCGACAAGTGCCAGCATGACGGTCTGTCGCCGGGCTTTGCCATACGCCGCCCATTTTTGGTCCATCGTTTCGAGCAGGCGTTCGCGCTCATCTTGCCAGTCCCGTCGCCACTTCTTCAGATTACGGGAATCGAGCCGCTCGATGATTCCCTGTCTGCAGTCCGCATTCTTCTTTGGCCGGCGGCAGTGGGCGCAGTCATCCGGGTCTTCGATAACCAGCCATTCGCCGTCGAGCGTACTGTGGACCCTGGCATCCAATTCAGTGCTCTCGAGCAACTCAAGACAGGCCTGATGGAAGTGGATTTCGTCAAAGAGCCGGTCGGCACCGGATTGGGCTCGCGCCATTGCCCGGGCATGCCGTACGCGACGGTTTACAGCCGATTCGAGATTCCGCAACCTGATCCGTGAACCCCCTTCTGTTTCAACCCATTTGGGTGACGACGGCAAGATTTGGGCCTGAATCGATTCGCCCTTGTTCAATATCCGGGTCTGCTGGCCCTCACGTCCCTCCGCCGTGCTGCGCTGAACGACATGGAACTCTTGAAAGCGGCACGCTTTAGGGTCCCGGGCATACGCCTGAACTGCAGCCGCGAGATGTCGCCGATGCTCGCGCTTGCCGGCCAGTCCACGAATGGCATCGCCGATCTCCTTGTCCAACTTTTTCAGTGCCTGGAGGTTGTCATCGATGTCATCGATCACTGTGGACAACTCCCGGCGCATACGTCGGCTACCCTTGCGGAAAGTCCGCGGCGGCATCGCTTTGACTGTCGCCGGCCCTTCCCGCGCAGGTCCAATCTGTTGCATGACGATCCATTTTGCCTGATCCAGGGTGAGTGTGTAAGATTTTTCGTAGAGTTCGAGAACGTTGGCGCGGGTCTGATCACGTTGCTTTACGCTCGCATCGATTTCGTTTGCCAGATCTTCCTGCTCCACGAAACCTCTTTCGCTAGCCAGATCCTCTGGCCACAAAGCACTAAGCGGCACCTTGGCCGTTGCATTCAGCCAGGAAACTTCGACGTTGTCTCGATCAAGCCGCCGGCCGCTGACAACGTCCCCGAAGACAAGGCGGTATCGGGTGGTTTCGTCAGCCAGGTCCAGAGTCGCCTTTGCCACCACAAACAACTCGTCCGCCATGGCCAGGGGTAAGGCAATGATCAGTGACAGCATCAGTCGGCGTAAGGTTCTCATTGCTTTGTCCCCTTCAGCATGGCCATGACAATGGTCTGCAGGTCGTCGAGTTTTTTCTGGCTGCTGTCGAGAGCATCCTGTCGATCCAGGATGCGTTGCCGGGCATCGCCGACTTGATCGGTGATTGCGGCAAGGTCCATCGCGAGCCGGGACATGACCTTGTCCCTGTCGTGGGATGTGAGGATTTCACCCACACCGTAGACAATGTCCCTGGCGTGCTCGCCGACCTGGTTCACGACAAAACCGTGAGGCTTCTCACGCTCTGCGAGATCGATCAGTGCCGTTTGCTGATTAAGTTGCTTGAGTTCCGTCTCGAGACGCGTCAGCGTCAGTTGTTGCCAGTTGAATTCACAACGATCGCTGGCGATACGCTTGACCAGTTTCAGCAACACACTTTCGATATTCTGCAGGCGGCTGATGCGGCAGCGGACGATCCTGCGCCCGTGCTGGACGCTGACCCAGGAATCGTCGGCCGAGTTGGTCTGGGCGAGCAACAGAGTACCCGCCGCGATTTCACCAACGATTCGGTCATCGACATACGTGCGGATTGTCCCGGTGGTTCTGAAGATCTGTGACAGTACATCATCGCCGGTTTCTGAAAAGTGCCCGAGCCGGGTGCGCAAAAACTCGAGTCGCCAGGTTTCGATGGCGTGCTGTTGCCGCAATTGGCTGCACTTTTCCTCAAGGTGCAGGAGACGTGTATTGAGTTCCTCGTTCTCCTCCTCGAGTTCCTTGACCATTCGGCGGAGTTTCTTGGAATCGCCCTTCCGTTGGATGGTGTATGTGACATTCAGCCGGTCCTGGCGAAACGGAATGCGACGGCGTTTCTCCGCCTCCAGCTGGCTGATTCGGACATTCTCCACGTGAACCCCGAAACCGTCGATTTTCTGTCGATCAACGACATCCGCAGGGCCCTCGAAGCTGCCCTGGATTGTTCGGGTTTCGACGAATGGAATCCGAAACTTGATAAAGCGGTCGAAACGGAGCTTGCCACGAGCTAATCTGCGGCGAAGCAATGCGGCGTTGGTGCGGGTTCGCTCGGCCGACAGGCGTTCGATCCCGACTTCATGGTCGGCGATGCGGCGGCTTGCGGCCAGTTCCCTCGCATGCAATGTCTCGAAATCCCGGCGGCGTGCCAGATATTTCTGGTTGTTGAAGGATATGACCAACCAGTCGGGCTGGGATCGACTGGGACCACCTTGCAGGAGCGTGCCGCGCCGCAACTGGCGCACGACCCGGTCATTTCGGAGCAGATCGACGGAGGCAGCTGTGACAAGGTAGGTCTCAGGTGTGACGGCCAGTACAGTGCCCGCGATGAGGAACAGAAGTACAGCAATTCGCATGGTGCGCCCGATCAATAGTGGTAGCCGTTCGCATACTATGGTGCAATTCATCAGGTATGGCTATTTGTGCCAGATATTCGACTGTAGACAGGTAATATTGTCAGCATGCTCACCTTGATGATCCGATCTATCGTAGTTGCTGCAGCTGTGCTGCACGGTTCGTGTGCGCGCCCGCCAACGGAAGACGCCTCTGCGGAAACGCGACGGGGCACGGAACTGCGCCGGCGTTTACACGCGGAGACATCGTCGATGCAGCATTTGGACTACCGCCAGGTCCGGGAAGCGTTGAAACACACAGATGAGGACCCAGCGAATCCGGACAATGTCATTCTGTTCTACAGCGGCTGGTCCGCACCCAAGTCGAGGTTCGGCGGTCATCCAGATCAGTGGAATCGTGAACATGTCTGGGCGAAAGGCCGTGGCCGCTTCGGCACCAAACCGGGCGCCGGCACCGATCTGCATCATATTCGTGCCACGGATGTCAGTGTCAATGCGCGTCGTGGTCACCTCGACTTCGATGACGGCGGCCAGCCATACACCGATCCCAACGGCCGGACTGCGTGCCGCGTCGATGCCGACAGCTGGTCGCCGCGACCCGCTGTACGCGGTGATGTCGCACGCATGTTGTTCTATATGGCAATTCGTTACGAGGGGGGCGGTCGGGAATTGGATCTGAAGTTGGTCGACAAGATCAATCCGAAAGTCCTGCGGGCGGAACACGGCAAGTTGTCGACGCTCCTGCGCTGGCACGCCGAGGATCCACCGGATGACGCAGAGCGCAGGCGTCACGAACGGATTCATGAACGCCAAGGCAATCGCAATCCGTTCATCGACCATCCGGAATTCGCCGTGCAGATCTGGAATGAAGAAAAGTAACGGAACGGTACACGGCAACACTGCCGCGCCGGCGATGCGGGTGCTTTCATGTGAATTCGATCGGCACCCTGGGACTGTAGTCGAAAGAAACGAGTAAA
>CAUZJQ010000282.1:0-5792 GCA_963580095.1 Lentisphaeria bacterium | reverse complement strand
TGACCCAAGCCAGTAGCTCGTTAACCTTGAAGAGGCGGATCCACAACTTGTTGGATGTCGCGCAGAGGATGCCGGTGCCGGCGGAGATGACCAGGAGCCCAGCGCCGATGCAGGAGACCTTGATCAAAATGATTACCGGCTCGGTCAGGTCATCGATCCAGGCATAGGCAATGAGGCCGATGATCGCCATGTTCACCCAGATACCCAGGGTAACCAGGTAAAGGATACCGGCGATGGCGGCAATCAGCGACGTACGCGTGGTCTGCCGCAGGTTCTCGACTTTGCGCACGTAGGCCTTGGCGCCCTTGATTTTGATCAGGGATGCCGAGGTTCGGCGGTAGTTTAGAATGGTGCGCACGAGCACGGCGCGGAGCAAGCCCGTGAGGAGCTTTTTCATGCAGATCCGGCGCGGTTATTTGCGGCCGAGTATGTATCCGAGGAGCAATGCACCGACGGCGGTGCCGCCGACGTATGGCCACGGATTACGGCGGACGTTTTCGTCGAGTGTCTTGGCCACGTCCTTGGCCTTGTCGGTGCCTGCTTCGCGGGCACGGGTGGCGGCATCGGCGGCTTTCACTTTGACGTCTCCAAGCTTCTCGGCGACGTTGTGGGTGGAGCCGGAAAGCGTCTCCTTCAGGTTCGAATATTTATTGGACACTAATGTAGTGAGTTCCTCTTTTTTCTCTTTGGCAGTTTCTTCGAGAAGTTTGAGTGCGTCTGTCAGGCGCTCGGCGCGGTTGGCTTTATCCATGTTCCACCTATCGGGAGTTTGTGCTATTGAAATGCGGGAATCGCAGACAGTTTTCCCCGCAGTTATGTGTTACAGGGCAACACCATAGGCTGCATCGCGGGTATATCAATCGCGTACCGGACAAAAACGGTGTCTGCCGTCGCGCTAAACTTGAATCGCCCAGCCGGTGGTCTCGGCGACCAGGGCGTCGCCCTGGTCGGTGAGGAGCGGCGCTTCGTCGAGGTCGTTGTCGTAGTTGAACAGGCTGATTGAGAACGAGGTGATTTTTGTTTCGCAGGCATCGAGCCACTCGTAGGTCGGCGTGTCCAGGAGGGTGCCGAGCTCGACAAGGTGCCGGCGGTTGGTGGCATACGCGTAGGAGCCGAATTCCATGCCGCGGGTAAGTTCTTTACCGTTCCACGGGACGGGAGTCCGGGCGTAGTTCTCTTCCCAGGTCATCAGCCAGGGGAAGGCGTCGCGTTCCCAGTTGTAGACCACGGCCTGACGATGGGCGTTTTGGGCGGCGACAAACCAGCCGTGGGCGTCTGCCGGGTTGATGCGCTGGGTACACAGGTCGGAATTGGAATCGACCCGCGGGTACTGGCGCCAGTCGGAGGTCGAGCCATCTGCGTTGGGGACATCGGGGTAGGTGAAATCGGCGTTAACAGCCCAGGTGGCGGCTTCGTTGTGCGGCTTCTGCCAGGTGTGACCGCGGTCGGCATTGCAGGAGAAAAGTGCGCCACCGCGCAGGAAATCGGTGCCAAGCGTGGCATGCTGGGAGCGGCCCATTGCGCGTTCGAAGCCAACGAGGTTGGTGATGGTCTCCTCCACGTTGACTGTGCGGGCATCGTCGCCGAGGGAATAGCGGCGTTCGACTTCCAGACAAGTGTTCGGCAATTGCGTGGTGAGCACGAACCAGGCGGCACCATCGTCGTGGCCACTCTCGGCGCTGATCCATACGACCATGCCGGCTTCGCCGTGGAAGGTCAGGCCGGCATCGCACTCGCCGGGGCTCTGTTCACCGAAGACATCGATGCAAAGGTTGTGTCCGGCGATCGACGACAGCAACTGGCCTTCGAGCGAATCGCCGAAGACGTCGGTGTCGATTAAGTTGCGCAGGTTTGGGTCGACGGTGGGCCAGTGAGGTTCCCACAGCGCGTTCACCCCGCCACCGGCATTGCGGATAGCGGCGATGTGACCGCCGCCGGTGAGGACGATGAGCTCGATATGGTCATTACTGAGGGCGACAGCCGGACGGTCGCGGAAAGTGGTAAGGGAGACTTCGGCGTGCATAACAGGTCTCGCTGAATTCGGAGATTTTGGTGTTGACAACGGGGGGATAGCGGCGACACAATAACCCGACTTCCTGAGGAGACAATCGGCGGCGAGATTGGACAGGTGAATAAGATTTCGGCGGCGGCGTCATTTAAACACGACCGACTGTCCCCCATATTGAGCAATCTCAACCATCGCGGAGAGTGCCATGCGAATGCACATCCTTCCAATCTGCTTTTTTACGTGCGTGATCCTCGGCGGTGCCCACACCGGACCGGCACTGGCGGCACAGCTGGCGGTGCCGCCACCAGCGGCATTGCCCGGCAAACCGGTGCTGCTGTTGCAGGCGGCGAGTGTCTACAAGGATCGTAAGCTGGTGCAATCGCTGTCGAGCGGCACGATGCTGTGGTTGCTGGAACCGCGTCGGGGGTGGGCCACTGTACTGCATCTCCGCCAGCGCTACGACATTCGCGACAAGGGCCTGCGGTCGCTGCGTGACCTGCGCCGAGCTGCGGAACTGGCGAAGGTGCAGCTGGAGAATCGACTGCAGGAGATCGACGCGGGCATGGCACGCAATATCGAGCGGCAGCATGCAGTGCAGCGCGGCATCCTGCAGGTGCAAGTGGATCACACCCGACGATTCGCGGTACCTGTGGAGACCCGCCGGCCTATCCGAGTCCAACCCGAACAGTCAGGCTTCAGGCGTCTCGGCCGCAGAGAAGACACCGATGGCGAGCAGAGCACGACATCTGTGCAGTTGCATCACATCGACAAGATCACGACCAACAACATGAAGCGCAAGAGAAGAGAGCTGACGACGGAGCTCGAGGCACTGCAGACGAGCCTTGCCGAGCAACGGCAGCAGCGGCGGGAAGTGCTGGCCGGTCTGCAAGCCGGCGTTTTGACGCAGCAGCATCAAGAGCAGAAGTTCAAACGTTTCGAGCAGAACGATGTCGACTATGAGCGCAACTTGTATATGGTCGTCAGTGAAGACACGAAGGTGTACCGCAAGCGTGCTGTTGTCGGGCGTCTGGCCCACGGGCGGATGGTGCTGGCATGGCCGAACCCGAAGTTCGATAACTGGCTGCACGTTCAAGTCGACGCTGATGCCGTGGTCGACGGGCAACGCAATAACTTTATCAGTTTTCCCACTTGGGAAAAGGCGCACAAGACGGCGCGCGTTGCCAGCGAGTCGACGATGCGCGAGACTGAGCAGGACTTGCTGATGCTGGCCCATTGCTACGAGATGTACGGTGAGATGTCGCTGCAGCTTGATCTCGAACTCGACACTTACGGTAAGTACTCGGTTGTCCACGGAGGTGACAGTGCCTGCATGATCTGCGGAACCGGCGGCATGGGGTGCTGGCACAACGTCATCGAAGTGCTCGACCGGGCGCATGCTCGCCGGATTCTGAAGGATTGGGAGAAGATCCGCGAGGACCTGCGCGAGGACATGCGGGGGCAGCGCCAGGCGGTTGGAGTACTACGTGAAAAACTGGTCAATATGAAGCACGATTTCGAAGAGATCCTGGAAAATCAGGACGGATTTTTGGCGCACTACACCCGAGGAGCCGATGGCAGATGACGCGTCATCGCTGAACGGCGGTATGGTGCTTGCCCGGTTTCTGGCGAGGGCGGGGCTGGGGTCGCGCCGGGCCTGTGAGAAACTGATCGGCGCCGGGGGGATCACAGTGAATGGTACGGTGGTGACGACGCCGGCAACGCGGGTGATTCCCGGGACTGACGACGTTCGCTATCGTGGCCAGTCGCTCTGTTTGCAGAGGGCGGTTTACTACCTGCTGCATAAACCAGCCGGCTATACCTGTTCGTCGAGTGATCCCAACGCCGACCGGCTGGCGATCGATCTGATTGCGCCACCGGATGATGTGCGGATATATTCGATCGGCCGTCTCGACCGCGAGAGCGAAGGGCTGTTGCTGTTCACCAGCGACGGTGATTTGGCGCACGCGCTGACGCATCCGTCATTTGAAGTGCCGCGCACCTACCTGGTTGACGTAACGGTGCCGGTGAGCGATGCGTCGATCGAAAAGTTGCAGACCGGTATCGTCGATCGCAATGAGACGTTGCGGGCGTTGAGCGTCGAACGCGTTGAAGCGCCTGAAGGCATCTGGCGGCTGCGACTGGTACTGGTGACTGGCCGAAATCGCGAGATTCGCCGGATGATGGCACGGCTGCGCTATGAGGCCGTACGGCTGAGGCGCGTAGCGTACGGTCCGATTGAGCTGGGGAATTTTAACCCTGGATACTCGCGGGGACTGACAGATAGTGAAGTTGCAGCGTTGAAAGAGGCTGTCACTTAAGGCTGCAGAATCGACAATAGACTGTAATGTGTGAACCTGAACACCGTTGGAGAGACAGGGTGATTGAAATGCGACATTTGCTGCTCACTGCATGCGTGTTGGGAGCGTTGGGGGCCGGCGGCTGCGGACCGGGTGCCGGAGAGATTATTGCCGCGGTGGAAAGCGGCGAGCTCGAACAGGTCAAGACGCTGATCGAGGAGAAACCGAGCTTGGTGAATGCCTCGGGCAACACCGGCATGACGCCCCTGCATTGGGCGGCAGCGAAGGACCAGGGCGAGATTCTGGAGTACCTAATCGAAAAAGGTGCCGATGTGAACAAGAAGAATCACATCCGGGAAACACCGCTCGACGTCGCCAAGCGCAAGCGCAAGGGCGAGATGCAGGCGCTGTTACAGAAACACGGCGGCAAGCACGCCAAGGAGCTTTAAGCTGGTAGGAGAGTTTCACCGCGAAGTCCTCTGAAGTTTGCTACAAAAATGTAATGCCGATCGGGATATGGGATACAATATTGTTTGTCATAGCCTGAGGAAGGCGGCGCCTATTTATATGAACTGACTGGTATTGCGCTAGTTGTTAGTCTGGCAGAGGGTTTGGCATAGATACTGCATCCAGCGCTGTTTCGCCTCATGTGAGTGCAGGCTGCGGATGCGCTGGGAATCGATTGCCTCACAATGGCTGTCGTATACCGGGTTTGCAGGACAACTAATCAACGGTGCCCTGGCACCAAACCGCGAGACATGTCGATGAGCAAGACGAAACTCGAGTACATTTGGCTGGACGGCTACACGCCGACCCAGAGCCTCCGCAGCAAAACCCTGGTCGCCAGTGATTTCGGTGGCACCCTGGAGGAATGCCCGCAATGGGCATTCGATGGTTCGTCAACTCAACAGGCCGACGGCAACGACTCTGATTGCCTGCTTGAGCCGGTGGCAATTTTCCCCGATCCCGGTCGTAAGAATGCTTTTTTGGTGATGGCCGAAGTGCTCAAGCATGACGGCACGCCGCACGAGTCGAATGGTCGTGCGTTGATTGATGACGACGATGATGACTTTTGGTTCGGGTTCGAGCAGGAATACACCATCTGGGATCCGGAGATCGACCTGCCGATCGGCTTCCCGGCTACTGGTTTCCCGGCTCCGCAGGGCCCATACTATTGCTCTGTCGGCGCCGGCAAGGCCGTTGGCCGCGCGATCGTCGACGAACACCTCGACCAGTGCCTTGAGGCCGGCATCAATGTCGAAGGAATCAATGCTGAAGTGATGATTGGTCAGTGGGAGTTTCAGGTGTTTGCCAAGAGCGCCAAGCGTGCCGGCGACGAGACCTGGGTCGCCCGCTATCTGCTTGAGCGCGTCGCCGAAGACCACGATCTGGCCATCAACTGGCATTGCAAGCCGGTCCATGGCGATTGGAACGGTTCGGGCATGCACGCCAACTTCTCCAATTCAATCATGCGTACCTGTGGCAAC
>CAUZJQ010000281.1:0-5802 GCA_963580095.1 Lentisphaeria bacterium | reverse complement strand
AGGCACGATTGAGCGTACTCACCGATCGGTGCCGGCGGTGTCATTTTTAGAGCACCCTCCGACGTGACTGCTACCAGGGGATAGATGTTGCCTGTCGAAAACGCAACAATGCGGCTGTCGCTGAAATGATGTACAACATTCGCTGGAATGACCGTGTTTGAGGCCCATGTCATCGCTTCGCCGCCGTCCGTACCGAATTTGCGGTCGGCCATGTAAACGATGTTCGGCACCTGCGGCAGACGATCGACGGAAAAGCGATCGAGAAAATCGCAACTGATGCACTGCAGCCCAGCCGCTGTGAGTCTGGCGCTCACGGCGCTAGTTGTAAAGGAAACACCAATGCCGTAATGTCCTGACGGAGGTTGACCATGCAGAAGCGAACCATTCCATTTGCCGCAATGGGGGGAGTCTACGACGCCGAGGACGTCGCGGCAGCGACACGAGTAACAGAGGGAGCATGTGGTGCTGGCGGCAGCTTTTTCCCTCTGCCCGAGGAGAACGATTTTCAGAATGCGCTGGCCGAGCATGAGGGCGCCGAGCACGCGGTCGCCGTGAACAGCTGTGGCACCGCCCTGGATCTCTGCATGATGGCACTGGGCATCGGTCCGGGCGACGAGGTCATTACGACCCCGCTCACATTCGTCTGTACCGCCGGCACAGCTATCGGCCAGGGGGCGAAGGTGGTATTCGCAGATATTGATCCGATAACAATGAATCTGGACCCTGTTTCCGTGCGCGAGCGCGTGACGGAAAAGACCAAAGCGGTCATCCCGGTTCACTTTGCCGGACTCGCTGCAGACATTGACGCCTTTGATGCGATCACGGCAGAATCCGGCGTCCCGGTCATCTACGATGCCGCACACGCCGTCGGCACAAAGTACAAGGACAAGGCGATCGGGGGCGCCGGCAAAGCGAGTTGCTACTCCTTCCAGAGTAACAAGAACATGACCTGCCTCGGCGAGGGCGGCGCCGTGACATCGAATGACGCCGACTTTGCCGAAGTGGTTCGCCAGAAAAAGACGTTCGGTTATGTCTACGGCGCCCGGATTCGCGTCGTCTCCATCGGGTTCAACTACCGCATGACGAAGCCGCAATATGCCGTCGGCCTGACCCAACTTAAGAAGATCGACCGTGTCATCGCCGCCCGGCAGGAATCAATGATGGCCATGAACGATCTCCTGGCCGGAGTGGACGAAATCATTCTCCCGGCAGGGCATGGCCCCGGTCACGGCAGCCATCTTTACATCATTCGCGTCGATACCGACAAGGTTGCCTTCAGCCGTGACACGTTCAGCGCTCACCTGAAGGATGCGTACGGCGTCGCCACGGCCATGCATTATCCGGCCGTGTGGAGTTGGGAGGCTTTCTCCGAACTCGGTTACTCCGAAGCAACGGCGAATTGCCCGATCGCCGCAGCGGCATGCAGTCAAGTCGTTTCACTGCCCATTATTCCATCGACTTCTCCCGAAGATTTGGAATACATAGCCTGGGCGATTAAACAGACCGTGGCCGACCTGAATAAAGGAACACCATGAACTGGCTGATTGTCGGCGCCGGGGACATCGCACTGAAACGGGTCTATCCAGCCCTGACGGCGGACTCGCGCAATGTGGTCACCGCGGTGTGCGATTTGGACAAGGCGCGGGCCGAGGCTCTGGCGGCTGAAACGGGCGCACGCGCCTTTACAGATTACGCGGAAGCGCTGTCCGACTCCGAGGTGGACGCAGTCTATGTGGCGACACCGGTCTTTCTCCACACCCCCCATGCCATCCAGGGTCTGGAGGCCGGCAAGCATGTTCTCGTGGAAAAGCCGATGGCCCTCAACTATCCCCAGGCCCAGGAACTGATAGCGGCGGCGCAGAAATCCGACCGTCAGTGCGGCGTCGCCTATTTCCGCCGTTTCGCGGCGAAATATGAACTGGCCAGGAAGATGATTGAGGATGACGAATTCGGCCAGATCGTCCTGATTCGCATGGTCTATTTCTCCTGGTTCGATCCCGCAAAGGATGACCCGAAATACTGGCGTGTCGTCCCCGACAAATCCGGCGGCGGTCCGCTTTCCGACATGGGCACGCATATGTTCGACATCCTGATCGGGCTCTTCGGGTTGCCGGAGAAGGTCTATGCGAAGGTCGCCACACTGTCGCACGACTACGCCGTGGAGGACTCTGCATCCGCCATTATGACCCTGCCCGGTGGCGCCCAGGTGACCTGCAGCTTCAACTGGAACTCGAAAACCTGGTCCCATGAATTCGAGATCGTCGGCACCGAGGCGAAGGTCAAGTGGCATCCATACGACGCCCCCACGGTGCTCAAGACGGTCGGCCGGGACATCCAGGAAATCGACGCGCCGAATCATGAGAACGTGCATTATCCGCTGGTCGAGGATTTTGTCAGTGCCGTGGAAGAGAACCGCACACCCGCCGTCAGCGTGGCTGAAGCGGCCAAGACGAATTGTTTGCTGGATGCGGTCTATCTTTCAGCGCGGGAGAACCGCGAGGTTGTTCTTGATGAACTCCGGTGATCAATTTCATCCGCCGCCGCCTAATGATTTCGAGGCGTTCTTCGAAATGTATTATGCCGAATGCCGCGCCCGTATTCCAGGAATACAGGCCATAGCAGCAAAATGGAAGTTTGAGGATCTCCTTCCGGGGATGAGCGATTTCGACACCCGCTTCATCATGCAGGACGGCATGACCGTTCAAGACTGGTGTGACATGTCCACCGCCGTCGGTGACGTTCACCTCGATCTCTGCCAACGCTACCCGCACTGGGCACGCAACCTGGAGCACCTCCCGGGCATCAATCTGACCTGGTCAGAAGTCACGGATGCCGTGAGCTACTATCCGGAATACCCGCAGTGGACGTTCTACCGAACAGAGCAACCGGACAGGTTGGCGGCTCTGGAGCAGTATCTGGCTGACCGGCCGTGGGACGAAAAAGACGAATATTTTCATCTCTCGAAGTTTTGTCTCTACTACGGGCGGTATGATCGCAAGATAGATCCGCCCGTCAACCTCGGTCCATTCGAGAGCAAGTACCCTCTCCACAGCCGCTTCATGCACTACTTCTGCCCGCCGCTCCAGTCGGCCTTGTCCATTCTGACAAAGCGGCCCGTCCGCGGCAAGATGGAAGCCGTCCGCCTGGCGCGAGAAATGTTTCCGGACCAGAATATTTTCGTCGAAATGCTTGACGTCGTCGAGCGGCACTATGCGGTTCCTGAATTATATAAAGAGCCGCAATTAACCTACCTCGAAGACAGGTTGGAAGAGGCGCTTCTGTTCCTTCGAGACACGCTGTCGCAGTCCATTACGCTCATCCCCGGCGCGCATGACAAAAGCATGGATGAATGGAAGGCGTCCCTCAAGGAAGTGATGATTTCGCCGCTTATGCGGGCTTTCGGTGCTGCACGCTTCTCTCGTCTGATGAAAGGTCGCTTGAGGTTCTATGCTGCCGCGCCGTCACATTTTGACAGCACGTGGCCGATACGGAATGAGTTGATGCGCCTCAAGACGAACTTCTTCGATACTCCCGCGCGCGTGTACTGCGAAATCACAACCGGCACGAGCCCTGAGGATCCGACAATAATTTTGCCGTGGATCTACCCGGGCATTCTGGACGATGAAGAGTTCAGGTGTACTGAGGAATTTATCCGACTACTTTCAGACAACTATGAAACGGGTGATCAGAGACGCACGGCCTCGGCCATCGCGGATGTCTTTGACGGCTTCTACAGCGCCCAGGACAAAATCATCGCCGCGATCCGTGAACAATCAGAAAAGAAGGCTGAGCCATGCACATAACGTCTCTCAAACTGCGAACGGAAGATTACGGAAACCAATGGGCCGAACAAATCGAAGACCGCTGGGAGTACGCCGATAACTTAAAGGACGAAAGGTGGCGCAAGGGATGGATCAGCTTCGATTGTCTTTGCCACGAACCCGCGAGTGACACGCTCTATGCCGGCATCACATCCTTTGATGCGGATATCTTCTGGGGATGGAATCGTCAAGAGGAGCAGTGGGTTGATCCCGGCTATGCCCGCATCCGCGACCCGTACGATGCCAAGTTTCACCGTTCGCTGGTCCGCCACTCAGGCGATGGATGTCTCTATGCGGCCCAAGCCTTGCTGCACGACGTGGACCGCTTCTGGGAAGCACCCGGCGCCTCGATTGTGAAATACGATCCCGCCACCGGTGACATCGCCAAGCTGGCTATTCCCATGGCCCATGTCTATATCCAATCCATCGTGCTCGATGAGACACGTGAAATGATCTATGGACAAACATTTACTCCGGAGAACCTGGTTTCCTACAACCTCAAGACCGGCGAGTCGCGCTGGCTGGGACCGACAAGTTCCGGCATAACCATGGCCCAGGGCGAAAATATATGCCTCGACGACAACGGTTGTGTGTGGGGCATCTGGACTGTCACACGCGCCTGGCAGAACTCTTCCGGCGCCGACACCTACCGCTTCTACAAGTATGACCCGGAGACCGACAAGATCGATTACATGGACAAAGGACTTCCGCATCCCGATCACTCGTATGGCTACGCCAAGCCGGAGGGGCTTTTCAACTTCGGCACCGGCTGCCTGTATTTCAGCGGCGCCGATGGCGCCCTCTATCGTGTCGACCCGGAAACGGGTGACGCGGAGTACCTCTTCCGTGCGGTGGAAGACGAAGGCCGGGGTCGCCGAAGCCGGTTGGCATCCATGACGATGGGGACGGACGGATTTGCCTATGGCGTTACCGGCCGCGACGGCGAATGCGAGATTCTCAAGTTCAACCCCGGAGATGAAACCTACGCGCTCATCGGCAATCTCAAGGATTCCGAAACCGACGTTGCTGCATGGCAGATTCACGATGTTTGTATCACGCCGGACGGCACGCTCTATGCCGGCGAGAATGATAATCCGTTCCGAAGCAGCTACCTTTGGGAGGTCACGTTCTGATGTCGCATAATACAGATATATGGTTCAACGTCCAGGTCGACTGCGAGGCAACGCAACACAGCGTCAATGACCCGGCACTAGGTGAGAGAGCGATTCGCGGTCTCGGAGAGATCTTCGCTGACTCCGGCATGAAGGGCACCTTTGTGGTGATCCCGTCCGATCTGGCGGTTCATACAGCGATCTACAAGGACCTTGAATCCGCAGGTCATGAAGTCGGCCTGCACGTGCACCCGGCGGATCAGGGATATCAGGAGTTTCTTGGCGTCTACGGCTTCGACGAGCAGGTCAAGATTCTGGAAGAAGCCATCGATATTTTCGCGCAGGAAATGGGACGAAAGCCCAACTGCTTTACCCCGGGCTACTGCTCGGCCAACGACTATACCTTCCCGGCCCTGGAAGCGGTGGGCCTCACCCATGGTATGGTGTCTATCCCGACCCGCAACCTTCCCAAATGTGCGAGTATCTGGGGGAATTCTCCCCTTGAAATTCACTATCCCCATCGGTTCAACCGTAGCCTGACAGGGAACGTAGACTTCGTCGACGTGCCAATGACCGTGGACACCGACTCACGCATGTGGGGCGGGGCGCATCCACAGGATCTGCGTGTCGAACTTGTGGACGCCAAGAATCATTGGTATACGATTCAGAAGAATGTCGTGCGTCAGGTCGCCGGCGGCGATGCGATACCGGTCAAACACCTGAAGTGCTTAACCCATAACATCTTCGAGTATGGCGAGCGGACGAATTTCCGCCGCGAAACCCTGCTCGGTATCATTGCCGCCGCGCAAAGCATCTGTGAGACTCAGTCCTGCCGGCTTGTCCCGGCGACGACCGAGCAGATTGCCGCC
>CAUZJQ010000280.1:0-5831 GCA_963580095.1 Lentisphaeria bacterium | reverse complement strand
GGCCACCGTGCCGGGCGACGTCGATGCGCTGGAGCTCTACGAGGAAATACAGAAAACCACAACGCTGCCGACCCTGGTGCTCAATGGCTTTCGCCGGGTGGAGGGAAAAAAGACGCGGATCATAACAACCGATGGCGACCTCTCATTGGACGTTGTCAAAGTCGAAGGCGACACGATCAAGTGTACCGAGGAGCTCGAGTTCGGCCACATGCCGAAAAATATCAAGCTCACTGACTTGAGCTCGACCGAGATGCGCAAACGCCTCGGGCGGAGAGAGGAACCACATCTGCACATCATGCGCGGCCTGCTGTTTCTGCAGGAGAACAAGGAGAAACTCGCTTTCAACTACTTCAATCGTGCCGCCACGCCGCTGGCATCGCTGCTTACCGAGCGTGTGCTGGCCAGCCATCGGGCTGGTCTCGAGCAGGAAGCAGTTGAAGCGCTGGAATCCGTCCTGGCCAGAGTCAATCTGTCGCCGGCAGACTTGGGATCACCCGAAAAAATTCAACTCGCGCCCAACAACCCGGGACGGTTGATCACTGCATTGGACGCCTTCCTCAACCGGTACGGAGGCACCGAGACCGCTGTTAATGTCAGGCCTGCACTGGAGTCGATACGTGATCGCCTGCAGACACAGCGGCCGGTCCCCGGACCAGGCCAGAATCAACCGACGGCCGGACCGCGCGTCAAGGACCTGCTGGTGTCGGCCAAACGCGTGAATCAGGGCCAGTGGAAGTTGCGCACATCAGCGCTACTAAAGAAGTTGCGGCAGAAAAATCAGAATGTGAAGAACCCGAAGTTATGGGCTAGCGTGCAGTTCCAGCCGTTACGCAACGGCGAAATAGGATCTGTCCGGATGCCGATCGACGGCATGACCAACTTGTCGGCGCTGTCGGCGCTGGACGGCCTCGTCCGGGTCGAATTCTACGCCTGGAACAGTGAGCGAGTCGCGGTGAATCCGCTGACCCCGATGCGCAACAAGAAGTTACTGGAAGTCACCGTAAGCAACTGCAAGCTGCGCCACCTCAACCATCTCGAGGGCATGCCGCTGCAGCGCCTGAACGTCAGCAACAACCGGATCATAGACGCCGACTCGATCGCCGATCACAAACTCGAGTACCTCAACATTTCAGACAATCCGTTGCGCTCAGATTTTTCGTTCGCGAAGATGCCGCTGCGCTCTCTGGACATCAGCCGTACAGAGATCGCGGAACTAAAAAACCTGGGAGGCATCCAGACCCTCACACATTTGGCGATCGACGGGACACCGGTGCGGACGCTGCAGAACCTTGCCGGTCTGAAATTGCTGAGTCTGTCCGCTTCGGGCACCAAGGTGGCAAGTATCGAGTCGCTCACCAACATGCCGCTGCAGCATTTGAATCTTGCCGACACGCAGGTTCACAAATTCGATGTCGTCGCCAAGTTTAAGCTGGTGGGACTCGACTTCAGCAACACACCGTTTCGCAATATCGACATGCTCAAGAGTATGCCGCTGGAAAGTGTGACGTTGAACGGCTGCCCGATCACGCGCCTGCGGCCAATTGCCAGAAAGAAAATCCGTTATCTTGCCATCAGCAACACCGACGTGACCAGCATTCTGCCGGTCAAGACCATGCCGATCGAAAAGCTCTATATTTCGAACACGGATGTTTCAGACCTGAGCCCCCTGGGCGGCAAGAAAATCAGCGTCCTGCATGCCGAAGGCTGTCCAATCACGACTCTTTCCTCCCTGGCGAATTGTCCGATTACCGAACTCAATATCAAGAACACAGCGATAAAGGATCTCTCCGCACTGATGGATATGAAACTGGTATCGCTCAACATCAGCGGGACTCGAGTTACTGAACTGGAGCCCTTGGAACGGACACAGCTGCGAAACCTGACCTTCAGCAACTACCGGCCACGTCGTGACGACGAGATATTGCGCGGCATCCACACCTTGGTTATGCTCAATAGCCGCACGTATCGGAGGCGAAACTGATGGCACCGGGTAGTCATCGCGTGGCGCTCGGGCTGGGCAGCAATCTGGGCGACCGCCGGGCGCATTTGGGTGCCGCGGCGGCGCGTCTCGGCCAAACGGCAGTCTCCGAGCTGCAAATGTCGTCCATGCTGGAAACCGAACCGGTTGATTGCCCAGATGACGCCGAGCCGTATCTCAACGCCGCCATCGTCGGCCGCACAACACTTTCACCGAACGAACTGCACGCCGTCTGCGAATCCGTGGAAGACAAAATGGGACGCCCTCGACAGCGTGGTTATCATGACAATCGCATCATCGACATCGACATCCTATTGTATGATGATCTGATCTTCGATACGACCGTGTTGCAGATTCCGCATATTTATCTGACATGCCGCGACTTTGTCCTGCGCCCGCTAAGTGAGCTGGCGCCTGAGTGGCCGGTACCTCCCGACAACATCACAGTCGCGGCGCATCTGGAAACCATGACCCCGGACCTCTGCTGATGGATCCTCACGATATTCATGTCCAGGATATCCACGTCGCGCGCAGCGGCTATGTCGAGCTCACGAAAATTAACGACGGGCACGACGGCAACCTCTGTGTCCTCGAGCAGCACCGTGACGTTCCATTCGAGGTCAAGCGCATCTACTACATCAACAACCTGGAGAACTGCGTCAGTATCCGGGGGAAGCACGCCCACCACGAACTCGAGCAGGTGATATTCTGTATCAACGGCAGTTTTGTACTAAAGCTCGACGACGGCGAGACGCAACAGGAGATCCTTATGTACCGCGATCATGTAGGCGTGGTTCTCGGCCGCCTCTTATGGCATGAGATGCACAGCTTTTCAACCGGCTGCGTACTGCTCATCGCCGCATCCGACTACTACGACGAGTCCGACTACATCCGCAGCTACGACGACTTCCTCCAGTGTGCACGGGATCATTAAGTTTTCTTCACGGGTACCAATGATTCTGTTCAACGATTTCAAGTCCCACTACGATGCGGTACGCGACGAAATCCGTCCGGCTGTGGATCGGGTACTCGAGAGCGGATGGTACATCCTCGGCGAAGAGTTGCAGGCGTTCGAGCAGTCATTCAGCAAATACGTCGGCGCCGACTACGCTGTCGGTGTTGCTTCCGGTACCGATGCCATCGCGCTGGCCCTGATGGCGGCAGAGATTGGTGACGGCGATGAAGTGATTACCAGCAACATGACTGCGTTCCCGACGATCACCGGAATCACGATGACCGGGGCAGTCCCAGTAGTTGTCGATATTGATCCGGCAACCGGTCTGCTCGATCCGGCGGCAGTCGAAGCTGCGATCACACCGCGATCGCGCGCCGTAGTGCCGGTGCATCTGTACGGTCAAAGTTGCGATATGGATGCGATCACGGCGTTAACTCAAGCGCATCGAATCAGCGTGATCGAAGACTGCGCTCAGTCGGTCGGTGCAACCTGCCGCGGGAAAACGACTGGGACGATCGGCAAGCTTGGATGCTTTTCCTTTTACCCTACTAAGAACCTGGGCGCTTTCGGCGACGCGGGAGCCGTAGTCACCAGCGATGCGAACCTGCATGAGCGACTTCTGCAACTACGCAATTATGGCCAGAGCCGGCGTTATTATCACGCCCGCCAGGGCATCAACAGCCGGCTCGACGAGATACAGGCCGCGATTCTCAACGTCAAGCTGAAACATCTGGATCGCTGGACCGCGCGCCGCCGGAAAATCGCCGCACGCTATCGTGACCTTTTACCGGCCGGCTGCCTGCTGGCGGTCCGGGAATACGGTGAACCGGCGTACCATTTGTTTCCGATCAAGGTGAAGCAACGCGATGCCTTCATCGAACACATGAGGGACAGCGGAGTCCAGACACTGATCCACTATCCCGTACCGGTCCACCGGCAGGAAGCCTTCAAAAGGCAGAAGCACCAGTTGTTCGACGCCACCGACGCGTTCGCCGCCGAAATCGTCAGCCTGCCCATTCACCCGGAGCTTACCGACGATGAGGTGGAACAAGTGGCTGCCGCCGCTGGCGCCGGCACTGGATATCCCTGAGTCGACTGAGCTTTTATCTCACCCGCTGCTGCTCAATCCTGAGCTCATGTGTGGTGTCTTTTCAGAATAGCGCCAATTACTCGGGCGGACGCGGGCCATAATGCGGGCGGTCTTGGCCCAATTCCCAGGCACCCATGTCCGGGCCATTGCCGATAGGTAATTGACGAGGCAAACCGGTAATCACGACTGCTGCGTCCTCGACAGTCGACTCGACCTGCAGGTGGAAGTTGATTTCTGACGGATCGTAGGTGCGCAGCTTCAAGAGCGGGCGCTTGAGCTTTTCGAAATCCGAGTATTCAATCATTCTGCCATTGGTTTCCATGCCCGTATTGGCCGTGAACTCCGCCAGCGATGCGAACTCCGTTGCGCCTTCGTTCGAGGGCTCGCCGTACGTGACGGGGCCTTCTTTCCAGGCATTGTAGTCGAAGCTTGTATAGCTGGTGTGCGTTGCCAGGTTCGGACGGCCCACGAAGATGTTGTTGCGGAAGTGGCTGTTGCTGAATGGCTCGCCGTTGGCCCAGCCGCCAGTGACAAAAGTATTGTGATACGCTTCAATGCCCGTCGCATTGCGCGTCAGGTGCATCGGCAGCGATCGCATGACATTGTACAGGACATTGCTGATCACGTAGATCGGGCCGCCGTACACCGGGCCGATAGTGAAGCCCGAACGCCCGGAATTAACACAGAAATTGTCGCGAATAATGATGTTCTGATCACCCTCGCTAACGTCGACAAAATCCCGACCTACCTGGGTGATTTCATTGCCGTAGATGTCGATCGCCATATTCTCCTGACCCTTGCGAAAACCACGGCCGTCGCGGCCGTTGGTGACACGGATGCCGGTGCGCACATTCTCGATGTAGTTGTAGCCGATGTCGTGGCTGCTGCCGGATATGGTCACCGCACTGCCGGAGTATCGCAGGTAGTTGAACTCCTTGTTTTCCAGTGGCGCCAGCCAATTCTGACGGCCGTAGAATGAATTGTCCGTTATCGTGAAGTCGCGGCAGTTCGCATCAGATGCCATGATCGCAGTGCCAAAGTCCTCGAACTTGCAATAGCGCACAGTCAGTCCGACACATGTCGACTCGATGTTGCGCTTTCGGTTGCCCGCCTGGATGACGACACCGTTGCCGGTGTGATGTCCGTCATGGGTGCCCGGGTCCCGAAAAGTCAACCCTTCGAACCACAGATACGCGGCATTGTGAATGTCGATGAGCGCGTTCCACCTGTCGCCGACGAAAACTGCTTCCTTGTCCCCCACCCCCTGGATCTTGATCGGTTTGCCGGGTTCGCCGCGGTTCTGCACGACGTAGGAGCCCTGGTAGGTACCGCCGTATACCAGCACCGTATCTCCAGGAAACGCCGCGGAGATAGCCGAGCCGAGCGTGTCAAAGTTCGGTTCATTCTTGACACCGAATTCGTCCTTCGGATAGAGATGCAGGACACGCGAATTGGCCGTTGCCACCGGCACATCCCTGGTGGTGGCCTCCATCACCATGTTGCGATTGCCGCCGTCCTCGTCTTCGAGAACAACGCGTATTTCGTAGGTAACGCCACGGGAGAGACCGAGAATTGATCCGGCAAATTGCGATGGCATCTCGTAATCGTTCATGTACGTCTCCGTGCCGGTGTCTTCGCCGCCGATCCGCAACATGGCCAGCCCCGGCTGCCAATTGATCTCGCCCTGGCGACGGTACGACACAGTCACTTCGGCATTGCGATTGTCGTCACCCGCAATATCCCAACGCAGCGCGATCGACCGCACCGTCGTGCCCTGCACAACCAGATCGCCCGCTTCCACTGCATCG
>CAUZJQ010000279.1:0-5834 GCA_963580095.1 Lentisphaeria bacterium | reverse complement strand
GCGGCGTAGCCTTCGAGTAAAGGAAGCCAGCGTCCTAACAATTCGAGGTCGCCCGTCACCCGTATAACCTCCCAGGCGGTGATCAGAAAACAGGGATACGAATCGAGAAAAATCCATGGATCATCGGCCTCGGTCCCGTAGCCGCGGGCGCCGGAAAAATAGCGATCCAGCGTCTCCCTTGCCACTTGGATTGCTTCCACACCACCGGCCATGGGCGGGGTGTAAACGGCAGGCTCAATGTAGTGGAGCATGCAACTGGTGGTTGCGTTGGCGCTGATAATATTGTTTGCCATGACGCCGATATCTTCCTGATACTGGAAGTTGTTCAGCCAGTGCCTAGGTAAAGTTTTGAGGCGGGGATCAGCATCGGTCAAAGCAGGCACAGGCTTGACAGTCTCAACCGCCAGTGAAAGCGCCCAGCAGGAATTCCCGGATGGAATGGCATAAAGTCCATCTTCGGAACGGCGGCTTGCCCGGTCGACGATAGTCGCCTCCCAAAGCCTGTCCGAACGGGTCTTGCGCCCCTCCAGGGCAGAGCAACCGCTGTTGTCGGTTCGACTTATCAGGAGACTGCCGCAGTCCGAAGCGTGCAGAAGACAGGGCAGCGGAGCCCCCATCCCGTCGGCCGGGTTGGCAATCGGGGCTGTCGGTGTCGGCACGATGTCGAAGGCCAGCCGCAATGCCGGCGGCATCGCAAATACCGACGTACGGGCAATGGACCAATCGAAAGCCATCTGGACAGATTTTTCCTCTATCCGAATCTCCCACCGCGCACAGCCGCCGTCGGGACACTCCAATTCATAGCTTATCACGTTGCCTTCGCACGCCGCTGGGCCCCGCGATTTCAAAGCCACTTCAGTTGAAAAAAGAGGCGCGCTGATCAAGCGACCACCGCCGTCTTCTCCGGTTTTAAGCAAATTCGTCTGCAGCTCTCCCTTACCGAGGCTGTCCCAGCACAGAAAAGTGATCTCGGGACGCTCACGTGCCACTACCAAACGCAGCCACACTGAACTGAACTCAATAGCCTCTTTCGTGTGCCGGATCCTGAAGAATCTCTCGCTCTGCGCCGTCGGCTGGAGCACCTTATCTGCCAAGGAACCCGCCGTCACCGCAGACCGGTCCTCGATCTCTTCATCCACGAAACTGCCAAAGACCTCCAGCTCGGAAATCTCCGTCTCGTTCGGATGCGCCTCATCCGAGGATCGGTCGATCCGCAGGCGAAAATTGTCCGTAACTGTCGGATCAAAAGAATATTCTACCGCGAACGTCTCTTCGTCCATCCGGTTATCCTTGACCTCAAACAGCGTATTGAGTGTCAGTCCACCATCCGGGCTGTATTCTCCGGCAAAATCAACCGGGTAATCGGCTATGTCGGCACGATGAATGACAACGCGCGAAATACGCGCC
The DNA here is from genome assembly GCA_963580095.1 of Lentisphaeria bacterium. GTDB lineage: Bacteria > Verrucomicrobiota > Lentisphaeria > JABSQK01 > CAJWLW01 > CAJWLW01. The sequence continues at coordinate 4,427 of CAUZJQ010000279.1, read as the reverse complement.
GGCTGGCGGAAACGGATCCAGACCCAGTGGGGGTGCGGCTTGGAAACGGCAGGGACCCAGCGACCAGTATCCGCTACCGCGGACGCTGTCGGAACACTGGTGTCATCCCCGGGCACCATGCGGATCCCGTCATTGACGAACTTGACTCGCCCGCCAGCACGGTGGTAATAGGCATCCCCAAGGAATTCCGAATCCGCCACGGCAAGCGCACCCTCGGCTGCCAGTGCAACATTAACAGTTTTTGCCATTGATTATTTTCCTCTCCGGTTGAGCTTACCGGACAAGTTGCAACAGGTTGAAGGAACCAAAACAGTGGTTTAACGTGGATTAACGATTCGATCAAATCAAGGAAACCCAATAATGAATGCAAATACTGAAACCCTGGCTGCCAGTTTCCGGGAAGATGGGTTTGTCCTTGTCAGTGACTTCCTGAGCCAGGCAGAAGTCGTCGAGCTCGATCGACAGCTCGAACGGTATATCGTTGAGATTGTCCCGACCGTGGCTCCGGAGCACGTGTTTTATGAATCCGGCCGCAGCGGTGCAATCAAACATCTCAGCGTTCCGGACCAGTACGACAACTACTTCAAGGAACTACTGGAGCGACCGGCGACCCTCGAGCTGATTGCCGCGAGTGTCGGTGACGACGTCGAACCGGTCGCCTCGGAAGTCTTCTACAAGCCGGCGCAGGTCGGTACAGCCGCACCATATCATCAGGACAACGCCTACCTGCACTTGGAGCCGGCCGCCGGCGCAGTGGTCTGGATCGCCCTGGACGACACCACCGTGGCTAACGGCGCCGTCCATTTCGCCAAGGGCTCACACCGGCTCGGAGACCTGTCTCATTTTGAAACCGGTGTAGGACTGTTCAGTAAAGGCTTGTCTCCCACGTCTGATCTCTCCACCTGCCCGGAGGTGCCAGCACTCCTCCAGCGCGGCGACGCCTCGATTCACCACTTCCTGTGTGCCCACCGCAGCGGGCCGAATCAAACGGCGCAGCGCCGCCGTGGCGTGGTGCTGAATTACAAGAGCGTCAACGCCACAGTCAACGAGGCGCGAGCTGCCGCCCACAGAAAGTACGTGGACGGGCTCAAGCCGCAGGACTAATGGAAAAATCAGGAACTCATTGCAATAACGGTTCACTGGTTCATGGTTCCACCTCACATGTAAGTTAAAAACCGACTCTATCGCCATTCTCAATTTTCCCACAATTCGGCTTCGCATCCCGAAGGGTAAAATTTCGATAGTTCAGGTCCCCTAAAAGGCAACAAGGCGTTTCACAAATGGCCCTTGACAGACTAGTGACCACGGCAATCATCGGCGCCGGAAACCGCTCGCTGGTCTATAGTGCATACGCTTTACAGCATCCGGACAAGATGCGGATTGTCGCAGTAGCAGATCCGGATGAATTGCGTCGTGACAAAGCTGCCCGACTGTTCGACATTCCTTCGCAGAACTGTTTTGAAAGTGCCGAAGCATTCGCCCGGCAACCGAAACTCGCCGACGCTGTGATCAATGGCACCATGGACCGGTTGCACGTTTCAACCACCCTGCCACTGATCGCGGCAGGATATCATATCCTGCTGGAAAAGCCGATTGCAACCCTGCAGGCAGAATTCGAGACCCTCATTGGGGCAGCACAGAACGCCAGCCAGAAATTGATGGTCTGTCATGTGTTGCGCCACGCGCCTTTTTACGTTGCGGTTCAACGGAAAATTGCGCAGGGGAAAATCGGCAGAATCATGGCAATCAACACCAGCGAGAATGTCGGGTTCGATCATATGGGCGAAAGCTTTGTCCGCGGCAAATGGAATCGTGAGGAAGTCTGTCCCATGCTGCTCGCGAAGTGTTGTCACGACCTGGACCTGATCTGCTGGTTCAAGCGGGGCGCAGCGCCTGAACGCGTTTCGAGCTTCGGCTCGTTGATGTATTTCCGTGAAGAAAATGCCCCGCCCGGCTCCGGATCACGGTGTCTGGCTGATTGTGAGATTGAAGCCACCTGTCACTACTCCGCCAGGAAAAACTTCATCGGCAACGATGTCTATGGGACGCATGTGTGGCGCGGCATTGAACATATTGCCGACCCAACCGATGAACAGAAAATTGAATATCTGAAAACGGACAGCCCCCACGGTCGATGTGTCTGGCGATGTGATAACGACGTGGTCGATCATCAATCGGTCATGATTGAATTTGATGACGGCGCTGTCGCGACACACGACATGATTGGGGGCACGGCCAAGCCCTGCCGAACCATTCATATCCGTGGTACGGAAGGGGAAATTCAAGGCACCATGGAGGATGGCTGTTTTGTAGTCAGACAACCGGATGCCGACCAGGGCAACGGGTACACCGAGCAAACCATTGAGGTGGAAGGGAGTGAGGATATGCATGGCGGCGGCGACCTGCGGCTTGTCAAGGATTTCGTGCGGGTCGTTCGCGGCGAGCAACCGTCGGCTTCCACAACCGACCTGATGGATTCAATTCACGGACACCAGATCGCCTACGCCGCAGACCAGGCAATGCGCCAGGGCTGTGTGATCAACCTCAAAAGGTAGATGTGGAGAATATGTGATATGATATTCCGGAAACAAGCAGAAAGGGCACGGTTGAAAGATGAGCCGCGATTCATCGCGGTCGCCTGGTGGCTTGTTGTCCTGATCATGCCACTGCTGGCGATGAGCAATGCTGTCGACGGGCGCGAACTGCTCGCCCACGGCGGTTTCGAGACGGGTGAATCAGGATGGGAGCCGTGGCATTGCAAGGGCGCCGGCGCCGTCGGGGTGGTCTACTCATCGAGCGACGACACGCGACCGGACTCAACCGGCAAACGATCGCTGCAAATCGACACCACCGATACGTTCACCTGCGACAACTGGATACGCCGGCCGGTGTACGGACTTCGAGGCGACAGCAAATACCGGTTCTCCATCTGGTATAAGATCGTCGCCGGCGGTAACCCCGACGGCCCGATCAAAAGCGTCATCGTCCGGAACATGAAAAACGATACCAATCAGGACCGCCTCGACCTGCATTTCGATATGACGGTCGACGGCCAGTGGAAATACGTCTCCGGTGAGTTCACTGCCGAACCGACCACGACCCCTGAAGACTTCTACAGAATGATGGTGCAGCCGTATGCGAGGGGCAAGGGCGGCAAAGGCGGCATCATTCGGCTCGACGACTTTTCACTGTGGGATCTCGACCCCCTGCCGGTCGCTCCCTTTCCGTACGCGCCGAGCTACGGCAATCCAGAGCTGGTGAGCAAACCGGTCCCGGCAGCAACGCCCGTTGTCATGAAACCGACAATGGCGGACAAGGCGCTGGCAAAGCTGATGAGCGAAGCAGTCGATGCGAAAGCAAAGCGCTCTGGGGAAGTCGAGGCAGGGATACTGGATGGATTCCCCTACCTGCGCAATGAACAGGTGATTTACTTGTGGTCGGGGGCGGAAAACGGCGGGGGCATCCTGAGAATCCGTGATTTGAGGTCAGGGAAACAACGCCTGAGGGTAGAGGCATCGGAGGCGACGCTGTGGAAGTTGGACCTGAAGAGAAGCGACGGAGAACGGCTGTCCTATGAGAATGCAGGCGTGCCGTGCAAGGTGAAGTTCGCGGCGCGGAAAGGGGAAGGGAAGCTCTCGTTCACCTGGCCTTTGGCGGACGTGCGGGTCAAGGTGGAAACGCGGCTGCGAAGCGGCGAGAGCCTGGCACGGTCAAGGATACAGGTCAAGGCGAGAAACGGGGGACCGGGGTTGATGACCGTGACGTTTCCTGTGCTGACAGGCCTCCTGCCTTTCACCAAGGGCGGTGAGAGCGATCAGATACTCAGTACGAACGCTATGGGAGAGGTAAAGGAATCCCCGCTTGTTTCGGGCGAGACGCTGGGCTTCAAGTATCCGCTTGCATCGATGCAGTTCACGGCGCTCATGGGCAATGGACAGGTATTCTACTGTGCCGAGGAAGACGGCCAGGCCAATCGCAAGTATTTCGCCTGGACACCGGATGCGGAGAGTGGAAGGCTCGCCTTTTCCATTGCGCATCCAGTACTGAACTGGGGAGCAAAGGCGCTGGTGCGCGAGTATCGCAGCCCCGGCGATATCGTCGTGGGCCCGTTCCAGGGCGACTGGTTTGACGCGGCGCGGATTTACCGGGAATGGGCTTTGACAGCCCCCTGGTGCAGGAAGGGACCGATTTATCAACGGGCGGATTATCCGCAGTGGCTTGTCAAGCTGGCGTATTGGACGAACAACCGACTGAAGAACCGCGGAAATATCGAGGTCGAGGACTTGCATAGAAATTTCTTCGATGTGCCGGAGAGCGCCATCAGCCACGATTACGGCTGGATGTCAGACGTCTATGACCACGATACCAATCCCGATTACCTCCCCCCGAGAATCGGTTCGAAGCGGTATATACAGCTGGTGCAGGAA
>CAUZJQ010000278.1:0-5873 GCA_963580095.1 Lentisphaeria bacterium | reverse complement strand
TCCCGATCCAATATCTTGACGCTGCTCCTGAACTGACGAGCGATGTTTCGACCGGTGCCTGGGCGAAGCTGCTGTGGCACGAACAGTTCACGACGCCCGGCCAGCCTGGTGCCGAACCGGCGCCGGGGACGGAGTTTGCCATGGCACATGATGGAGACAACCTCTATATCGCCGTGAGCTGCTGCGTATCTGCAGGCCAAACGCAGGAACAGCTTGCAAGAGAGAATGTACAGATCGTCCTCGATCCTGAATGCAGCGGAGAACGTGTGGGGATTTTTGTCTGTTACGCGGATGGCAAGACTGCGTCGTCGGTCCTTGAAGACCAGGATGGCGGGAAGGAAGCGTGGCCGGGCGAGATCGAATGTGCAACCCGCCTGCAGCCCGGGCAATACTCGATAGCGCTCAAGATCCCGCTCTGCCAGCTCATCCATAGAGACAACGGGTTGCGTCGAATTCAATTCAATGTAACCCGGGTGCCTGAGCACGGCATGCCAGGGGGTTTGCTGTGCTACCCGGCCCTGGAACAGACACAATTCTGGTATCCCTGCAATGTGATCGGCCAGGCGATGTTTGAACATCCGGACCTGCTCGAGGCATTTGCCTGGGACGTCCGGCGGGCAGGACGCGGCCGAATAGTCCGGAACAATGGAGAAGCTGTATGTCGACAGGCTGTGACGCTGACCAATCTCTCGACGGAAAACCGGGACGTGGATTTACGCGTCGCGCTTTTGCAGGTGCGCCAGCCGCCCTCGGCACAGGCTCAATACCGCCTGGACGTCGACGCCGGCAAGTCGCACATTGAAAGCATCGAACTTCCCGTGCCGGAGGGATTCAACTATGGGTACATCCACGCCTCGCTGCATGAGCCGGACACGGGCCGCTGCATCAGCGAAAACCGTATCCTTGTCGAGTCGGAACAGCTTTCCTGGAAACAGCATTTCATCAAGCGCGGCGACGGTCAAGGCGGTTACACCTGCATCGCGGCACAGCAGCAGGTGTTGCCACAATATGAAGGCCGCCAGATCGTCCCGTACGGCCTGGCCACCATGGACAACGGCGAGGTCATCTGTGCCGCCATTGCCGCGCAACACCCGGAGCAGACGCTGATCGCCGTCAGCGGTGACGGCGGAACGACGTGGGGTGAGTACATTGTGCTGCACGGGATTTACGTGCGCCCGATGATGTTGACGTACCTCAGCGACGGTGTGGTCACGTTTGAATCGGGCGACACCGGCGAGCGAATGCGGCTGTTCAGCCACGACTACGGGCGCACGTGGGATGAGCGCGTTGAGGTGCCGCCGGCGCCGGACGGCCAGCAGTTCGGCGTTGAGGGCAATCCGTTGGTCGATCGCGACGAGCACGGCAAGGCCATCCGCATGGCGCAGACGGGGTATACCCTGGAAGGCGCTGCACCGCACTGGAAACAAACCGAATACATCCGCTGGTCGGAAGACGGGGGGCGCACCTGGTCGCGCGTGGATTGTCCCCCAACATGGCGCAGTACCGAGACATATAACGGCAAAACCTACGAACTGGGCTGCGGCGAAGGATCACTGGTGCGGGCAGCCAACGGCTGGTTGGTGGCGGCGCTGCGCACCTGGGTGCCGGTGCAGTTCCACGACCACCCGCACTTCGAAGACGGCCTGGAAGGCACGGTCGTTTCGATTTCCAAAGACGAAGGAAACACCTGGTCGCCCCTGCAGGTGATTTCCGAAGGCGGACAACTCCACCCCACCCTTCTTCGTATGCCCAACGACGACCTGGTCCTGACGATGGCCCGGCGGGTGGACTTCCGCAACGGTGAGCTCGTCAGTTGTCGGCGCGGGTGCGACGCCGTGATCAGCCGCGATCACGGTGAGAGCTGGGATATCGAGCACACGTTCGTGCTCGATGATTTCCTATATTTGGACGGCGAACATTGGTTCCGCGGTCAATGCGGCCATGTGACCTCGACGCTGTTGCCCGACGGATCAATCCTCACCGGCTACGGCAACGTCTTCACCGGCGGCGTGCTGATCCGCTGGAAACCTTGAGGCAGTCTCGTTATAGTGCTCCCGGACAACGCGGCCCGCCGGGCGGTTGCCTCGACATCATCATGCACACCATCTCTTGAACAAGGAATTAAACAATGATCCCGATCCAATATCTTGACGCTACTCCTGAACTGACGGGGGATGTTTCGACTGATGCCTGGGCGAAGCTGTTGTGGCATGAGCAGTTCACTACGATCGCCCGGCCTGACGCCCAGCCGACGCCGGGCACGTCCTTTGCCATGGCCCATGACGGGGACAGTCTCTTCTTCGCTGTCAAGTGTAAAGCGCTTGCAGGAGAAGCGCCAGAAGAGCTCGCTCGCGAGAATGTACAGATCCAGCTTGATTCGGAACGCCGCGGACTGCGATCGGGCATTTTTGTCTGCTACACGGATGGCAAGGCTTCGTCGGCGATCGAGCTCGAAGCGGATGGCAAGGAAGCATGGTTGGGCGAGGTCGGGTATGGCTCCCGATTGCAGGCCGGCGGGTGGTCGATGGTGCTCAAAGTGCCGCTCAGTCAGCTCGCTCATGTTGAGGAAGGTCTACAGCGAATCCAATTCAATGTGACCCGGGTGCTGCGTGCACACGGAGCGCCGGAAAGTTTGTTGTCCTATCCAGCACAGAAAAACATCCACTTCTGGCGGCCGAGTCACGCCACCGGTGAAGCCGAGTTTGAAGAGCCCGAGCGACTCAAGGCGTATGCCTGGGCCGTCCGCCGCGCCGGGCGCGGCAGGCTACGCCAGAATAGTGGCGATACGGCCAGCCCTGAACCCGGCCGAATGGTCTGTCTTCAAGGGGTCGTGTCAACCAATTTGTCCAACACCGTGCAGGATGTGGATCTGCGCGCTGAATTCATCGAAGCCGGCAAAGCGCCGTCGGCACGGACAGAACGCCGCCTGCGGATCAGCGCCGGCGCGTCCCACCTGGAAAACATCGAATTTCCCGTTCCCGACGGGTTCAACTATGGGTTGGTTCATGTTTCGCTGCATGAGCCGGACAGCGGCCGCTGCCTCAGCGAGAACCGTATCCTCGTCGATGCTGAGGAGCTTTCGTGGAAAGAACATTTCGTCAAGCGTGGCGACGGTCAAGGCGGTTACACGTGTCTGGCGGCTCAGCAGCAGGTGTTGCCACTGTACGACGGCTGCCCGACCGTCCCCCACGGCCTCGCCACCATGGACAACGGCGAAGTCATGTGCGCTGCTATTACTCAGCCATTGGTTGGCGGACAGCCGGAACAGACGCTGATCACCTTCAGTGCTGACGGTGGCGCGACTTGGGCTGAGTACATTGTGCTGGACGGCATTCACACGCGACCGATGATGTTGGTGTACCTCGGCCGGGGCGAGGTCACGTTTGAATCAGGTGACACCACCGAGCAGCTGCGGCTGTACAGCCACGACTACGGGCGCACGTGGGACGAGCGCGTTGCGGCGCAGCCGGCGCCGGACGGCCAGTCGCTGGGCTTTGAAGGCAGTCCACTGGTCGATCGCGACGAGCAGGGCAACGCCATCCGCATCGCCCAGACCGGACAGACGTTGGAGGGCGCGGCGCCGAACTATAAAATCCGCGAATACATTCGCTGGTCGGAAGACGGCGGGCGCACCTGGCCTCGCTTCGATTCGCCCGAGGCATGGCGCACCACGGAGACGTATGACGGCAAAACGTTCGACTTCAGCTGCAACGAAGGTGCATTGGTCCGGGCGGCCAACGGCGACCTCGTGGCGGCGCTGCGTACCTGGGTGCCACCGGAGTTTCACCACCATCCGTATTTCGTCGACTGCCTGGAAGGAACGGCCGTTTCAATTTCCAAGGACGACGGCGCCACGTGGTCACCGAACAAGATGCTTTTCGAAGGGGGTCGCCACCACCCCACACTGCTGCGCATGGCCAACGGCGACCTGGTCATGGTCCTTATCCGCCGGATCGATTTCAGCAACGGCAAACTGGTCAGTTATCGGCGCGGCTGCGACGCTGTGATCAGCCGCGACCACGGCGAGACTTGGGATGTCGAGCACCTGTATGTGCTCGACGATTTCCTCTACTGCAAGGGCGAAGACTGGATGCGCGGCGCCTGCGGACACCTCAGTTCGACCCTGTTACCTGACGGATCCATCCTCACCGGCTATGGCCGAGACAACGTCGGCGGCGTGCTGATCCGCTGGAAACCTTGAGGCGGTCTCGTTATACTGCCCCCCGGACAACACGGCACGCCGGGCGGTTGCCTCGACACCGTCATGCACACCATCTCTTGAACAAGGAATTGAACAATGATCCCGATCCAATATCTTGACGCTACTCCTGAACTGACGAGCGATGTTTCGACCGGTACCTGGGCAAAGCTGTCGTGGCACGAACAGTTCACGACGCCCGCCCGGCCTGGTGCCGAGCCGACGCCGGGGACGGCGTTTGCCATGGCCCATGATGAGGACAGCCTCTTTTTCGCCGTCAAGTGCAGCGCCCATGCAGGCCAATCGCAAGAGGCGCTGGCCCGAGAGAATGTGCAGATCCAGTTTGATCCCGAGCGCAGCGGCGTACGATCGGGGATTTTTATCTGCTACCCGGATGGCAGAATTTCATCGCAGACCGAACTTGAAGCCGGTGGGAATGAACCGTGGTTGGGCGAGGTCGGTTATACATCCCAATTGCAGTCCGGCGAGTGGTCGCTGGTGCTCAAAATTCCGCTCAGCCAGTTCATCCATTCTGAAAGCGGTTTACGTCGCATTCATTTCAATGTGTCCCGCCTGCCGCAGATGGCGCCAGACGACTGGTTGTGCTATCCGGCACTGGAAACCGTGCAATTCTGGCGGCCGACTAACGCGATCGGTGAGGCAGAATTCGAAGGTGCCGATCGACTCGATGCATTTGCCTGGGCCGTCCGGCCGGGCGGGCGCGGCCGAATATACGAGAGCAATGGCGAACGGGTATGTCGCCAGGGCGTCATATCGACCAATTTGTCCACGGAATCGCGGGATATAGAGTTACGCGCTGCGTTTACGAAAGCCGGTAAGCCGCCCTTGGCACAGGCAGAGCGCAGCCTGAATGTCGGCGCTGGCGAGTCGTGCACGGAACGCATCGAATTTCCTGTGCCTGACGGGTTCAACCACGGGCTCGTTCATGTGTCGTTGCATGAACCGGACACCGGTCGCTGCGTCAGCGAGAATCGATTCCTGGTCGATTCTGAGCAGCTGGCATGGAAAGAGCATTTCCTCAAGCGTGGCGACGGTCAGGGCGGCTACACGTGTCACGCGGCGCAGCAGCAGGTGTTGCCGCAGTACGAAGGACGCAGGATTGTCCCCTACGGCCTGGCCACCATGGACAACGGCGAGGTCATCCTGGCCGCTACTGCCTGGCCACGGGTTCCGGGACTCCCGGAGCAGACGCTGATCGCCGTCAGTGATGACAGCGGCGCGACGTGGGGTGAGTACATTGTGCTGGACGGGATTCACCAGCGTCCGATGATGTTGGCGTACCTCGGCCAGGGCGTGGTCACATTTGAATCCGGCGACACGACCCGGCAAAGCAGGATGTACAGTCACGACTACGGGCGTACGTGGGACGAATCAATACCGGTGCCACCGGCGCCGGACGGCCAGCCGTTGGGCTGGGAAGGTATGCCGTTGGTCGATCGCGACGCACACGGCAACGCCGTCCGCATCGCGCAGACCGGCCAGACGCTGGAGGGCGCCAAGCCGAATTGGACGATCCACAATTACATTCGCTGGTCGGAAGACGGCGGCCGCAGTTGGCCGCGGGTGGATTGTCCCCAGGCATGGCGCGGGAGCGAGACGCACGACGGCAAAACGTACGAATTCGGCTGCGGCGAAGGATCACTGGTACGTGCCG
>CAUZJQ010000277.1:0-5873 GCA_963580095.1 Lentisphaeria bacterium | reverse complement strand
TGTTGAATACCCGATATCCCAAGGTTACGCGGCCAAGATCCGTTCCCATTCTGCTGATCCAACCGTTGTTCAAGCCTAATGCCGTTCCTAACATGGCGGCGGCTTGCGAATCGCCCAATTCCCCGAGGTCGGCGGCTCGCGAATCGCCCAATTCCCCGAGCGCGACGGCGCAAGATTTAACGACGTCGTTTGCGTCCGTCACGGCGGCAGTTGACCAACCCGAGTGACGTTAAACGTTCACCAGCCTACTCAGCACCTACTGCCCGCTTCAACGAATCCTCCCAGGCACGCACCGATAATTCGGCAGGGAATCGGGTCGCAACCAGTTCCCGGCCGCAAACACTCAACCGCCGAGCCTCTTCGCGGTCCCGGGTCAGCCGCAGAATCGCCTGTGCCGCGGCAGCAGCATCGCCATTGGCGACGGCGGCAAAAGCGCCGCGCCCCGGATCGATCTCATCGAGCACCACCAGGTCATACAACACACACGGCGTTCCGGAAGCGAGCCCTTCCAGCACCGCAATGCAATGGCCTTCGTAGCGCGAGGTGTGCAGGAATATGTCCGCCGCCTGCAACAGCTCCGGGATGTCCGGCCGCCAGCCGAGCAACTCAAAACGGTGCGACAGTCCAGCCACCGCAACATGCTTTTCGAACGCTGCACGGTGCGTACCGTTGCCCGCTATCTGAATGACGAAGTCGAGGCCTGTCGACTCGAGATGCGCCGCAATTCGAATTTTCTCTTCATGATTCTTGGCGACACGGTAAGAACCGATCGTCAAAATCCGCACGCGCCCGTTGTGGTTCGGCTTTTCCGCTACAGGGAATCGCCGCATGTCCACACCGTTCAGGATGAGATCTACGGGATCAGCGGCATAGAGCTCTTTGATGTTGGCCGCCACTTCCCGACTGCACGCCTGGAAACGCGTCGCGAACATCACCTGCAAACGCTGAAAATAATGGACGCGACGATCCTCCATAATTTTCGGATTCGCAAAGTACAGAATGCGCGCCGGCACGCCGGCACGCTTCGCCAGCCACGGTACCAGGGCACGGGTGCCACCCGAAACACAAACGATAGCGTCCGGCCGCTGCTCCCACAGCAGGCGCTTCAGCGCTCTGGCTGCCTTGAAATAGCCAACCTTTTTGACATCGAAAAAATGCACCGGGCAACCCACCGCTGCATAATTCTGTTCGAGCTCACCAAGACCGTACAGAGTGCAGACTGCAACGTCGAATTCTTCGCGGTGGCACAAACGAATCCACTGCAGCGCCGCGTGTTCCGTACCGCCGCCGTTGACGTCGTCCAATGCAATGAGAACTTTCATTGGATTATGGTACATGAAAGAACGGGCACAAGCAAACAGGCACGGGTCAAGACAAACAGGGCCACTCACGCGGTTCACTCAACAGCCGCCTGAAGCAGCCGCAAGGCATATTGCTTCGCGGCGCGTACAGCGTCCGGCAATCGCCCATAACACGCCTTCACAATCCCAGAAACATTTGCTCGGCGTTGATCAATTACTAAATTACCTGTCAATGCCTGTATGCATACAAAGCTCAACAGGCCCAAAAAGGCGCTTCATCACCCTTTCATAAGTCACTTGGCTTATGAAAGGGTGACGAGGATGTATCTTGAATTCGATCAGGGTACTCGGTAGGTTCCCTTAAATGGATGCAACAGACCACATAGACCCCTCCTACCTCATCTCGCTGACACGACACCCACCGGAATGCCGTGTCCTCGTGCTCGGCGACCTGATGATGGATCACTACGCCTGGGGAAACGTCTCACGGATATCGCCGGAGGCGCCAATACCGATCCTCAAGATCGAGCGCGAAACTGAAATGCCCGGCGGCGCCGCCAGCGTCGTACTGAACCTCCGACAGTTGGGTGCAGACGTCGTCTGCTGCGGCATGGTCGGCAACGACGCGGAAGGCGAACGTCTGGTCGCGGCACTGAAAAACGCCGGTGCTGATACCAACGCCATCGTCCGCGCCGACGACCGCAGCACAACTTTGAAGACCCGGTATGTCGGTGGCGTGCAATCTGCGGCACGCGCCATGCAACACGTCCTGCGCGTCGACCGGGAAGATACGACGCCAATCGACGAGGACGTGGTCGAAGAGGTGCTTGCGAAGATCGCAGCTGTCATCAACGATTGTAATGCCGTACTGGTCTCGGACTACGGCAAAGGCCTGCTCACCACAGATCTACTGCAAAGTGTCATCGCGACAGCGCGGGCGGCAGGCAAGCCGGTCCTGGTGGACCCGAAGCTGGGCGATGACTTCAGCATGTACAGAGGCGCCACGGGTATTACGCCAAATCGGCTCGAGACGGAGCGGGTGACAGGCATCGCCCCGCGCGACGCAGATTCAATGAACATGGCCGCGCGGCAGATGGTCACTTCACTGGAACTGGAGTTTACCCTGATCACCGTCGACCGGGACGGCTTGTACGTGCACGCAGAGAACGATGTGTCAACGCTCCTGCCGTCGCGGCCCCGATCAGTCTACGATGTGTCAGGTGCCGGCGACATGATTTTGAGTACGCTCGGGTTCTTTCTCGCCGTCCAGGTGCCATTGTCGTGTGCTGCGTATCTGGCGAATGTGGCGGCAGGCATCGAGGTGGGAAAACTCGGTGTCAACACGGTGTCACTGGCGGAAATCCGTACGGAATTGATGGCTTTGACGACCGACACCGCCGGCAAACTCCAGTCGATGCCCGAACTGATCAGCACACTTGAAACCCATCGCCAGCGGCACGAAAAAATAGCCTTCACGAACGGCTGTTTCGATATGTTGCACGTCGGCCACATGAAATACCTCAACTTCGCCCGCGAGCAAGGCGATTTGTTGGTTGTCGGGCTGAATTCAGATGCTTCCATCCGCAGCCTCAAGGGCAATCGGCGACCGATCCTGCCTGAAGACGAGCGCATTCGACTGCTCGCAGCACTGGCCTGCGTCGATTATATCGTCGTGTTCGACGAAGACTCGGTGCAACCGGTTATTGAGCAGGTGCAACCGAATGTTCTGGTCAAGGGCAGCGACTACGGGTTCGACGGGGTCGTCGGACGCGAATTCGTCGAGTCGCATGGCGGTGAGGTCGTCCTGGCGCCAGTGGTCGAGGGCATTTCTACGAGCGCCATCGTGGAACGGGTACTGGAAAAGTACGGCTCCAACGATGCCGCAGACGCCGAGAACGGTAAATGACGGCCGGCACGAATGGCAACGCCGCGTAATATCCTAATATTCCATCCAGCCGGCATCGGTGATGCGATTCTGGCATTCCCCGCCATCAAGGCGCTGCGCGCCACCTGTCCCGAAAGTTGGATCACACTGGTCACCAGCCGCCGGGCGTGGGCGATTGTCGAGGGTTGCCCATATGTCGACGAAATCCTGACCATCGGTATCGAGGAGATGCCGATCAAGCTGTTCAATCGCATAAGCGGCAGCGACGTGTGGCACCTGTGGCGACGGCTGCGTCGGCGACCCTCTGATCTGGTTGTGGATTTCACGCGGATCGGATCGCGCCTGGGCGGCGTCAAGCGCGCGATCATGTTCGCGGCGATCGGGGCCGGGCATAAGATCGGCCGCAACACCCACGGTCGCGGGTTCTACCTCGATGACTCTCCGGACGACCCACCTGCGACCGCGAAACACGAAGTCGAATCCTGCCTCGAAATTGTCGCGCTTGCAGGTGCCTCCTCGGTAGAGCCACAACTGGAAATTTTCCTGACGGACGCCGATCACCAGGAAGCGGCCGAGCTGTTGGCCACGATCGAACTGAAACCAACGCTGATCGGCTTCAATCCAAATGCCAACTGGCCAGCGAAAAAATGGCCGCGCGATCGCGTCGTCGCTGCGGCCGATACGCTGGCGGAAAGACACGACGCCACGATCGTCCTGATCGGCTCACCGCAAGACCGTGCAGACACCGCAGAGATCGCGCAACGCATGTCGCAGCCTGCGACAGATATCGCGGGACGATTGTCATTGAAAGGCACCGGCGCCCTGTTGTCACGACTCGACGTTTTTGTTACCAACGACACGGGCCCCATGCACATGGCGGCAGCAGTCAACACTCCGACAGTCGCAATCTTCGGGCCGATCGATCCCGACCGGTACGGTCCATATGGCCTCGGTGAAGACTGCCGAATCCTCTCGCACCGAAATCTGTGTGCCGCACGCTGCGAAATCATCTGCGCCCAATCGACCCACCGCTGTATGGAGGATATCCAAGTCGCCGATGTCGTTACAGCCGCCAACGAGCTGCTCGATCAAAAAAACCGTCCCTCCGGCAACCGCGATTAGCTGACAATCCGTGGAATAGCAGGCCGCCGCGAAACCGGCAAAGGCGATCACAGCACATACATCCGGGCCATGCCGGGCTTGAGGCGTGGCATAGCATTTACAGCCAAAAGGCGGGGCGGCATAGCAACCACACAGCAGCATTCTGACAGTTGACTTTGAATGGCACCCACTGTATTTTCCCACGGTGATCGCCCTACGACTGCCAGCCGGCTCCGGGAACACAGCATGAGTCAAGACCGGTTATCGGAAAATATAAAGAGTTTCGACGAAGAAACGGACATGCGCCTGCGCAACTTGACCAAGTTGCAGATGCAGCGGCTGGCGGATGCATACACGGACTACCTGCCGAATTGTAATACGTACATGTGGATCGCAGAATAGACGATGGGGCAAAACATCGGATGCAGTTGGAACAAAAAGTCAAGATCATCAATTTCTTCAGCCTCATAGTGATCGGCCTGATCCTTGTCGTCATGTCCAAGGGTCGGGCGGACTGGCGCGAGCAGCAGACAGTGATTGATGCATTAAAAACACGGATTGCGGCTGACCAGGTTATCGGCTCCAGCATCCCGGAACTGCAGCGCGCAGTCAAGGTGCTCAAGCAGAAAAACACTGACCTACGCGGCGAAATCGAAGAGTCGAAACAGGAAGGTGCCGTCGAGCAAGGCCGCAACCAGGCGTTGCGCGAGGACCTCAAGCGCTGTGCCGCCCAGCTACGCGGCAAGCCCGAGGAACCGAAGTGATCGCAGAAAAACGTGCACCCCATCTATAACCGACTGTCACGTCCAGCGAAAACATAGGCGACAGTGTAACCGGCGGTGTAAGCAACTGTGGCGAACACATACAGAAAGTCCAGACGACATAATGCCGTGACGGCATGGCACAACTTACGCCCGACGCGGTACGCCAACCCGTGCCGCACGGTCTCGTCGAATCCATGTTCACCCGGCGTGTCAAAGGTCCAATGAGCGTAGAATTTCTGCATGTACGCCGAACCCTTGCCGTTGCGGTAAAACTCCTTGAGCAACGCCCATGTGGAGGTGGGTGGCAGATGATGATACCAGGTATCCGGCACGACAACGATGCGGTAACCAGCGTTGCGAAGTTCCCGTCTCAAGTACGGGTCGAGGCCGCGCGGCATCAACTCGTTTTCACCACCGACCTTTTCGAACGCCTGCCGCGGAAAGGCAGAACAACCGTGATCGGCCAGGTCGCTGTCAACGATCGTGTCGACCAGGCCGGAACTCTTGCGCGCAAAGCTCGTCATCACTTTTCGAACAAACGGCGAAGCATCGTCCGGAACGATATTGGGGCAACCCGCCATGCCGATGCCAGAGTCCGCGTTCAATGCAGCGAGCAGGTTCTCAAAAACGCGTTCGTGGCCCAGGCGTGAATCATCGTCAAGGATCAGAATGACATTGCCGCGGCCGGCGGCGGCACCGGTATTGATGGCACGTCCCTGGCGCGGGTCGCCTTTGACGACGATTATTTCGAAAGCCTGCATGGTCTGCAGCTGCGTCTGCTCGATCAGCGCCGCAAAGCAGCCGCCGCGATCTGCGTCTCTG
>CAUZJQ010000276.1:0-5885 GCA_963580095.1 Lentisphaeria bacterium | reverse complement strand
GCCGGAATAGAGGCGAATGCGTCAAAGTACCTCCATAGACGTTGCGGAAGGCCATGCACGGACTGAGCGTCGTACCGATTATTACGACGACCAGGATGTCATCCAGAAGTATCTGCGCCAGATGGGTACTCTGCCCCGCCTGTCGCATGAGGAAGAAATCTTCTACACCAACGAGTATTACCAGGAACGCCTGGAACTCGACGCACTCCTGTGCCACTTTCCTGTTGTCCTGCAGAAAAACATCAGTGAGTGCAGGAGCAGCGAGATCTTTGAAGTTGTCGGTGAAGACACGGCTGGCGATTACGACACGCTCGAAGTTAAGAAAGAGCGTATCCTGCATCTGATTGACGCCCTTGAGAAGACCGCCGAGCACCTCTACGTCATCCGAAAGCAGGTGAGCGAAAAGTCGCAGGGCAAGCGGAACCTCATGTACCAGTCACTGGAGCGACTCATCCGGCGCTTCCACTTCCATGGCAAACTGTATCAGGATTGTATCATCGAACTAAACTCTTACGTCGATGCCGTCAACGGCAAGAACAACGACGTGGATATCGACGAGCTCGTCGATATCATCTCGATGCCGATCAAAGCTTTCATGCAGATCATGCCGCGTCTGAATCATTGCGCCCGTCACATGGAATGCGCCCGTAACGCGCTGATCGAGGCGAATCTCCGGCTGGTCATCAGCGTTGCAAAGAAATATCTCAACTGCGGACTGCCATTGCTTGACCTGATCCAGGAAGGCAATATCGGCTTGATGCAGTCGATTGACCGTTTCGAACCGCAGCGCGGTCATCGCTTCAGTACCTATGCCGTCTGGTGGATCCGCCAGTCCGTTACGCACGCATTGTCGATGAATTCGCGGACCATTCGAATTCCGGTCAACATGGCTAACGCCTTACATCGCATCCGCAAGGCTGAGCGCTTGCTGTTGCAGAAGTTCGGCCGGGAGCCGACGCCTGAGGAAATCGGCGAGTGTGTCGATATTTCCGTCGAGCGCGTCCGTGCTCTTCGTAAGATGGAACGCCAGACGATTTCCCTGCAGAGCGAGCTTGGATATGACGAGGATTTCCACGTCTTCGATATTATCTTCGATCGTTCGACGAAGTCACCCTCGGAAGAAGCATCCGAGAATCTCCTGGCGGAGACGATTTCTGATGTTCTGGAAACGCTGAATGAGCGTGAGCGAAATATTATTTCTCATCGGTTCGGCCTGCTCAACTGCCCGATCCTTACCCTCGAGCAACTCAGCAGTCAGTTCGACGTCACGCATGAGCGTATTCGGCAGATTGAAAAGATCGCGCTCAATAAACTGCGCCATCCCAGTCGACGCCGGTTCTTCGACGACTACCTCTAATGCCGCACGGCACCGATTCGCGTTTTTGTGGCACGGTGTATATCCTGTCCGCGAATCCGAATCTTAAAGTACCGATTCATTTTTCCTTGCCGGCTGGTGAACTGCTTTTTTACCCTGGATGATTCCGAAACGCGGGCAGGAATCTTCCCTGCCATGGACCCGGGATTTTTTTGTCTCCTTCTTGTCTATTTTGCTCCGTAGGATTTGCCTGTAAAGGCGGTATCTTTGCAGTATATTGTTTTTGAGTCAAAACAGAACGGATCTCTGGGGCCGTTTATTCATTCCCATTGACTTTTATCGATTGGGCAAGTAGGAAATTTTTCCAACTCTTTCAATTCTTCAACTTTTTTGCACTTCCTGCCATGCCAGACGTCACCATCTATCACAATCCGCGCTGCAGCAAAAGCCGCGAGACCCTCGAACTTCTGCAGAGGAAAGGGATTGAACCCGAGATTGTCGAGTACTTGTGTGTCACTCTCGATGCCGATGGACTACACACACTGCTGGCGCAGCTCGGTATGGAACCGCATGAGCTTGTTCGCCGCAAGGAAAGTGTCCTTGCGGAAGAAGGCATTGATGTCGATGCGCTCGACGATGACGCACTCGTCGACCTGATGGTCGAGCACCCGATCCTGATCGAGCGCCCTATCGTTGTTTGTAACGGTCTCGCCTGTCTCGGTCGGCCGCCGGAGCGGGTTGCCGAAATTCTCTGATCGCAAACCCGCACCACCGATGTGCCATGCACGGATTCCTTCGCCTTGCCGCTGCCGTCCCGGATGTGCGGGTTGCCGATGTTAATCACAACGTCGAGCAGATCGTTGCGCTTACGCGTATGGCGGCAGACGATGACGTGGCGTTGGCGGTGTTTCCGGAATTGTCGATCACCGGCTACACCTGTGCCGATCTTTTTTTTCAGAGTCGCCTCACCGACACAGCCTTTGAAGCGCTTGATCGTATCGCGCAGGAAACGAAATCCTGTGACACGATCATCGTAGTCGGCGCGCCGCTGTATCATGGCAACCGGCTCTACAACTGTGGCATCGTGATGCAATCCGGACTGGTCCGCGGTGTGGTGCCCAAGAGTTTTCTGCCAAACTACAAGGAATTCTACGAGAAACGCTGGTTCACGCCAGGCGCCGATGTCTTCGACGAATGGATCAGACTCAACGGCGAAAAAGTGCCCTTCGGTGTCGACCTGGTTTTTGCCGGCGAGCACAATCTGGTTTTGGGCGTCGAAATTTGCGAAGACCTGTGGAACGTTGTACCGCCGAGCTCGCGCCTCGCCCAGGCCGGAGCCACGGTGATTGCCAACCTTTCGGCCAGCAACGAGCTTGTCGGCAAGGCTGACTACCGGCGCGACCTCGTTCGCGGTCAGAGCGCCCGTTGTGTCGCGGCCTACGTATACAGCGGTGCCGGCCCGGGTGAATCTACCACCGATGTCGTTTTCGGTGGCCACGGGCTGATTGCCGAAAACGGGATAGTGCTGGCCGAAACCGCCAGATTCACAGCCAGCAATGAATTGCTGTGCGGCGATGTCGATTGTGAGCGCCTGCGCGCGACGCGTGTTTCGGAAACGGTAATGCCGGACAATGACGCGTTTGGAGTTCGGGTCATTGAACTGTCTTCGCTGTCTATTCCTTCGGTATTGCGCCGCGAGGTGACGCCGCTGCCATTTGTACCGTCTGAGCCGTCCATACGCGATGAGCGCTGCCATGAAATTTTCAGTATCCAGTCCTGCGGTCTCGCCAAACGTCTCGAGCATACCAACGCCCATACCGTTGTCATCGGTGTGTCCGGCGGGCTCGATTCGACGCTGGCGCTGCTGGTCGCCCGTGCCGCTTTTGAACGTCTGGGGCATGACCTTGACCGCATCATCGCTGTCACCATGCCCGGGTTCGGAACGTCGAAGCGCACCTTTACAAATGCTGTGTCTCTGTGTCGGTCGATCGGTGCCGAAGTGAGGGAGATTGATATTGTACCCGCCTGCCTCCAGCATTTCGCGGATATTGGTCATGATCCAGAGCAGTACGATATCACCTACGAGAACGTGCAGGCTCGTGAGCGAATGCAATTGCTCATGGATATCGCCAACCGCGAAGGCGGCCTGGTTGTCGGCACCGGCGACCTCTCCGAACTCGCACTCGGGTGGTGCACCTACAACGGCGATCACATGTCAATGTACGCGGTCAACAGCGGTGTCCCGAAAACCTTGATACAATACCTCGTTCGCTGGGTAGCCGACCAAAACAGCACCGAGGTGCGCGACGTGCTGCTCGACATCCTCGACACCCCGATCACACCGGAACTGCTACCGACCCACGAGAATGGTGAAATTGCGCAGAAGACGGAAGAACTCATTGGTCCCTACGAGCTGCATGACTTTTTTCTCTATCATACGGTTAAGTACGGTGCGCGCCCGCGAAAAATTGGCTTTCTGGCGGAGCATGCTTTCGATGGCAAATACACCCCGAAAGAGATCAAGCGCTGGCTCGATTTGTTTGTCAAGCGTTTCTTCTCGCAGCAGTTCAAACGCAGCTGCATTCCGGACGGCCCGAAAGTTGGTACCATCTCCCTGTCGCCTCGTGGCGCCTGGCGGATGCCGTCCGATGCGGTCGACGATCTATGGCGCGACGATATTTGAAGATGCGATAACGAACGGGGTTGACTTCCGTTTGTCTTACCTGTTTTCTTGGCGTCACATCGTGCGTTTTCCGGGATCTGATCGGTTGGCTACAGCAGGCTGGGGCTTCCCGCCGGCGCATCGGACAGCAAGGTGACGCCGGGCCAGCTGTGACCCGCAAAGTCTGGACCCACGGTACGCAGCGGGCTGCGAACGCGCAGATGCTGTCCCTCGCAGAGACTGAACGCACCGCTACGCCGAAACTGCTAAGGCCTCGGCTACCACAGCAGCCAGAAAATCGCAATCGCGATCGGCAGCAGTAGCATCCCCAGACAACTCTTGCCTTTGCCCGCCCGTGTCCGTTGCATGTCCTGCAGTGCCTGACCCACGCCTGCGACAATCGCTTTGGCGATGTCCGGCGGCAGGTCGGCGTCCAGCAGTGTCTGATGTATCCGGTCCGGACCCAGGTTTTTTTCGAATATTGCTTCGAGTGCCAATCGCACCGCCGCAATCAGGGTGTCCGCCTGCACCTCGTCAAAGCCACCCTGCATCATCGACTGGCGCATGTCACCCAGGTCCTGCTGCGCGATGAGTAGGTAAACAATTGCCGCTACCGTCTCGACCAGCGCCTCTGATGCATCGTTGCCCAGGTCCTCCAGGACACTGGTGGTCGGGACCATGTCCTCCATCGGAATCTGGGCATTTTCGAGCTGCATCAGGATATTGAAATCCCGATCGATATCGAGTTCCGACAGGTACGTGGCGCTGCCGAGGCGTTCGGCGCGGCCCTCGAGAATCTCCAAAAAATGGTCAAAGGGCAGCGTCAGTTTATCCTTGTAGTCGACCACCACGTAATCGACCTTGCCGATAATCGTTGGCAGCAGCGTCCAGCTGGTAACACGGATACGCTCCTCCACCATCAGCACATCGGCATGATAGGCGCTGGCATATTTGCCGACGCGCATTGCCAGGCGTTCTTCGAATACCGGCATGTTCTCGTAGGTGCAGCCGGCGAAATCCCCAGTCTTGCAGTCGAGGGTGAAATAGTCGAACGGCAATGGCATTTCATCGGTGCCCTCGGATTCGAGTAGGGCGGTTACCCTGGTGACCGTCTCGACGAAATCCGTAATCGCGTCCTCAATCGCCTGCTCCGCGGTCAGATTCGCGACGGTGTATTCTTCGCCGTTCTCATGCACCAGGCGTCCGTTGCCGCGCGCCAGTGCCTCGCGTGCAAGGGCGAACCCCGTCTGCCAGTCCCGCCGGCTGGCCAGGGCGATGAAACGCAGGTCGACAGTATCGTCAGCACCGAGAAAAATAGTTGCGCCGCGTGTTGACCCCGGGCTCCAGATCTTTGCTGCCACGCCGCTGCCGTATTCGCTGAAGTGGGGATCGCTGTATGGCTCGATCCCTTCCTGGGCCAATACGTCATCGATCATTTGATTCCAACTGGATTCGGACTGTGAACAGCCTTCAAATTTGAATTCGATTGACATGATGGACCGGGTAGGAGTGATGGGATTGGCGCGTAACGTTATGATGCGTCCGCGGTTTGCCCCTGTCAAGACTCAGACAGGCAGTTTGCAATAGGCCGGTTCCCGGTGTCTACAGCAGTCCGACTGGTTTGCAGGACACACATCACAGTCGAGCATTTGTTCGGGGGCTGCCGGCAGTCATGATTCACATCACGCCGGTCGATGTCACGGTGCTTTGCTGGGCACCATTGGCGATAGCCCAAGCGACACGCCGCTCACTCGCACTCCGCGGGGGCTATGCCCACAGCTACTCGCCGGTTGCCGCCGGGACTTTGACGAAATCTTTGACCCGCATGGCCGGTGTGAAGACGGCGTAAGCGACAGCGACCTTGTCGCTCTTGTTGACGAAAGCATGCGGCACGCCGCGCGGGATGAA
>CAUZJQ010000275.1:0-5885 GCA_963580095.1 Lentisphaeria bacterium | reverse complement strand
AGGGTGCCCTGGAAAGTCTTCGGTGTCGGCAACATCGTGAAGCGGGCATCCGCTTGAAAGTCCTCCAGCCAGGGGGCGTCCCCGCCGTGATCGAAGTGCAGGTCGAGGACCGGCAAGCCACCGGCATTCTCCATGCCAAACCCGATCTCCATGGCGTTCGCCAAAGACGCACCGCCGCTGAAACCGCGCTTGTCGAGTTGCTTCATCGACTTGCGGATGGCGCCAGTATCGACGCGGCGCCAGCGGCCGTTGCGATGAATAAGTTGCGTTTTCGACGTCGCCAGTTCACGAAATTCCGCTTCCGTCAGTGATTCTTCGCCCATGGCTGCTTCCCAACTATACGACACCATCTGGTCAAGCCCGAGCACGGCATGTCGATCGGCGACCGTGTTCTGCGCCGTCGATATCCGCAGCAGAAGTCCGATCTTCTCCTGCGGCTCCTCCCACCACGTCGGCAGACGCACGATGAAACCGTGCTTCTGCAGCGACAGCGCCGCCTCGGACATAAAAGTCAGGGCCTGTGTCCGGTCAATGCGGCAAGGCGCCGGCGGCAACGATTCCAGACAGGCGCCAAGCGGCGGAAAGTCCACGGCAGCACGCCCGAGGCCCGCCAGCAGGCACGGCAACAAAGCCGTCGGGTGATCGGCGCTGACCGCCGGGTCGAACAATTCGTCGGCCGGCACGCTCAGTTCTCTGTCGCGATTCGACTTGACCGCCGGGTGGATCTCCCAGTCGCCGTCGTGATCGGCGGGCGGCATCAGGTCGAAGCCGAGACGGTACGGCGAAAACAGACTTAGCGGACGCAGTCCATCATTCCACAGACCGATCTCCTCGACAAACGTTTCCAGCCGTCGCGAGTCGGCAAAAAGTACTGAAAAATGTCCCGCCTGCAAAGCGTCGAGCCATTGCTTCGGCAACGGCGGCTGACTCTTGCGTGGTCTATGGAACTTCGGGTTGCGCTGCATCGCCCATTGCCGTACCTGAAAGTCGACACAGGCATCGAGAAAAGACAACGGCAGCGCCTCGGGCATGTCGGTGAATTCATTTTCCGGCGTCAAGGCATGAACGACCGGCGGCATGGCTGCCACGAGCGACTGCCAGTAAGGCTCGCGCTCAACCGGCACGGCAGCCTGCCAGACAGGATACTTCTTGCCTTCGAGCTCGGCGATACCCGGGACCATCGACGTCGCGTCGACCAGCGACACTGCGAACTCCGCAATTTGCTGCCAATACAAGAGGCTGTCGCCGATCGTCGTGTTTTCGTCGACGGGCAACGGCCATGTCCTGAGGAACTCAATGACACACTCGGCAATCGTCTCGCCGGTGTCGATGCACCAGGGCTGTAACCGTGCGTCGATCGGGATGTCGACATGCGAGGCAATCGGCAGGCCGTGCTCGGCCGGAAACAGGCCGAACCGCTGCTCCTGATACAACTCTAGTTCAGGAGGCAGCTGTCCGACCAGATCGTCGAACGACATGCCACGGGGGTGCTCGGTGCTGCCGGGACCGAGGCCGGATCCGGCGCGCTGATTATCCTCCAGCCAGAACGACATCACGAAGCTGTTGGGCAGCCAAAAGGCGTGGAGCGTCATAGGCAATTCAAACGATTCTGAAAGAACGGTCTTTGTAGCACGGGCTCTCCAGCCAGTAAATGCAGTGAAAGGTACGCGAGACTCATGGCGGTATTACGCTGACTCGGCCGGCTCGAGATTGGCGGCGACCGGGATAACAACGACGCGGGCGCCCTGCACCCTTTTCACCATTACGTGTTCGTCCTGGTCGATGAAATCACCGTTGCTCACGACATCAACACGCCGGTTGTTGATTCTCGCGATACCGCTCGGCCGCAGCGGCGTCAGCGTCACACCTATCTCTCCGATGAGCTTGGAATTCTCTTCGATGTTCGGTGCCACATAGCCATCCGACACGCGGGTGGCGCTACGCAGAATCAGGCTATCGAGAAACGGCAGGTTCGGCAGGTACCTGCCGAGGCAGTATCCACCAACCGCAATCAGCAGGATAGCGATCGATGTATTCATCAACGCTTGCTGGATATACGGCCAAAGGCTGATCTCCGGCATGAAATCAGGCATTTTCGTTACGTCCGGCAGATTTGGTATCATCGCCATGAACAGGCCACCGAACAGACAGAATATGCCAAGGACCCCGGGAATGCCGAACCCCGGGATAACAAAGATCTCCAGCGCGATCAGCGCGATGCCGATGATCACCAGAGCCAGGTCTTCGATCCCGGCCAGACCGGCAACGTAGTGGCCGAAAAAGTAAATGGAGATAGACACCGCTCCGACAATGCCTGGAACGCCGAAGCCCGGCGTTTTCAGCTCCATGTAAATACCTATCATACCAACGAACATCAGCAGTGGTGCCAACGCAGTGATGATCTTCGCCAGCTTTTCGGAGCCTGCCGGTTCAATGACGATGATTTCAGCATTGGGCACGTCAAGGACCGCCAGCAAGTCGTCAATGTCATCGACAATGTCGGTGGCCAGGATCGGACCGGTCATCGGTGGATAGATGCGCACCGCTTCCTGTGCAGTCATCATCAGCAACTCGCCGACGTCACATATGACTTCATCACCGATTTTTACTTCGACCTGATCATCGACCATCGCCATGGCCACCTCTTCGCTGTAGCCGTTTTCATTGGCCAGCCCGCGCATCATGGCTCGGATGATCGATAACATCTTTTCGCGCACGTCCGGCGGCATTTCGGCAACCCCGCCCTGAGTCAACCAGATCGGCGCCGCGGCGCCGATCCTGCCGTGCGGCGACATGTAGATTCGGTCGCAGGCGATGGAAATTATGGCCCCGGCGCTGATAGCATCCTGGTTCACAAAGACATAGACCGGAATGTCTTCGAGCTCCTGGATATGCGCAATGATCTCCTCGGTGTGATCGATTCGCCCCCCGGGCGTATCCATGTCGATGACGATCATGTCGACTTCGGCCGCTTTAGCATCTTTCAATGCCCGGCGGATGAAGTATAGCATCGGGTCGTTGATCTCATCGCGCAACGGGATGACGGCGACTTTCGGCCGCTCACCCTTGACCGGTGCAGCAGCAGCTTTCGGCGCGGGCGCTGCGCCGACATCGACGACATCAACAGGCGCGGCTGGCGACACAACTTCGGCGCCGCGAGTCGGCAGCGAGAGGGGCAGCAGAGTCAGACATACGGCAAGACATCCGTATTGTGCCCAGCTTACGTTTAATCTGTTCATTATTTTTGCGGCTGCATTTGGGGTCGTTTCTATGGGAAATTTAATGCGGGACTATGAAAAACGCAATGCGTTACACCCATGAACCAGCGCCTCCGTTGACTGTTCCGAATCACTTTTTCAGCTGTTGCTGTAGGCCGGTGTGAGCCGGCGGCCATCTCCGTCGGCGGATTCGTGGGCCGTCATGATTGTCCGCATTGTCTGCTCCGCTTCCTCAATAGTGCAATGCGGCTCGGCCTCGCCATGGATCATATCGATGAAGCGTTGGGCCTGGTTGAGGAACCAACTGTCGCGTCCACTCGCTTTAGCCTTGCCGAGTTGCCAGCAGTCAGTGTCCGGGTCGTAGCGGTCGACATGATCGAAATTTGAGCCCACCCGCAAGGTTGAGGATTCACCCGCCACATGCACACTCCAGGCCGAATTCTGCTGGCACAGGGAGATCTCCAGTTGGGCAACGACATTGTTCGAAAATTCGATAGTGACGGCCGCGGTATCCTCCGTGGGCAGGCCAAGCCCGAGCTGCCAGTGTCGGGCAGCGACACTGACCGGTTGGCCGAAAAACCACTCGAACAGATTGATGTGATGCACCATGTGATCCTGAATGGCACCGCCGCCGGTGGCGCGGCTCATAGCATATTGCGGTGGAAAATCTTTGCGCATGCGCGGCCAGTATTGCGTGGCAACTGAATGAGCCATGTAGACGGCACCGATGTCACCGTCATCGAGCCGACGTTTCATCTCCTCAAAGATGGGATTGCAGCGCATGACGAAGGCGACGCCAACGGACACACCGTTAGCGTCACGGACGCGCTTCAACTCGTCAACGCCGGCGAACGACGTGTCCAGCGGTTTCTCACAAAGCACATGAGTGCCTGCAGAGACTACTTCGGTGGCTAGACGTACGTGCGTGTTCGTCGGTGTGCAGATCACGACACCATCGAAAGCTGGCAGGTCGGCGTCACGAAAATCGGCGTAGGCCTGCTCAATCGGGAATTGGTCTGTGGCCTGTTGGCGCGTCATTTCATCCATCTCCGCAATCGAACAGCGGACGCCATCGACCTTCAAAAATTCTTTGACATGACGCTGGCCGATCGAGCCCACGCCGACGATAAGGATGTGTGGCATAGTTTGGTTAGCTCCCGGTGAAATTTCAAAAAAAAGGGATACTAAGTGAGTGTAGCAACAACTCCGCCCGAGTCAAGACCGGTGACGTACTGATAGCTCGCCCATGCGCCGGGAAGAATCATCATTTTGGCACTGAGCGCCGTACGCTCCCAGTCCTGCGCTACGTGAGTACCTGTTGTAGCATCGTACCGAGCCTTGTGCCGCCGGGACACAACGTTTGGCAAGGCCAATCCGCATCCGCCCCACGAAAAGCCCGCCCGCTGCAGCTACGCCTCCGAGGCAGATCAGCGCATAGACAAGGGGCGCGTCCTGTCGTATCTTACTCGTTCGCCTATGTACTGACATTCAACTTCTGACGAGACCCTGCGATGAAGGAATTTCGAATCGGCATGATCGGCTTCGGCACCGTCGGCACCGGCGTGGCGGCATGTATACAGAAAAACTGTGACCTGATGGCCGCGCGTATCGGCATCCGGCCGGTACTGGCACGGATCATGGTCCGTAACCTCGATATCGCCCGCGACGTCGAAGTCGCGGAAGGCGTGCTCACAACGAATGTCGACGACATCCTCAATGCCGACGATATTGATGTTGTTGTCGAGCTCATCGGTGGCACGACGGATGCCAAAACATTTGTGTTGCAGGCAATCGGCAACGGCAAGTCCATCGTCACCGCCAACAAAGCGTTGCTGGCATTTCACGGCGCCGAGATTTTCGCGGCCGCCGAGGCCAATAATGTCGATGTCTACTTTGAAGCCAGTACCGCCGGCGGCATCCCGATCATCAAGACGCTTCGCGAAGGGCTGACCGGCAACCGGATCGAATCGATCTACGCCATTCTCAATGGCACCTGCAATTATATTCTGACACGCATGGAACACGAAGGCATCGCCTTCGCAGATGTGCTCAAAGAGGCGCAGACGCTCGGATACGCCGAGGCTGACCCGTCCTTCGACATCGACGGCGACGACACGGCGCACAAGACCGTCCTCCTCACCGCCCTCGCCTTCGGCCGGTGGTTCGATGTTTCGCGCATGCATATCTCCGGCATCCGCAGACTCGACGTCCAAGATATTGAGAACGCCGCGGACATGGGCTACAAGATCAAGCTGCTCGCGCTCGTCAAACCGACCGGCGATGATGTCGATATGCGTGTGCATCCCGTTCTCATCCCCGCCAGTTCGATGCTCGGGCAGGTCAGTGACGTTTTCAATGCTGTTTGTGTCAAGGGCGACGCGGTCGGGGAAACGATGTTCTACGGTCGCGGTGCTGGGGGCGACCCAACCGCCAGCGCCGTCGTTGCTGATCTTCTCGAAGTCGGCCTCAATATCGCCCATGACTGTGTCCGCCGGGTCGTGCCGTTCCAGGCTCACGACACCTACGGCGACCTCACGCCTATCGACGACGTCCACAGCCGATATTACATCCGGCTGCAGGTCGAAGACAAGCCCGATGTGCTCTCCCGCATCACTCACATCTTCGGCGAATCAAATATCAGTATTGCCAGTATCCTGCAGAAAGAGA
>CAUZJQ010000274.1:0-5922 GCA_963580095.1 Lentisphaeria bacterium | reverse complement strand
TGTCTGCACAAAGCGCATGGCGTGGATCTTCAGGCCGACGTTCTCGAAGCGGCTGATCAGGGTGCCCACCATGCGGCGCTGCACGCCGTCCGGCTTGACGATAACCAGGGTCTTTTCGTACATGTTCGAATTCCTTTGGGGACAGAGTGATAGAGAAATGGTAGAGTAACGGTGAAGGAAAAAGCGGTAAAATACGGCCGTGACCCGGAATATCAAGGCAGTCGGATAGAGTAGATCCATGCCCGCTCTTTCCCGTTTTTGTCGACCTTGCATCGACCGGAACCGCAGGCATCGCATCTCCCATGAATACACCGCGAATCAAAACCAATGCGTTCGGCTCGTATCCGCTTCCGGATTGGTTCGACACGATGCCAGCGAACAGTCGGTGAACGATGCGCAACGCCAACTCGGTATTGATCTACCGACAGACGGTGAACTGTACCGGTTCGCGGTCCATCATCCGGACACGAACGGCATGATCGCCTACTTCATTCGCCCACTCGACGGTGTCATTCTGCGCCAACCCCCCTGGCCAGGCAATCTCACGGCTATTGCACGAAGCTCGGGAGGTCGGAGAACGACCGAATCCTGCTGAACCTACTTCGACACTACAAAGAAACTGTCGTAGACGTGGCTGCGCACAATGATGTAGGCGCCCGGCATGGTCGGCACGTAGCTGGCACCGAAGCTGGGATCGGCGGTTTCCATCATCAGCATGCACTGAGCAATGAAACGCTGCCATTTCAGGGGTTCCTCGATATTGTCGAGACCAAAATAGGCGTGCACTCGGCCGCGATGCTTCCTGCCGTAGTTGCGTAGTTTGACGAAGAGCCCCAGACCGATAGTATTGGCAAACACCGGCACGGGTGCGCTGGCGGACGAGGTGGTTTCGTTCTGGTCGATTGTGCCGAAGGTTAGCGGCGCGCCGCGTACCCACAGAACCTGCTCCGCCAGGGAGCGGTTGAGGCGTACGCCGAAGGTGCTTTCCCAGAACATGATGTGACCGATCTTGCCGACGCCGCCGGTAAAGATGACGCCGGCGCCTTTTTTTATCAACCTATCGATTTTCTTCTCGTAACTGTGCAGCTGCTTGCCGGCGGCGAAGTTGCGGTTCTTCATCGGAATCTGATGTTCCGCGTTGAGCAGGTCGAAGAACTGTTCGGCCATGTCCTGGCGAAACGTGGTCATGTACGGATAATCCTTTTTCGCTATCATCTCGCCGTCTTGCGTAGCCCACTCGTCCATTGCGAAGGTATGTATCAGCGAGGTGTCGACGGTGCCGAGTTTGTTGATGAGCTGCGCGATGATCGGGTACTGCCCCATCGGCCCGACCGGCGTGATCCAGATGACCGGGCGTCCGGCCGAGGTATGCTCCGTCAGGCGATTGAAGATGTTGATCGCCATCGCCGAGTTGTGCATCTCCAGCGAATCCACGATCTCGACGCCGAAGTCGCTGTGCCAGTGTTTCTTGCGCTTGAGTAGATCCTTTGGCGTCGGCGGCTTTGTGCGGACGCGGTCCCGCACGGCCTGCACCGTGCCAGAGTACTCGGCAGGGTGTCCAATATACGATTGCGAGCGCCCGACTTTCTGCTGATTTTTGTCGACAATGGCTTGCAGCTTCTTGGTGGCTTCGGGGATATTGGTCTCTATCATGACTGTCTCCTTAAGTGGCTGAAGGGTGCACGTGGTTATCGTAAACCCAACTCTTAATCTGATGGTTCATGCGATCACAAACTCAAAATAAAGGTATGCACGTGTCTGTGCAAGGATCACTCCACGTGCTTTTCCTCAATTTCGCTGCCGGTAGGCTGTGGTCGCCAATAGGCGCGCAGCACCAGTTCCGCCAGCTTCGACTGGGGTGAGTAGTGCGGCTCGTCTGGGAACGGCGGGCGATTGGCGCTCCAACTCCACCAGAACATGCCGGCAAGCCAGTCGTGGCGTGGAAACACTTCGAGCACGGCATGATAGCAGGCGGCCTGCTCGATGTTGTCGAGCTCGGCGCGGTTGCCGGACCAGTACCAGGGCCGGACGTTGGAGCCGTCCTGGTTGTTGAAGCCGACCTCGGTAAAAATTATCGACCGCTTCTGGTCACTCGAGAATTTCTCCAAACGCTCGGCCCACCTCTCGTAGCCTGCGATGATCTCGCGCAGTCCGGCATTCTTGTCCCGCGTCGCTTCGAAATAAGCATCGATGCCGATGTAATCGAGAGCGTCCCAGAAACGCACGAGATAGAAATTGTCGTGCAGCGCGGCGTATGTGAGCTTGCCCTTGTAGCCCCGGTCGCGGACATTGGAAATCAGGATTTTCCACTCACGGGTGTAGGGCGTCATCTTCTTCAGTTCAACCCCGACACAAAAAATTTCAATCTGTTCGGCGATTGCCAGATCGACGTACGGCATGAGGAAAGCAGTATAGCTGGTGAACCAGGCTTTGACGTCCCTTTCGGTCGGCTTGATAAGGCCGCGCCACATATGGTCGTCTTTTGCTTCGATAGCCAGGTTGAGGTGGGGCTTGAGCATGACCTGCAAACCGCTGTCGCGGGCCGCGTGGATGACGGTACGTATTTCGTCGACCGTGAGCGTCTTTTCAGAGTCGGCGATGACCTCGACAGACCGTGGCCCGTGCTGATAGCCGGTCATTGAGAGGCTCACGCGGTCAGCGCCCGAAGCCTTGATGTCGTGCAAAGCCTGGCGCCAGTGACTCTCCTGCAGGTCGCGCCTGGACCAGATCGGCAGGGCCATGCCCTTGTAATAGGCCGTTGCCTTTTTACCTGTTCCACCGTTGTCGGTGGCGAGTTTCTGCAACCGTTGCCGGTGAAGTGAGGCAAAATTAACTGGCGTCTCGTGCACGTAGGTCAGCGCGTCCCGCCATTGTGAGGTTGCGGCCGCTGCCTGGATCGGCGTCTTCGGCGGCGGAAAACCGTTTCGGATGGCGAAATTCACCCGGCCTGGATCATCGTTCAGCCGCTCCAGGAACTGCCGGCGCGGCGGCAGTTCGAGCCATTCGCTGCGTAGTGGATGAAAGAGAAACAGATGTTCGTCGCCGTGCTCGTCACGGAAGGTGACGGTCGCTGTGGTGTAGTCATCGTCGCGCATGTCGATAACTTCGAGCCGCCCCTTCATCGGTGGCCGGACGATTTGCCAGCCTTCGGCTTTTCGGTTGCAGGAAAGCAGGTGGTCACCGGCAGCAATCAACAAACGGTCCCTGGTAATCGCCAGGTAGCGCACAGTGGTCCGTTCGCAGCCGAACACTGCTACCTTTGGTGCCAGGTCGGTGCGAGTCCGCGTGGTCTCGTCGTAGACCTCAAGGAATTTGTCCTCGACAGCGATCCAGACGCGCATTCGGTTATCACGCTCGCGCCAGGTTTTCATGATACGGCCGCTGGCCTCACCCAGAATTTCAAAGCGCGTCTCCTCGGCAGCGAAGGTATCGGTGTGCAGCAACTGGTTGAACTGGTTCTGTACCATACCGCGGATGGCCGGATCGTTGATCGCGGCGATCAACGCGCGGACGTCGGCCAATTTGATATGGTTGAAAAACATTGCGTTCGACTGCACGGCGCCGGCCAGGATTTTCGCGATTTCCGTAGACTTCCCGTCAACCAGCAGCACGTGTGCCTGCAACAGGCGGTAGCGGGCGCTGTAAGGGCGCAACCGCAGGGCGGTGCGGGCGCAGGCTGCCGCTGCGGTGACGTTGTCGAGCGCCAGGTAGGTCCAGCCGAGCCGGCCCCAGAGTGGGTCATTGAGCGGGTCGTCGCCCAGTTGTGCCGCGAGCTTCTTGCGGACATGCTCGGCGTTGTTGGCCTGGACCCGGGGCGTAGCCATTCCCATGACGTATTCGCGTGTCAGCAGTGAGTCGTCGGCGGCGGCCGGCAGGCGCAGGAGAGAAAGCAACAGCGCTGCACACAGTTGCAGCCGTGTTCCGTGTCTGGCGCACCGTGCCAATTTAGATCCCGAGACTGCTGAGGCGGATGTGTTCTTCGTGCGAGAAATCGCTGACACAGGTGTGTCCGGAAAGCGGCAGGATCTTTTGGTGGATGGCGTCGACCAGCCATTCCGGCTGTGGGAAGAAGGCTTTCTCCAACTCGTAAGCCGGCGTGATCCAGTTGCGCGACCCGACCACGACGGCAGGGGCGTCGAGATAGTCGAAGGCGAGTTCCGAGATGTTCTGGGCGACGTCGTTGAGGAAGGAGCCACGCTGGCAGGCGTCACTGCACAGCAGGATGCGTCCGGTCTTTTTTACCGACTCGATGATCGGTGCGTAGTTGAGCGGCGTCAGGGTGCGCAAATCGACGAGCTCTGCTTCCAGTCCGTAGCCTTGCAGCATGTCGGCGGCCCTGACCGCGGTATACAGCGTATGGCCGGCGGTGACGATGGTGATGTCCTTGCCGGTGCGCTTGATGTCCGGCTCGCCGATCGGGACTTCGTAGAACCCTTCTGGCACGCCGTCGGACTGGAACAGTTCACCGATGTCGTAGCTGCGCTGGGATTCGAAAAAGATGACCGGATCGGTACCGCGCAGTGCGGCGTTCATCAGGCCTTTAGCGTCGTACGGGGTGGCCGGAAAGACGACCTTAAGTCCCGGTATGTGGGTGCACAGACTCGAGAAATCCTGGGAATGCTGAGCGCCGTATTTCGAACCGACCGAGACGCGGATGATCACTGGCATCGGCAGTACGCCCGCACTCATGGCTTGCCACTTGGAAAGCTGGTTGAAAATCTCGTCGCCCGCGCGCCCTATGAAATCGCAGTACATCAGTTCGGCAATGATACGGCCACCACATAATCCGTAACCGACGGCGGAGCCGACGATGGCGCCTTCGGAAATCGGCGAATTGAACAGGCGTTGGTAGGGCAGGGCTTCGGTCAGGCCGCGGTAGACAGCGAAGGCACCGCCCCAGTCACGGTTCTCCTCACCCCAGGCGACCAGCGTCGGATCGGTGTAGAATCCGTCCAAAATCGCCTCGAAAATGGCGTCTCGGTATTGCACCGCTTTGCCTTTGGCGAGTTCTTTGCCGCTGTCGTCGACGCCTTTGCGGCTGCGGCGGGCGATTTGCTTGACGCGCGGATTGTTTTTCTTCGGCATGTTGACCGTGCATTCCCGGTCTTCCATTTTCTCGACGTTGTTGTCGGAGTACATGAACCGAGCGACCGCATCGGGGTCGGTGAACGGGTCGAGACGCGGCGACAGCTCCTCGTCCATTGCCAGCTTCAAGGCGGTTACTATGATTGCACCCGTCTCTTCGCGGATCGTGTC
This sequence comes from Lentisphaeria bacterium, assembly GCA_963580095.1. GTDB lineage: Bacteria > Verrucomicrobiota > Lentisphaeria > JABSQK01 > CAJWLW01 > CAJWLW01. Next base: position 666 of record CAUZJQ010000274.1, on the reverse strand, counting down.
GAGCTGGTCCCGGGTGCAGACCGCGTGTTTGACCAGATCCCCGCCGTAGATGACGATCGGGTCGACGGCTTCCCAGGCAGCGATCTCCTCGCGTTCACGATAGGAGGACGCGTCGGAGGGCGAGTGTCCGGAAACACGGTAGGTGAGGGTGTCGAGCAGCACCGGCCCTTCCTTCTTCTTCAGCACATCGACCTTGCGCTGGAAGGCGTCGATGACAGCCAGCGGGTTGTAGCCGTCGATGCGTTCGCTATGCATCTGGTGGCGATTGGCGCCGGCGCCGACGCGTGCCATGATTTCCTGGCCCATGGTTTCGCCAAGAGTCTGACCGCCCATGCCGTAGAGGTTGTTCATGACGTTGATGATCAACGGCAGCCCGCCTTTGAACTCGCCTTCCCACAGCTCCTTGTACTGCCCCATCGTGGCCATGCAGATCGCTTCCCAGACAGGCCCGCAACCCATCGATGCATCGCCGATATTACAGACGACGATGCCGGGCTTCTGATTGATTTTCTTGAACAGTGAGGCACCGACCGAGATGTCCGCTGAGGCACCGACGATGGCGTTGTTCGGGTAAATGCCGAAGCCCGGGAAAAAGGCGTGCATCGAACCGCCGAGACCACGGTTGAAACCGGTTTGTCGCCCGAATATTTCCGCCAGCGCGCCGTA
>CAUZJQ010000273.1:0-5939 GCA_963580095.1 Lentisphaeria bacterium | reverse complement strand
CTCGACGAGATGGCAAAGGTGTTTCCCATCACCGTGCTGGATCACGCAGCGAATGCCGGGGTGAGCGCCGCCTTCAACACCGGCTTCAACCACCTGCTGACGCATTGCGACACAGGGGACGTGATCGTGACTCTGGAAGGAGACAACACGAGCGATCCCTCCATCCTGAAGGAAATGATTGGTGAGATCCACCAGGGTGCGGACGTGGTGCTTGCCTCCTGCTACCACCATCGCGGCGGCATCGCCAATGTCACGTGGTGGCGTGTGCTCCTCAGCCACGTCGCCAACGGTCTGGCAAAATATACCTTCGACCTCAACGCCATTGCGACGCTCAGTTCGTTCTATCGAGCCTATCGGATCAGCAGCCTGCAGGCGGTGCGTGCGGCCTACGGCGAACCGCTGTTGAGCAGCAGCGGTTTTGAATGCATGGTCGAGTTGCTCGCGAAGCTCAAGTACTGCGACCAGGTAATCGAGGAAGTACCGATGGTACTGGACAGCAGCCGCCGCTCGGGCAAGAGCAAAATGCGCATCGTTTCAACGATCAGCGGTTATGTGCGGCTACTGGTGCGGAAGGTGTTCACGCAGACATTGAATAAGCCGAAGTCATAACCCCTGCGGTCAGTCTTCGTCGATTTCGCTGAAGTCGTAGATGATCTCGCCCTCTCGGCTCCAGCCGAGTTTCTCGCGGGCCACCCGTTCGACGGCATGCGGATCGACCTGCAGTCGATGGATCTCGTCCTGCAGCTTTTCCTTGGTCTGCTGTTCCTTCAGGAGGTCCTGCTCGACCTCCCGCAGACATTGGCTGGTCTGATTGTAGGTGGTGTAAGCTGGCAGCAGCATGTACACACTCCACAGACTGACAGCCGCGATGACCAGTAGGTGAAAAAAGCCTCTCACTGACAAAATTTCATCCTCCGAATTAGCGGAAGTGACGTCAACACAGGGAATATTGCGATTCATACAAAAATATCAACAGGTATGCCAAAAATTTAATAGCTATTTTTTCTTGAGCCAAGTCATCTAGCCAGGGCCCCCGCGTCGGTCAGAAGCGACATTAATGCTTCGACGCATTCGTTAATGCTTTTCGTTGCGGTATTTAACGTCAATGCGGGGGCCACGGGCGCCTCGTAAGGCGCCGAAACGCCGGTGAATTCCGGGAGGATACCTTCGCGGGCCCTACGGTACAGCCCCTTTGGATCCCGCGCCTCGCACACTTCGAGAGGAGCGTCCAGGTAGACCTCGTAGAAACGGTCGTCGCCGATCACTTTGCAGGCGTTCATGCGGTCTACCGAACTGGGCGAAATAAATGCCGCAACCACCAGCAGTCCGGCGTCGTTGAACAGACGTGCCGCTTCCGCGATCCGACGGATGTTCTCAGTGCGATCTTCGGCAGAAAAGCCGAGGTCGGCGTTGATGCCCGTGCGAACATTGTCGCCGTCGAGCCAGTAGACCAGGTGCCCCTCATCGAACAACCGTCGTTCGAGCGCGCCGGCAATCGTCGATTTCCCGGAGGCCGAAAGCCCTGTGAACCAGACCGTCACGCCACGCTGCCCGAGGCGCTGCTCGCGTTCCCGGATCTGAATTTTGCTGGCATGGCCTGTGAGGTTCTGTTTCTTGTTCATCCGCATCAAAAGATATGGCGCCGGCAGTCGGGGATGGATTCGAGGAACGTACTGCCGTAACTGGCCCTTACGATTCGCGAATCCAGCACCACGACGATACCGGTGTCTTCGCGGCTGCGGATGAGCCGGCCGATACCCTGGCGAAATTTCAGCACTGCTTCGGGCAGAAAGTAGTCGCGGAAGGCATTGCCGCCATCCATCTCAATATGCGCCTTGCGCGCGGCGATCAACGGATGAGTCGGCACCTGAAAGGGCAACTTGACGATGATAACGTTGCTGAGCGCCTCACCTGGCACGTCTACACCCATCCAAAAACTATCCGTGCCGAAGATCACGGAATTGATATCGTCTCGAAACTGTTCGAGCATCTGGGTGCGCTGCAGGTCTCGCCCCTGCACCAGCAGGCGGATGCGGCTGGCGGCAAAAAAGCTCTCGAGCGATTCCGCAATCGTATTCATCATGCTGTAGCTGGTGAACAGAACGAACGCCTTGCCTTCGGTCTGTCGGATGAAATGTTGAATCTGCTCGCTCACGGCGGGAATGTAATTCTCGGTGTCCTTCGGGTCCGGCATACTGTTGAACGGCACGTACAAATCGACCTGTTCCTTGAAGTCAAACGGCGAATCCAGTACCAGTTGCCGCGAACTCTCGCCGCCGACATACTGCAGGAAATAATCCAGTTGATGTTTCACTGCCAGAGTAGCGCTCGTCATCACCACTGCAAAGTTGCGATTGAACATGATCTCGCGCAACGTCTCGCTGATATCAATCGGCACGCAGTTAAAGGCCAAGTGTTGTTTCTGATGTCCGAGCAACTCGATCCAGTAGACACACTGCTGGCGCTCCATCTTGAGGAATGCCGATATGCGGTCGTGCGTGTCACGCAGCCGCGTGCGCAGCGTCTGCAACTCCAGCACGAGATCCCCGTCGATGCTTTCGTCATCGATGATTTCCTTCAGGCACCGTGCCAGATTCTCCCAAGTCCGCTGCAGTTGGTTCGGGATCTGACCCGGTGTGCTGTAGGTCACCGGATGCTCCGAGTGCTGGCCGACCCAGTCGACAATCAACGCGAAGAACCGGTCGGCCGCAGCCCGCGCCTCAGCCGTTGCCGCTTGTGCCTCGTCGGCCTCCAGGCCGGACAGCATGCCACGACGGGAATGCGGATTGTACAGGCGGTTGAGCAATGCCGTGACAGCATATGTCGTGACGTGAATGCCCAGGTGCGACGACGCCACGTCTCGAAACGTGTGTGCTTCGTCGATAATCACGGCGACATAGTCGGGCAAAATGCTTTGCTCGCCATTACTTTCCTCACGCATCATCAGGTCAATGGAAAACAACGCGTGGTTCGTGACAATGATGTTCGCACGAAAAAGTTTGCGTCGCGCCCTGAGGAAGTGACAGGTTTGGGTGTCACCATCGGCTTCATGCGGGCAGATGCCCGGTTCGCTGCACACCGCCGACCAGGTCTGGCGCCCCGGGTTGAATGACAGATCCGAGCGTGACCCTTCCTTCGTGTCGTTGTACCACTTGCGGATACGCTCAACCTCCGGCAGCAGGTCCATCGACGGCAGGTATTCCTCGTGTCGGTCACAAGTTTTCATCAGCCGGTGGCCGCAGATGTAATTCTCACGCCCCTTCGCCAGCGCCGCGGAGAACGGCCGCTCGATCAGATTCTGCAGCACCGGGATATCGCGCTGCAGCAATTGCTCCTGCAGCGCGATCGTTTGGGTCGAGATGACCACTGCCTTGCCGGTAGCCGTGGCCAGGTAGATCGCCGGGACCAGGTAAGCAAAGCTTTTTCCGACACCGGTCGGAGCCTCCACACAGAAATGATCTCCGGCGTCCATGCAGTCGGCGATCGCCATCGCCATTGCCTTCTGCTGTGGTCGCTCCTCATAGGGCCGCCCACCAACCGCCGCGGATTGCTGCAGCGGCGTGTCGTCACCGAAAAAGGCCGCCACACGATCGGTCAACTGGGCCTCGGGTCCGCTGCCGGCCTCATCCACATTGTCATCGACGGGAATCTTGATCATGCTGATAAGCATACGATGCCGGAAGCAACCTGCAAACAGCACCGGCGAATTATCATAATGTCTTCAAAGCAAGCAGGCTTTAGGGTGCTCGGTCACTTAGTCAGGCGTGATGTGACCAACACCGAACAGTTGGTCAGTTCTCAGCGGCTTTTACTGCAAGCAGGCACACTGCCATGGTGGAAACACACACAACGTGTCATTTTCTCTCTCCACATGGTTCTACCCATCCTGGTAGGACCTGCCCTTCAGTTTATGATTCGGATTCGATAGATCGCAACGCCATTGCCAGACAACAATCTCGTCCGCCGGACGCACCGAAATGTTCCGCGCCAACATGAACTGAATCAGGCAGCACCGGTTCCAAGGCCTGGGCCAAGCCGTGGTCCCATGCGCAACCGCCCCAAAAACCAACACGTCACCGGGCTGGAGGGCAGGCTTCTACTTCCGGGGCGGTCAGGACTTCCCGGTAGATGCACAAAAGCCGATACGTCCAAATCCGTAGGCCCATTCTTTGTTCACTATGGTTGACCCTGACTTCCGACTGGAAATCTGGTTCCGTGCCCATTGTTGAACCGTTTCCTATCGTTGTATGATCCGGCGTTCACATTGGATCTGTATTGAAGGTAGCGTGCCGGTCGGCGAGCGGCACGCTACTGGGAGGGGCCCACAAAGTGCCCCACCCAATCCAAGCCCAGCGACTCCAGCAAAGTACAACGGCCGGGGCTACTCGGAGATCTCGTCGAGGATCCGGGGGATGATGTTCTCCGAGGTGACGCCTTCGGCGTCGGCATGGAAATTGGTGATGATGCGGTGTCGCAGGACCGGCAACGCCAAAGCCCGGATGTCTTCGATGGCGACGTTGTATCGGCCGTTGAGCAGGGCACGGGCCTTGCCGGCCAACACCAGGGCCTGGGAGGCGCGACTGCCGGCACCCCACTTGACCATCTCCGTCACGTGCCCGGGGGCGTCGTCACCGGGCCGCGTAGCAGCCACCAGCCGGACAGCGTAAGACACAACGTTCGAAGACACCGGCACCTCGCGCACCATCTCCTGAATCTCGATGATCTCTTCGGCGTTGAACAGCTTCTCGAGCTGCGGCTCCCGCGGGTTGGTCGTGCGTACGACCATCTCCTCTTCGTCCGCCCTGCTCAGGTACGACAGAACGACGTTGAAGATGAAGCGGTCCATCTGTGCCTCGGGCAACGGGTACGTACCTTCCAGCTCGATCGGATTCTGGGTCGCCAGTACGAAGAACGGCGAGTCAAGCTTGTGCGTGTGCCCAGCGGCGGTGACCTGGCGCTCCTCCATAGCCTCGAGCAAGGCAGCCTGAGTCTTCGGCGGTGTACGGTTGATCTCGTCTGCCAGGACGATATTGGCGAAGATTGGGCCCTTGACGAAGTTGAACGAACGCTTGCCTGTCGCTTTGTCCTCCTCGACGACTTCGGTGCCATAGATGTCGGCCGGCATGAGGTCGGGGGTGAACTGGACGCGCTTGAACGTCAGCGAAAAAATGCGGGCAATGCTCTTGACCAGCAGCGTCTTGCCGAGACCGGGGACACCGGTCATCAGGCAATGGCCGCGGGTCAGCATGGCAATGATGATTTCGTCGATAATTTCGTGCTGCCCGACGATGGCTTTCGCCAGCTCGTCTTTGATGCGATCGCGAGCTTCCTTGATACGCGCGACGATGGCGGCGCCGTCGGCCGCCGTAGCCACAGCGCCTTCAGGTAGTGTTGTGCCTGATGACATGAGTGTTTTCCTTCCCGGTTTTCGTGTTAGTGTGTGAGCGCATAGGCGACGAAATTGATTCCCAGCCGCGTGTAAAAGACATGGGCGTATTCGCTGATCTGCAGCCCGGGATAGTAGCGAAAAACGCGCCAGTCTGAGCTCGCCTCCTCAACCCAGGCCGGCAGCGTATCGCCTTGGCAGAATACCCAGTCCAAGCGTCCATCCTCCCGGGTGACCGGGTACTTCGGCCCAGTGACGATGGCGGTAGACAGGATACTGTTGACGTCTGGCGGCGCTTCGCGAATTCGGAACCGAATAGTCGTCGCCCAGTTGCCGACCGCATTCTTGCCCCACCCCATCGAGACAACGGGTGTTGCGATCACCGCAATCCGGTCATTGACAGTCATCGCGACAGTCGAGTACGAACCTGCCGGCCATTTCTCGTTGACGACAAATTGACGCACCGTATCGGGCAGACCGGACGCGTCCGGCAGTCCCTCATAGAATGAGCGGAAGATCGGATGCTTGCGGTTCAGCGGCTCGAATTCTTTTT
>CAUZJQ010000272.1:0-5971 GCA_963580095.1 Lentisphaeria bacterium | reverse complement strand
CGGTGGATTTCGCGGTGATCGAAGTCGGTATGGGCGGGCGTCTGGATTCTACCAACCTGGTAACACCGATAGTCTCCGTGATCACCACGATTGCCCACGACCACACGGGGGCCTTGGGTGACTCAATAGCGGCTATTGCGGGTGAGAAAGCCGGGATCATCAAGCCGCACGTCCCGATCGTCTGTGGCGAGACCGCGGCAACGGCGGTCGAGGTGATCAAAGCGGTCGCTGCGGCAAAGCAGGCACCGATATACCGGCGGGGCCATGACTTCGACGTTGCCAACGTCGTCTTGCCGGCCGCGGCCGGTGACGGGCCATTGCCGCCACAGTCCTGCCAGGTGACCTGGCGTGATCACAGTGTACAGCTCGAGATGCGATTGCCCGGGCGGCATCAGGCGGAGAACGCTGCAACGGCGTTTGCAACGCTACAGGTGCTCCGTCAACAAGGCATCAAGCTGTCTGCGGATGCGGTCACCGCAGGTATTGGAGGGGCGAAATGGCCCGGCCGATTTGATCAGCGTCCGGGCGGCATCATTATCGACGTGGCTCACAATCCGGCGGCACTGACGCGGTCGCTGCAACTTCTGGAGCAGTTGTATCCCGGCGGCCGCTGGCTGGTGCTGTTTTCGGTGATGCAGGACAAACTGTGGCCGGAGATGCTGGCGGCTCTGGAGCCGTATCTGTCCGGAGTGATTCTTGCGCCGCTTGCTTACGAACGGGCGGTACCACCGGCAGTAATTCGCACACATCTGCATGCGACACAAGCAGAGTTGGAAGTTACAATTGTCGAGAGTGTGCGAGATGGCGTGGACCGCTTGCGCCAGCATGGCGCCGGGCTGGTTCTCGGCTCTGTCTTTCTGGCAGGCGCGGTCCTACGGCTCGAAACTGGACAAAAACCGATCACATCAGGGGATGACCAATGAAAATGATACGAGCCTTTTTGCTGTCCGTACTGCTGATGGCCGGTGCCGCCGCCGTTGAAACCGATCCAGATGACCACGAATTGCTGCGGAAGCAGCAGCGTGAGGTGGAACATGTGCTGCTGACGAAACGGCATGAGTTGCTGAAGCAGGACGCGGAACTGCGCGATCTGAACGAGCGAATCATGAAGTTGCAGATGCAGCTCGCCAGAAAACTCGACCGCCGACCGGAAATCATTGAGTTGCGCCGACGGCTGGCTGTCATCGAAGGCCGGGTAGCGGAGACTGGAGAGTAACGATGTCGCGCCAGCACCGCGAATTCGGAAAAGCCGTCGCCGACTTCCTCAAGACTGTCGACGTAGTCAGCGCACCCGCGGACACTCTGCCCCGGACACGGAAGATCCGGAGGAGTTGGTGGACGACCTGCTCTGTGACCACGGTGAATGGATTTTTGAACGCTGGGTCGACGACTGCCTGGAGTCCGTGCCGCGCCGATCGTATTTCAAGGGCGCCCGCTTCCGCATTGCACTGACGCCGTACGAGCGGGAAAACCGCATCCTGATCCCCGGGCACCGGTTCATTCCATTCTGCAACCCGACGGTTATGCCTTTCGAGGTGCAACTGAATTACCGCGGCGAACTGTTGTCGACACGGTCCATCACGTGCTGCGTTGGGGACGTGCTGATCTACCACAGCCTGCTGCCGACCGCGGCTACCGCAGGTCTGTTGCTGGCACACCGGCAACTCGATTCTCTCGAGCCTGACGCCCTGGCGCCGGCGGCACAGGTGGAGATGGATGTGTTCGACCTGGCTGCGGTCTTTGAACATGACAACATCAGCGACAGCGACACCCTGCTACGCACGGTGACAAGTTGGTAAAACGGCCGCTATGACGTCGTCAATAGCCCATTGTTGGAACGCGAGTTCGACTTTGCCTCGGTTCGGCGCTGGAGTGACACGCTCGAGCAACTTCTAATTGGCGGTTGTCGACGAACTCAGCCCGACGACCGCGGTTTCTGAGCAAGTGGCACAGGCGCTTTTCGCCGCCCCCCCCCTTCCTGCTGCCCGAACCCGGCATGCACTTCGGCGGGTTCCTGAGCTGGAGCCGAAAAGTGCGCTTGCGTGGCGACAGCACGCGCCATGCAGCAAATGAGAACCTGCGCCCCAAGCCCAGCCGCCCTAGGGATGGATCAAGCATCCCCAATTTCACAAGGCGTTGATCGTTTTATGTATATATCCATACATTAAATGTATGGATATGGCCGGACGTGATTTGCCTTTGCTTCCAGTTTTTAATTGTAAATATTTAATTGACAACAAGTAATGTTTTTTAAAACTTGAGTGGCACGAATCGTCCTATTCCTGCAGACAACCAACACAGGAGGTGAACGATGAATCCGACAACCAGACATTTCAGACGGCCGTTGATCGCCGGCGTGCTGACTGCGGCATGCCTTTTCATGACTGGTGCGAGAATGGTCCACGGTGCCGGGCTGCTGGTGGCGGACGGCGGTTTCGGCGGTGCACTGGAGATTCGCGACCACGAAGTTGAGGTGGTGATCAACAGCGGCATAGCCGTCACCACGGTGACCCAGGTCTTCCAGAACACCGAGGCGCGTCAGGTCGAGGCGCTTTATACCTTTCCAGTGCCGAAGGGTGCATCGGTCTCGAACTTCAGCATGTGGATCAAAGGCAAGGAGATGGTTGGCGAGGTGCTGGAGAAAGAGCGTGCCCGCCAGATCTACGACAGTTACAAGAACCGCGGAGAGGATCCGGGGCTGCTCGAACAGGTCGATTACAAACGATTCGAGATGCGTGTCTTTCCGATCGCTCCGAACGCCGATCAGAAAGTGCAGATCGTCTATTACCAGGAACTGGATTTCGATTACAACTGGGCGACCTACCTGTACCCGCTCGAGACGGTCACCCGCACAGAATTATCTGCGAACTCCGCAGAGCGCTTTGCCTTCTCGATACGGGCTGAATCGTCAATTGCCGTGTCGAGCGTGGAATGTCCGAGCCATGGCGATGCTGTCGCCTTCAGCCGTCACGACGCGCATCACTTTGCGGCGAGCCTGGAAACTCGCAACGGCAGCCTCGAGGGTGACCTGATCATCGCCTACAAGCTGGAACGTCCGCAAACCGGTCTTGACCTGGTCACTTCCCATCGGGGCGACGAAGACGGCTATTTCCAGCTTACCCTGACTGCCGGTGATGTGCTGAACGAAGCCAGCCACGGCATGGACTACGTCTTCATCACCGATATCTCCGGCAGTATGAACGAGGCGGGAAAAATGCACACGGCAAAGCACACGGTCGGTGCCTTTGTCACATCACTGGGTGAGCGGGACCGGCTGGAGGTGATTGCCTTCAATATAGAGCCGAAGATGCTGTTCGATACGTTGCAGCCCGCCGGCAATGATACCCGCACCGCGGCTCTGCAATTTCTCGACGAACAGAAGCCGCGCGGCTCGACCCTTCTCGATCCGGCGATTCGCATGGCCTACCGCTATCGCGAGCCGGGGCGGCAGCTCAACGTTGTGGTTATCAGCGATGGCATGACGAAGACACGAGAGCGCCGGGATCTGCTGCAGACGATCGCCAGGCGCCCGGAGAACACGCGGGTCTTCTGCGTCGGTGTCGGCAACGAAGTAAACCGGCCCTTGCTCGAACAGCTTGCCACGGACACCGGTGGGCTGGCGGCATTTGTGTCGAACCGGGCCGACTTCAATCGACAGGCGCGCGGTTTCCGGCGGGCTCTGACCCGGCCGGCCGCAGGCAACGTCAAGATAGATTTTGCGGAGATCGCAGTTTACGACGTTGTGCCGAAACAGTTGCCGGACCTGTACCACGGCTCGCCGATCCGCGTGTACGGCCGCTACCGCGGCAGCGGCGCCGTCAATGTAAAAGTCAGTGCAGACGTGGAAGGACACACCGTCATTGCCGATGCACCGTTTGAGTTTCCGGCGGTCGACAACGACAACCCTGAGCTCGAGCGCATGTGGGCCTGGCACAAGGTGGACATGCTGCTGAAGCAGGCGGATCGCAATGGCACGCGGGACCAGATTATTCCCGAGATCGTCCGGCTCGGCGAAGGCTACGGCATCGCTACTGAGTACACGTCATTCCTGGTGCTCGAGAACGATCAGGAGTACCGGCGCTGGAAGATCGCCCGGAACAATGTGCTGCGGCTCAACCGGGAACGGGCGGCGGAAGAACGAGTGCTGGCGAAGTTTAACGGGATTCGTGACCGCGCCATGGCTGGACTCGGTCCGAGCGCTGTCGACACGCAGCCGGTTGATATCACGCCAGTGCGGCAATCCACAGCACCGACAGGGACCCGCCCAGTCCGCATTCCCACCGAGCCGTCTCAACAACGCCGTCAGAGCCGTAACATCAGTTTTGGCGGCGGCTCCGGCCCGGTAGGTCTACTGTTCACTCCGGCAGTGCTGCTCCTGGCATGGCTGAAACGACGCCGGTCCGAGGATGCTGCGGGCGAGCCATCGTGATGATTGACGCATCCATGACCGCAAGCAGTGCTGGCACCGGGCGTTCCCGGGGCATGATGCGCTGGCACCCGGAGCTTGTGGTATTTGCCGGCCTGCTCATCGTTGCCAACCTACACCTGCTCGGGGTTCCGACCGCGGAAGCCCTGATTTTTCAAGGCGATCTCGTCATTGCCGGCGAGTTATGGCGGGTGTTCACGCATCCCTTCGTTCACGTGAGCTTTTATCAATTGGCGCTGGATGGCGGTGCCTTTTTCCTGTGCTACATGACTTTGCGCCAACCGCATCTGGGCAAGCGCCTGACGGCGATCGTTATCTGCAGTCTCGGCGGTCTTGGCGGTGCGTATCTTTTCGGTTCTGTTACGGTGGCCTACGGATTCTGCGGACTTTCCGGGGCGGCCCACGGTGTCCTGGCACTATCGATGCTCGAGATGATCTCCGACGAGGATCGAGTCAATCGAATGACGGGCTGTGTGTGTCTGGCGATTCTGATCGGCAAGTGCGTGTACGAAGTCATTACGGGGGTGCCGTTCCTGGGTGGTCTGCACTTTGGAAACATCGGCGTACCACTGCTCGGCTCTCATCTGGGCGGTGCGGTTGCCGGCATGGTGATTTACGGCCTGTGGGACCGGAGCAGGTGTTCCGTGTTGCGTAAATGCCCTTGAACATCTGGAACCGGAACTGTCATATGTCGCCGGACAGAGCCGTAGCGCTGCGAATAGAACACGGTCAATCTCAAGCCCCTGCCCGTTCCATGTATTGCTGTCGCAGGACGCGGCGCATGACTTTGTTCGAGGCGGTGCGTGGCAGTTTGTCGGTGAGAACGACGTCGTTGATCTTGAACAGCGGATTCAAGTGCTGCCGGATGGCGGACTGCATTTCGGTCTGCAACGCAGAAATTTCGACCTGGGCATCGGCGACGGTATACAGGACAAGTTGTGATGGCCCGCCGCCCGCTGGCATAACGGCGATCGCTGCGGTCTCGACGACGTGGTCGACTTCGGCAACGACCCGTTCGACTTCCGCTGAACTGGTTTTGATGCCGCCGAGATTCATGGTATCGTCGACCCGACCGTGGGCTCGAAAATAGCCGTTCGGCAACTGCTCGATCTGATCGCCGTGGCGCCGCAGCATGCCGCCGTCGGAGGCCGTTGGGGTGCTGGCAAAGTACACGTCGTGGTGGTCGCGGTTCAGCAAGGTGTTTGATAAGCCGATGGACGGTGGTACAAGGAAAAGCTCGCCGTTGGTGCAGGGCTGTCCGGCATCGTCGAGGATGACCGCATCGATACCCAGCGCCAGGGTGTTCATCGTAGCCGGCGACCCCGGGCGGACGACGTTGCCGGTGATGTAGCCGCCGCCGATCTCGGTGCCACCGCAATACTCGATGACTGGCTTGTAGCCGGCCAGCCACATGAGGTACAGCATGTCTTCGGCATTCGAACATTCGCCGGTGGAACTGAAGGCGCGAATCTTCGACCAGTCGCAGTCTTCCATGCAGGCCGTTTCGTGCCAGCTACGGACCAGACTGGGAATGACGCCGAGCAT
>CAUZJQ010000271.1:0-5996 GCA_963580095.1 Lentisphaeria bacterium | reverse complement strand
CATACGAGCGAAAAACGTTGGCGACGAGGCTGTGAATATAATCATTGATGTCGATTTTTTCTAAATCTTCCGCGCTCATCAACCGTTCGTGAAGCAATGCCAGAGACCGGACGCGATTGCGGCTTTCTCGGAACAACTGCAGGACCGCCTCTTCCTCGATGTTTGCTGACTGCAGGCTGAGCATACTGGAAATCACCTGAAGGTTGTTTTTGACGCGGTGGTGAATTTCCCGCAGGAGCGTGTCCTTTTGCCGCACCGTACTGCGTAGTGCCGCCTCGACCCGCAAACGCTCATCGACCTCTGTCTGCAGTTTTATCTTGTCCGACTCAAGCTGGCTTGTCCGCGCCTCCCATTCACGGTCGCGCAACCTCACGTCCTCGGCGTTCTTGCGCTCACTGATGTCCTTCACGAAACAGTAACTGCCGTCGAACTGGCCGTTTTTGGCCTGCGTCTTGACCAGCGTGATCTGGGCATGAAATGTCGTGTTGTCCGGGCGTGTGACGAGTGCCTCGAACTCGGCCTTGACATCGTCCATCATCTGCTGATAGGCGGTTATCGCCTGCCCGGCCTGGTGGGACGATATGAAATGCTGCCACTCGCGGCCGATCATTTCATCGGGCCGCTTATAGCCGTGGATTTCGGCATACGCCGGGTTCACAGTGCGCAGACAGCCGTCGCGGGTTACATGCGCGATGCCTTCAAGCGTGTTTTCCAGGGCCAGGCGTAATACGTGCAGAGCCGCTTCCGCTTCAATGCGCGGGGTGATGTTGTGACTGATGCCGACGATACCGGCGGCGTTGCCATCTTTGTCGTGCAGGATACCCTTAGTCGACAGGAAATGCTGCGTCTGTCCGTCCGTGACAATACTCTCCTCGGTTGTCCTGGTGTTTCCGTCGGCCAAAATGGCACGGTCGTTCTCCATGAGTTGACGGGCGATTTCGGGCGGAAACAAATCCTCGTCGTGCTGGCCTTCGATTTCGGATCTCGGCCGGCCGTAAACCCTGGCGCCGGCAGAATTCATCAAGACATAGTGGCCACTATTGTTCTTGACGAAGATAGTGTCTTCCGTGCTCTCGACGATCGAGACAAGCAGGTTGTTATTGTCTCGCAATTCTTCCTGTGCATGCTTGGCCTCCGTGACATCTCGGAAGACGACAAGTCCGCCGCGCAGTTCGCCGTTGCTGTCGCGCAATGGGCGGCCGCTGACATTGATGAACGCGCCGCCTGGAGTGAAGGAGTTGCGGATAAACATCTCGAGATTATCCAGTGACTCACCGCGCGACGCTCTCAGTATCGACAGTTCACTGCTTGGCCATGGCGTCACTGTGTCTGTTTCGAACACACCATAAATCTCCGGCCACTCATGGGGCGCCGCATCCGTCGGTCCCACCCCGAGGATTCGTTCCGCCGCCGCGTTGAACAGGATGAGATTGCCGTCGACATCGGCAACCACGAGTCCCTCGCTCATGCTGTTGATGATCGATTCCAGCATCTGGTTGGTTTCCGCCAGCTTCGACTCGACGAGCTTGCGTCGGCTGATGTCACGCATCACCATGATGCTGCCCTGGACGTTGTTGTCGGCATCAAGCATCGGCCGCGCATTGATACTGACAAAGCGGTCATCACCGGAGTCAGGGTCGTGCAGGACGAGTTCTTGTTCATCGATCGACTCGCCTTTTAATGCCCTCGTAATCGGCAGGTCGTCAACTGCTACCGGCCGTCGATTTTCGTCGAGAAACCTGCCGCAAATGGCGCTGGCGGTGTGGTCGTGAGCCGCGCCGATCATCGACTCCGCTGCCGGGTTCGACAGGATCAACTGGTCCTCGGGATTGCTGACGATGACGGCATCACCCATGTTGTTGAGGATCGACTGCAGTATCTGCGTCTGCTTTTCCAGGGTAATATTCGACTGGTCGAGAGCGGCTGTGCGTTCCGCGACCTTGCGTTCGAGTTCGTCACGTGTCTGGCGCAGAGCCAAGGTCATGTCGTTGAAGGTATTTCCCAGCGTTGCAAACTCGCTGGTCGGGCTGAGGTCCAGACGCTTATCGAGCTGGCCTTCCCGGATGTCCCGGGCGAACCGTGTCAGGATGCCAATCGGCCAGGTGATCGTGCGGGTGAAACCCAGCGCGAAAATGACGGCGATCACGGCGGTAGCCATCATGATCAGTATCAACGAGCGTCGCAAGTTGACGATGTCGGCCAACACCTCTGAGGTATTGCCCTTTACCATCAGCGTCCAATCGGGTTTCGGTATTGGATATGCCAGGGCTACAACCGATGCATCGCTGTAGTCCACCGTGTAGCTCAGCTGGCCATTGGCAGTTGCAGACGTCAACTGCTGCACCTCGCCAACTGTCGGATTGCGACCATGTATCGCAGCAGGGCGCCCGTTCAGGTAACGATAGTGGGTGTTGTCATCGGCGGGTGTCAGCAGCAAAGCCTCCCCGGTTTTTCCCGGTCCGAATGGATTCTCCAAAATTCGAAAAAAATCAACGGCGTCGGCAATGAGCATGACGACAGCGATGTTGTGGCCAGAATTGTCATGCAGCGGCGCGCCGAGGTACCAGCGTTTCTGACTGAAATCCAGCCCGGTCACCTGGTATCCGTCACGGCTGTCTGCAAAAAAATCGGTGCTTCCCAGTTCGGTCGCGGGCAGTTCAGGATTTGAGGTTGCGATTACCGATCCGTCGCGGTCGAGGACGATGATGGCGTCGACAGCTGGGAGTGCGGCGTTGGCGTCACGTACGATCTCGCGGATTCTGTCGATACTGTCGCTGTTCGCATCCGGATCGGTCAAATACTTGCCACAATGCAGACGCAGGGCAGTGCGGCTGGCGACCAGGGCAAGCCGGTCATGATTGTGCTGGAATTCGGAAGCCAGACGGTCGCGCCTGGAAATTGCGGCCAGCTCAAGGTACTCGTGAGCAACGTCTTTTACTGCCTGCTCGATGAAGCTGTATACGATGATGTTACTTAGTGCCAGTGGCAGAATAGCGACCGCAACAATAAGTGCTGCGAGTTTGACGTTCATTTTCATATCAAACCTCGCGGCGTCCGGTCGTACAAGGTCCTATGCTGCAATTAGTAATCGCACAGTAAGTTAACCGGGAACAGGCCAGTTTGTCAAGGGCGATCGCCCCGCCCCTTGCGGTGCGGTAGATATTTAATCCACCGGCGTTAAGTTGCGGCTGTCGAAACCGAACTGCCGGGAATCCGTCATGCCCAAAGACATTTGGAACCAGTTCGGAGATGACAAGCTGTCCCACGGCGTTGCCTACTACCTGATGATGATCAAGCCGTTGCTGTTCGGACAGGGATACACTCGGCTTGCCGTCATTTCCAAACGGTTCAATATCACCACACGAGACAGTTGTTGCAACGGCCTGAAACCGCTGAGGAAATGGAGCCTCGTAGTCGAAGAGCAGAATAAATTCCCGCAATTCTCCGGGGCCGGCGAATGTCTTGTCAACATGGTAGACGGCGTCCCAGTACGGGCATTGCACAAAGAAATGCGTAGCCTTTTCACGATTTGTACGCACGACTCCGGGAATTGCCCGACCTGCGACAGTGTCTGCTACCTTAAGGACGAGCAGGTGGTCACGGAATGAATGGCTGGCATACCGTCGTCATCAGCGATGTACATATTGGTTCGCCATTCTGCAGGCATGAGCTCTTCCTGGAATTCCTTGATACGCTGAGGCCCGGGACCACGGTCGTGTTCAATGGTGACACCATCGACAATCCCCGGGGGCCACTCAGTGACATTGACCAGATGCTCGTCGGTCGTATCGAAGATCTGGCAAACCGCTGCACGGTCATCTGGCTACCCGGCAACCACGACACCGAATACAGACCCTGCAATAGCGGCGCGATCAGCTATCACGACACCTACACCATCGGCGACCGGTTGTTGGTTGCGCACGGCCACCAGTTCGACGTGGTCAAACTGCAGCATCGCCTGTTTATCAAATCCTTTCGGATTTTCTACTGCGTGTGGATGACGCTGACGCGCCAGTCGATGCACGAGGCGCAGTTCGCCAAGCATTGGCCCTTCCTGTACAACCACCTGCGGCGCAAAGTTCGTCAATTGGCGCTCGATGGTGCCCGGGCCGCCGGCTGTGAGGCGATCACCTGCGGTCACGTCCACTATGCCGAACACACGAAGACCGACGGCATCAGTTACTTCAACACCGGTGCCTGGACTGAATCACCCACCTATTGTGTCTGCGTCGATGCCGAGACAATCATGCTTTGCACCGTCGAGGAGTTCGTCGATCAGCACCACCAGTAACGGCGGGAAAGATCTCCGACACAGTCCGCCAACGCCGTAAAGATGAGGCCGCCTGCAACAGCGCCGGACTGTGGTGCCGGGGAAGAGGTGGGGGCAGAATGCCTCCGGTTCTCTACATCTTTAGTGGTGTGAATGGACATCCCCGTGTGCCTGTAGGACGACCGCAAGAGTTGTCGCTCGTGTACCATATGTGACGTCGTACCAGCCGTTGCCGGACGGTCGCAACGTAACGTCGTTATAGCAAGGCGCCGCGCCTATTGTGAAAGAGCTCAGAAGTTGTTTGAATTGATCGACAAATCATCTACTTTAGGTGCCCTTCATCTACAACCCGTCCGCAGAACCGTCGTGTCTTTACGGACTCATATAGAGGTACCGCAATGTCTGCCAGCAAGAAAAAGTTCAAGACCGAAGTCCAGCAACTGCTGGAACTCGTCATCCACTCCCTGTACACCAAGAAAGAAATCTTTCTGCGCGAATTGATCTCCAACGCCTCGGATGCCGTCGACCGCCTGAAATTTGAAGCGCTCTCAGACAAGTCCCTGCTCGACGGCGACGATGAGTTCAAAATCCAACTTATCCCCGATACCGACAAGAACACCCTGACCATCGTCGACAACGGCATCGGCATGTCGCGCGAGGAGGTCGAGCAGCACATCGGCACGATCGCAAGCTCCGGTACCCGCGCATTCCTCGATGAGCTCAAGAAAGGCAAGGACCAGGAACACCCCGAGATGATCGGCCGGTTCGGCATCGGCTTCTACTCCGGCTTCATGGTGGCTGACAAGGTGACGATGCAGACCCTTCGCGCAGGCAAAGACCAGGTCCCGGTCAAATGGTCGTCCGCCGGTGCCGGCACCTTCACCATTGACGACGGTGACAAGTCCTCACGCGGCACGGAAATTACGCTGCACCTGCGCGAGGACATGGGCGAATACCTGGAAGAATGGCGTCTGCGAAAAATCGTCACCCAGTATTCCGATTACGTCAGCTACCCGGTCAGCATGGACATCACCCGTGAAGAAGTGCCGAGGGACGAAGAAGGTAAAGCGATTGAAGGCGAGGATCCCATTGTGACCATCGAGGAACAGACCCTCAACTCGATGAAAGCCATCTGGCGCCGGTCGAAAAGTGAGATCACCGACGACGAGTACAACGAATTCTACAATCACGTGACGCACGACTATACGGACCCGCGTAAAGTGGTGCACTACAATGCCGAAGGCAAGACGGAGTTCACAGCCCTGCTGTTCCTGCCGTCGAAGCCGCCGTTCGACATGTATTTCCAGGCGGAGTACAAGGGCCTGCAGCTCTACGTGCGCAATGTCATGATCACTGACGACTGCAAAGAGTTGGTGCCGGAATACCTGCGGTACGTTCGCGGCGTTGTCGACTCCAGCGACCTGCCGCTCAATGTGTCACGCGAGACCCTGCAGGACGAGGCGGGCATTCGCCTTATCAGCAAGAGCCTGGTCAGCAAAATGCTCAGCATCCTTACCGAGATGAAGGAAAAAACGCCCGATGACTATCGTGACTTTTGGACCGACTTCGGCAAGGTGCTGAAAGAAGGCATGCATACGGATTTCAGCAACCGCGAAAAGCTCCAGGAGTTGATCATTTTCGAAAGCTCCAAGACCGAGCCGGGCCAATACGTGTCACTCAAGGAATACGTCGACCGAGCACCGTCCGAGCAGGAAGAGATCTACTA
>CAUZJQ010000270.1:0-6020 GCA_963580095.1 Lentisphaeria bacterium | reverse complement strand
CTGGTGCCGATGCACCGTGTACGCCATGCGCCGAAGTCACCGATGCTGCCGTCGCCCTGGCTTGCAAAATTTTGGGCGAGAACCTGCCAACCAATTTTCCGGCGCTGCAGGCCACCTCCCAGGTCATTGTCGACACTCTCCTGATCAGCGCCAATATCTGCGAGGACCCCTGCGATATCAGCGCCGGAATCCAGGCTGCCATCGACGCCAAGCTGAATGAGTAGGCACAACTATACATTGATATAGAAGGAAGCGCGGGATCGAAAGATTCCGCGCTTTTTTATGTCAATCCCGGCGCACCGCTCAACGTCAATGTTTGTCTCCACTCGTATTCGAGATTTGCCAGTTGTGTCGAGATGATCAACGATCAGGTCCAGGCCACCTTCGACAGCAAGGCACTCCGTAAGGGACGGCTCTATCTGAACATTTTCAGAAAGCGCGACGGCAGACTACAGAGCGCAGCACCTGTTCGATTTGTCATGGAACACAGGGGTGTTTGCGCATAATTGATTCGCCGCAAAAATTGTATTTCGATTAAGTCGGGGCATCGCGGATTCCTCAAATGTAGCGGTGACGCAAGAGGAATGGCACTGAATTCGTGACCCGGGCGCGTGAACGCGAAATAGCCAGCGGGAGTTGGCTTCTACATTGACCGGCTCCCTACCGAAGGAATGTCATTTTGATCGCCGAGTAAGGAGAGAGGTACGATGAAAGCAGCGTGGGGCAAGGGTGTACCGGGGATCAACTCGGCAGGGGTACGGGGAATACATGTCTGCCGGTCTGCCGGAACAACTCGCAAGGCAGGATGCCGAACAGATTGTTATCGAGATGGTCAATTTTCGGGTTGATCTCTCCCGACAAGCAGGGCGTTTAGGCGACTTCAATGCGCTCGCGAAGTTCCCCATCCCCAGTCGCTTCTGCAAAACAGAGTGCACCGTAGTAGGAACAGGCTCGGTCATATCCAACTTCCATGTCCTGCTCTTGTCTTTCCACCACGTTGACTGCAACCCGTCTGGCTATTTCGGCAACTCCCGCAACTGAACAGTTGACACACAAATTTCTTGACTTCGCTGAGTCGCGACGATTAAGCTATGGATTGTCGAAAAGTCTCTGGATCATAGGGAACAGCCGATGTTATCACACCAGCAACTCATACGCGTTGCTATTCTGGTCGGCTTCGTTGCAGCTTGCGGGAACTCGGGGGCAGAGCACGATTTCGAGCAGGACGATATCCCAGGGCTCCATCTTCAATGAAACGGCTCCACTGGCTACTTTCTCACCCTCGGAAGGGAAATGTCTTTCCGATCGAGGCCACCTTTGGAATATCCGCCATCTGCTGTCCTCGGTGAATCCCCATTCCGCAGTGAGTTTGAGTTCTGCCCCCGCGTCGGTCGGGCCGCCATTGTTCAGGGCGATGAATGCCCGGTCGTCGTTCGCGCAAAGATACCCGTAGAGATTGTCCTTCCACGGATTCCCGAGAATGAAGCGGGAGTTTCGAAAACACTCGGGGTATGTCCTCAGCAACGCAGTGAAGTTTGCCAGGTCTCCTACCTCCTCATCAGTAAGCCATTTTGGATGCGCCCATAGCTGTGAGAGAAGGCTCCCCCGGCACAAGTCCATGAGGAAGCCTTCCTGCCAGCGTTCTTTGCCAACCTTGGAGTTCCACGTTGTCGAGGCAAGCCATATTCCAAGAGAGTCTTTGCAGATCGACGGAACATCACCGGCAAAACACGTGTACCACTGCGCCTGGTCTAACGCCCGGGTGACTGCATCTCTCTTGTATTTCGTCTCCCACGCGCAAGGCTGACCTGCTTCAATGTACAGTCCCGACTCGTAGATCGTGTCCAGCCACAGAAGCCACCACGGGGACCGGTAGCCCCAGTAGCCCATCAGGAAAAGATCGGGGGCCTCCCTGTCCCAGGCTTCCAGGTTCTCAATGACCGAGCTGCATATTGCGCCAATAGAGTACTTGCCGATTCTGTGCCCGTGATCCTCGTTCCAGCAGTTCTTGAACAGGTTGTCTAGCTTGAACAGCCGAACACCATTCTGACGGATATGGGTACTGATACCCTCCCCAAAAAGACTCTTGTACGGTTCGCTGGCACGGCAAAGAATACCGTCGCCGTCAAATTCGCCTGTGCCGATTTCATTGATCGCTTTTGATATAAATCCGCTTTCCCGTGTTATGCCGCAGGAAGCTACGGCAGGGTTCCTCCCAATCGACCATTTTCGCAGTGAACTGTCGAACCACAATCCGACCTGAGCCCCGACGTTGCGGATCCTGTCAAACACGCGGCCGGGTCCATCGGGCCAGCCACTTTCAAAATAGTCCCCCGGCTCGACAATGTTACAATCTTCGATCAAGTAGCTGCAGGCTGTGCCATTCTTGTAGAAGCTTGTGAGGTCACCCGCGGTATCCAACCACGCCTCCAAAGTCAGAGCATCAAAGCGGAGCGCGTGCTGTTCTCTGATCTTTTCCATGCCGTCCAGTATCTTCAGGACATACTCCTCGCTTAGTATGGAGCCCTCCTCCTCTGTGTCCCAGGTCCCGCAACCTTCAAACAAAGCATAGGGTTTGTCGTGTTTCCGAGCTACACGCCTGCACCTGCCCGCAATGTGATCCCTGAATGCGGTCGGTGACTGCCCTTCCCCGGCCACGCCCACTACGACTTCCATCAAGTCAACTGTGTCCCCTGGGCTGAGCGTCTTTCCGGAGAATTGCGTCAAGCGGACCCGGCCGTCCAGTCCCCGACACAACCCCGCGGGATGCGCGAGGCCGAAGAACAACTGATTGCTTAAGTGAACCGGGAATCCGACGAACCCCTCACTGGCAGCACCATTGGTCTGGTAATCGACCAGCTCGGCATCTAGCAAACAGATAGCGGTTGAACCGGAATTCCTGATTGTCGTAAATCGTCGGAGTGCTGGGGAATCTTCTTCCCACACGTAGCGAATTCCCGCATGAATGGGCTTTCCCCGGGCTTCCAGCTCCACAACAAGCTCTGTGCTCTCATCCGTGCTTTGTATCTCGTGGGAACGAACCACGAAGTCGATCGCTTCGGATGGTTTGCCGACTGTAACATACTGATCGAACAGGATGGGGGTGGACGCTCCGATTTTCATCTCATTGCGGGGGTCAAGCCCATTGGCCTGCTGCAACTTCACCGTCGCCGCTCTGTAGCCCTTCGTCTGAAGCGCCAACACGTTGTCGCCACCAAAGCACAAGAGTTCATAGTCCGGATCTTTCGGATCGAAACGGAGAACCGCGGGCTCTCTCCAATGCGACGTTTCGATGCGCAGCAATATCTCCGTTCCGTTCAGGAAAACGCGCATCCAATCAGAGTCGTGCAGTCCGTAGCCTCCCAGTACAATCGTTACGGGATGGTCTGCACTATCGGGCAGAGCAAAGGAGGTGCGGGCCCAGGTGTACCGGTCTTGGCTGCCCAGGGGAATAATGAACCTCTGCCATTGTTCATCATCGGCCTCGCACTGGAAATGCCCACTCTTGAAGCCTGTATCTTCGTCAGGGTCTGTGTCGGAAGGGCCTGTGGTGACCTGTTTCCAGGTCTTGAGTTCCACGCGGGCAATTGCCGTGTCAATCGAGAGCCTTAATTCATCGCCCCGGCCGAGGTCGAAATGATCTCCCGTGATCTTGTTGGTGATACCGACGGCACGCAGGCCGCCGGATTCGGTTGTGTCAAGCTCATAGGAAAAGTTCTGATTGTCAATGCGCAAACCGGATTCGTTGTTGCTCACGGCAGGTCCTCCTACTGCAATTGCTTCTATTGGTTTGGACCGTCTCCAGCTCCCAGGACGCTGAGCTGAGCTTACTCGCGCGGCGACCTCTTGTCCAACGCACGACCACGCCGTCGATCTCCTGCTCGGCTTCGCCTCCGAGGTGGGTAGCGAGTGCCGCCGGGCATGATCGGGGAATAGCGCCTCCACGGGGTCTCATCGAACTCGCTTTGCTTCGCCGCGATGGTCTGTCGGAGGACATCCGGGTTGCTGAAGTAGACGTGCCCGCCCATTGAGCCCGTTTCGGTCAGGCGGTGGCCGGTACTCTGCACGGCGAAGTATTCGGGGTTCGATTTGCCGTAGCGTTCAGGCCAATCGTTAAACGAGTGCATCCCGATCGGGCTGCCGCCGGTGCCGCCACGCCGGAGGCGGCGCCACCAGACATTGATGCCGTCCTGGGTAAGATCCGGATCGTCGTGGTTGTTTGTTGGTCATTGCGTATATTTCGTATGAATTCAGGCATTTTTCAGCAGGTCAAAACCATGCGTTTCGCAGACGAAAGGAAATGCCATGCCTAACACAAACTAAATGAGATACCCCACCAATGGATGAGATACGGCCTCATACCGTTCCTACTGACCCTGGCACGCAATGGGTGAAGGCCGATCTGATTGCAATCGATGTTCCTCCGGATGCAGAGACGGCGCCCGCCGCCGATGGAGAGTGGCCAGCGACAGCGACTCGTAGCGGTCTGCATGGCTGTGTAGCCCCCACCGTCGTTCAGGTTCCTGGTGGATATCGCATGTACTACACGCATGTGTCGCCGCGATCAGACTGTCCACAGGGGGCCAACGATTATACGCATGCGACGGCACGTATTCTGAGTGCTACGTCAATCGACGGTACGACATGGCAGCCGGAAGCGGGTGTGCGTTTGTCGCCGCAACAAGGAGGTGCTGGCAAGTACCGCGTTGTTGCGCCCGAAGTGGTACCGATAGCTGACGGCAGCGGTCGCTGGCGAATGTATTTTGAATGTTGCCCCGGACGGCAATCGGCGGATAGCACTATACGCAGTGCTGTCTCTAATGACGGTCTTGCATGGACCATGGAACCGGGCGATCGCATCAGTGGTCATGGCGGCAGTTACAACGCGCCGCGCGTGCTGCAATTGGATGACGGCAGGTGCCGGATGTATTGCAGCGATCGGGTAGAGGGAATCGTCAGTGCAGTGTCAGCTGACGGTGGCTATGAATTTGTTCTCGAACCTGGGCGTCGCATTGTGCGTGAGTTGCCCTATGAAGCGTACATTGCCTATGCCCCCGAGGTCCTGCGCATCGAGGGCGGTGGTTATCGGATGTACTACGCCGGCTACAGCGACCCGAACCATACGTGTATCTTGACCGCTGTCTCCGATGATGGACTGAGGTGGCGCAAAGGGTCGGCACCTGTCATTCTGCCAGGTGGACCGCATGATGCGGTCAAATGTTCGGAGATGGCCGTCATATCGTTACCGCAAATTTTGGGGCAGCCACCGCGATACCGCATGTTTTGGGAAGGGTGTGATGGCACGGCCCTCGACAAACGCGGTGTCTGGCGGATTGTCAGTGCTACATCGGCGCTGGCCGATCCTTCCAGAACGGGAAGATGAGAACGGCTTGTGGGAGACCCACTTGGCTACCCGCAGACGATCAAATCGGTTCTTGACAAAAACAGATAGATTCGCCTCTCCCGGATACATAAGATCAATCACCGTCTTTTTTTCAGATTGCAATCCTAACGTACCACATTCCTTCCTAACTAAACAACTGCCGTACGAGCAGTGCGTTGCCAAGCATGAGAACGCTTTTTATCTACGCGTACCTTAGCGTTTCTGGTGCAGGTAAACACGAACCGCGCGGTGAAGGTGGGCGTACCGCGCCAGTTCGCCGCGGTCACGGCCAGGTCCTGGCGTTTGGGCACAACTGCGGCCCAAGTCGCCGGGCCAGTACCAACGCACGCCCACAACGCGTTCGGGAAACTCGCAAGTTGCGAACAGCGTGCCGTGGGGCAGGAGTGCATTGGATGCAGGATCCCACCATGTTTGGCATCGCCCCCCGCTCAGGACCAGCGTCTGCCCCGCGCGGGTCACGCCCCAGTGGTCAGCATCGAGGCACCGCGGCGCCAGTCCGAATCGCTCCGTGAGCTCAGTTGCACCCAAGTGGATGGTCGGGCCATCCACCGGCTCGCCGGCCTTGAGAACTGGCAGTTTCGTACCCGTGCTGAGCTCAAGATGCTCGTTCAGCTCC
>CAUZJQ010000269.1:0-6056 GCA_963580095.1 Lentisphaeria bacterium | reverse complement strand
ATAGTATCTCGCCCCCCCCCCCCGGAAAAATGCAAGCTGACGGCGCCGACAATGTTTTTTTGCAACACCAATCTTTGTCTAAGCATCGAGATCATAACGGAACGGCATTGCGAACCCGGGTGCGGCCGTTGTGGGTATGGCGCTCAAAACGGCAGATCATTTGGTGGGCTCTTCTACAATTCTTCCCGGCACTGCCGCCCGAGCTCGGCGAACTTGTAGCCGGTCTGCGTAAGGAACATGATATCGCCACCGACACCGATAAAGCGGAAACCTTCCGCGATCGTTGCACGCAGGGATTCGTGGGTCGGCAGCACGACATGCACACCGGCGACCTTGCCCGAGTTGGCACAGGCATCGAG
Organism: Lentisphaeria bacterium; assembly: GCA_963580095.1. Lineage (GTDB taxonomy): Bacteria > Verrucomicrobiota > Lentisphaeria > JABSQK01 > CAJWLW01 > CAJWLW01. Next base: position 5,697 of record CAUZJQ010000269.1, on the reverse strand, counting down.
CACGAGCTGTCGTGCCTCGATGATTTTCGGATGATTAGTCTGTCCGGTGACGCCATAGGAACCGCTCATGTCATACGGTCCGATGTAGACACCATCGATACCATCGACGGCAAGGATTGCATCGATGTTCTCGACCGCCAGTGCCGATTCGATCATGGCGATGACCACGATCCGGTCGTTGGCGGCAGCTGCATAGCCGTCAAAGTTGGTGCCCCAGTCATTCGAGCGGCCGAACGAATAGCCGCGCACGCCCTGTGGCGGATACTTTGCTGCACGGACGGCGTGCGCCGCCTGTTCGGGCGTTTCTATCAGCGGTACGATGACACCTTCCGTGCCGACATCGAGCACCTGGCGGATTACCAGTGTATCGCACTCGCGGACGCGCACCAGCATCGTACTGCGGCCCTGCACGGCGCGCGTCATGTTGGTGACTTGTTCGATGGACGTATCTGAATGTTCGCAGTCTGCTGCCAGCCAGTCGAACCCGGCGTCTGCCAGGATTTCTGCGTTTACTGCGCTGCTCGCCATCAGCCACGAACCGAGAACAATTTCGCCGGCTTGTAATCGTTGGCGCAGAGATGGTTTATTATCTTTTAACATGTGATCCGTGCCTGTGATATTTAAGAACTGAGTGAAACGGTCCTAACATAGAGCCAGTGATCAAGAATTCCCTTACAGCGACTCCGTTAACCCCTCTAAATTTCTCACCGCGCCTGGTGCCCGACCTCTCGAGCACCACTGTCGACGTCGGTGATTGCAATGGGTTACGTGCCGGTTTTCGTCATGGCGTTGCGACGTAGTGGATTTCAGAGGGAATGAGCCCGCGCTTTACGCACTCACCGTTCACCCGCTTCATGAATGCCAACGATCCGGAATGACATCCTTCTCGGCGGCCAGCAGTTCTTCGATCATCGCCTGACTGTCCGCCAGGCTCTGGCAGAGCGGGTCGGTGGCGAAGGCGCGGTAGAGTAAATCGCGGTCGACTTCGGCGGCGGCGCGGGCGGTGAGCTCGTGACTGTCGAGAACCTGCTGCCACAGGCCGCGCAGCCCGACGGGTGCGTCGCCGACGTGACGCGGCGTGATCTTGTCCATCGACAGGTCACAAAGAACCTCCAGGCAGGCATCGCTCATGTTCGGCACAGCGTCGCCGACCGGCAGGATGAGGTGGAACGGTTTGTCGAGCCCGCCCCACATCGCTTCTATGACGTCGGTGGCGTGGTCTGCCTTGGTGTTAGCGATGAATTCGTCGAGACTGCTTGTGCCGTAGTTGTAACCGTCGACCTCGTTCCACATCTCCCAATGCCATTCGTATCGTGGGACGTGATCCCAGATCGCGACTGGCGGAATCGGGTCGTCGACGACCGTGTTGCCCTGCCAATAGCGGACGTACTCTTTTGTGTGCCCTGTGCAGGTCGGGATATAGCCGAGCGCTTTGTAGAGCTCGTAGGTAATGGCATCGTTGTTCATGGCCTTCGCCCCGGTGTCGCCGCCGTCGGTTTCGGTGGCTGCCTGTTGGCGCAGGTATTCGGCAATCGTAGGCGTCAGGTCTTCGCCCTGGTACTCCGCCTTGAGCAGAAACGTAAAATGATTCGGGCCGGAAATGCGCATATCGAAATCACGATCCTGTTCCGGCGTCAGCTCGGCAGTCTCCGAGTCGGTGATGCCGGCGCGGGCGGCGTAAGCCCGCTTGACGTGCGGCATGTGCAGGCCGTCGCACATGGCGAAGCTCTTCAGGTTCGGCGCATACAGCTGCAGCCCGATGGCGTGGGTCGCTGCGGGGTTGATGTAGTTGATCAACCAGGTATCCGGGCATAACTCCTCGATGTCCTTGCAGCATGCCAGGATATGCGGGAACTCGCGCAGCGTGCGCATGATGCCGCCGGGCCCGATAGTGTCGCCACTGCACATGCGGATGCCGTATTTCGCCGCAATCTCACAGTCGAGCGCCCGGTGTTTGACGGATTTGTACGCGAAAGAGAGTACCACGAAATCAGCGCCGGATAGAACTTCTCGACGATCCCCGGATGACTCCAGCTTGAGCGACACGCCGGTATGGTCGATGGCCTTGCGGGCGAGCTCCGTCATGCGCGCCAGGTGCGTGGGATTGGTGTCGACCAGGGCCAGCGTACCGGCATTCAAATGCTCGCTGGTGACCATCTGCCAGATGGCCTGCCTGCCGAAAAATAAACTGCCTGCGCCAACAATGACGACCTTAGGTCCTGCCATTTTCCTTCTCTCTGCGTGATGGTCGTTGTGGTGATTGATCCGGGAACAACCGGTGATGAATATCTCTCGGCCGACTACCAATACAAACATCAGAACTATGATTGACGGCCGGAGTTTTGCGGTCAATGTGTTGAGGCCACGGATAAGAGTAAAGAAGAGACCTGATGACTATGGCCAGTTGTCCCGGCCGTGGTGAACGACCTTTTCTCTCCTCTTCTCTTGTGCGCCAAACCTCAACCCGGTGTACAGATGGATATCTACGAATTTCTCGACCAGCACAGCATCCCTTATCAGCGGTGTGATCATCCGGCGGTATACACGTGCGAAGAAGTCGTACAGCATGTGCCTGCGGATTTCCCCGGCGCCCACACGAAGAACCTGTTCCTGCGTGATGCCAAGGGCAAGCGTCATTTCCTGGTGACTGTCGCTGCCGAGCACAGCGTCGATCTTAAAGCGTTGTCACAGACGATCGGGGCGAGCCGGCTCAGTTTTGCATCGGCCGAGCGGCTCGAGAGGCATCTTGGCATTGCCGCGGGCGCCGTGAGTCTGCTGGCCGTGCTCAACGACACAAAGGGTGCCGTCGAGATTTTTGTCGATCAGGCACTGTGGGAAGTCGAAAGCCTGCGCTGCCATCCGTTGGTGAACACGAGCACGCTAAGTATTGCCACGGGCGATATCGAACGGTTTTTGAGCGCTACCGGGCATTCTCTCAAAGTCGTGAGAATCCCCTGAAAAAAGACGGGCCTCTGCGTGCATTCATTCCGCGACCGGCCTCAATACCGGCTCCAGCCATTCCGGCTTGATTCGGTAGAGCCCGCGCTGTTCGCTCGAGACGATCAGGTCATTGCCGTCGAAGCAGATGGCCTCGCACTGGCCCATGGCGATGGTGCACCGCGACGCCTTGCCCTTCAGGAAGTTGTCATCTCCGCCGCTGATCGCGAAGACCCATACGGCAGTGTAGGTGAGAATGGCCAGACGCTTGCCGTCGGTCGAAACGTCCGCTGCCGTGACCATGCCGCCAATGTCGTAGTCCCCGAGCAGCGTCAGGACATTTTCCTCTTCTTCGTCGATGTCGTCGAATCGGTAGAGCTGCGTGCGGGTATTGGTGCGGTGCTTGGTCAGCAGATAGTATTTGCCGCTCCAGGCGAAGACCGCTTCGCAGTCGAAATTATTTATGATCCGTGTGAAATCAGTCTGATCCGGATAGCGAAAGCGGATCTTTTTGATGACCGACGTGGCCTTGGTCAGACGCGGGTTGGGTTCTCTGATGACGTATAACGCCAGGTCGCGGCGCGGGATCTTATGGTTGCCGCAGGCCCCGATGATCAGGTTGCCGTCGTCATCGCCCGCGATGTCTTCCCAGTCGACGTTGCGGGCGTTGAGGATTTCGATGCCCTTGTAAGGGCCCGCATCGTTTTCGGGTCGCACGGCTACGCCGTCCGTCGTGATGGCAAAGATCCGGGCGCTGTCACCCGAATCGTTGAGCGTCCACATGACGTCCGGATAGTTACAGCTCATCGCCAGCCCGGAGGATTCGCTGATTGCTTGCGGCTCAATCATGGCGTAGGGCATGCCAGCCGCGATGAGTGTGGTGCCTGTGAACATTGCAATCGCCAAAGTGTTCCCGATGGCCCTGCCCACTCGTGACAACCTGTCGTCGCCTTTCCGGCGCTTCGTGGGTGCCGACTTTCTCCTGGATTCTCGCATTGGAGTTACGGCTTTAGTACGGCTTTGACGATCTCGCAGCTATGCATGGTTTCGAACGCGGTATGCCAATCGCTCAACGCCCATGTCCCGCCAATCGCCGGGGCGACGTCCAGCTGGCCGTTGGCCATCATCGTGATGATCTGTTCCCAGATCGGCCAGTTGTGGCTGAAGCTGCCCTGTAGCGTGACGTTTTTCTGAACCAGCGGATCGAGGCTGAAATTGAGCGGTTGCGGCCCCCACCCGACTTTGCTGATCCAGCCTGCAGGCCGGACGACGTCGATAGCGAGTTTTAATGCGGCGGACGCACCGGCCGCATCGACGACGCCGTCACACCCGAGGCCGTCCCGTTCCCGGGCCCAGTCCTCGATACCATCTACCAAAGCCGTACAGCCGTAGGCTTCGGCGATAGCCAGCCGTGCCGTATCTGATGGCAGTCCTGCGACCGCCACTTCGGCGCCGGCGTGTTTTGCCATGAGTGCGGAGAAGATACCGATCGGTCCGGGCCCGACTACCAGAACCCGGTGTCCCGGTTTGACCTGACCGTTGTTGATGACGGCGTTGTAGGCGACACAGCACGGCTCGGTGAGGGCTGCATGCTCAAACGGCACATTATCCGGCAAGCGGTGTAGAATGCGTTTCGGCACGGGCACGTAACGGCGCATCGCACCATCGACCAGAGCTCCGTACCCTAGCCGTGACGGGTCGAGATTGTAAAGCCCGCGCCGGCTGAGCGGGCTGTCCGGATCGATGACGGCCGACGTTTCACTGACGACACGATCACCCTCTGCCCAACCCGTTACATCGGCACCGACCTGGCGAATGACGCCGCAGAACTCATGGCCCAGGACGACTGGATAGTTCATCGTCCAGCTGATACCCCCCTGCCACATGTGCAGGTCACTGCCACACACGCCGACAGCTTCGACTTCGAGCAGAACTTCGTCAGCAGCGATGGTGGGTTCTGGAATCTCGCGCAGTTCGACACTTTTCGGCTCGACAGCATAATTTACGACTGCAGTGTCTGACATGTTATCCTCTCGGGCGGTAATTGCTTTTGACTTCATCGACGTAGCGCGTGAGCTCCCCGAGGGGATCGTCGCCGTCGGTCAGCGGATGACCGATGACAAAATATTCGGCGCCCATCTTTGACGCGCATACGGCGTCTTCGACACCGAAAGTCGCAATGCCGACGGGCCCCGGGACGACTTCCAGCACACCGGGCAGCCAGGGCGTGGTGTCGCGGGAGTCATCGGCGCGCCGTTCATCCGCACTGTAGTGGAGATAGATAAAGTCCGCGCCCCATTCCCAGCATTGCCTGGCGCGGCCGGGCTGATCCTTGGCGCCGATGGTGTCGACGACCACGTCGATACCCAGTTTCTTGCCTTCATCGATTGCCGAGCGCACGGTCGCATCGGAGGCGTTGGCGCAGACTGTCATCAGATGCCCGCCCTGGTCTTTGGTGCGCTCGACGTTCTTGAAACCGGAATCCATGGTTTTGTAGTCGGCGATAACCGGCATATCTGGAAAGGCCCGGACCATTGCGCCGATCGGCGAGAGCCCTTGGCAGGTGATCAGCGGCGTACCGATTTCGAGCCAGTCGAAGCCGGCTTCGACGGCGATCGCCGCCATATCCAGTGCTTCTTCCGTCGTCGGGTAATCGAGGGCAATCTGGGTGATTGGATAGGTGTAAGCCATTCATAGCCTCCTTAAATGAGTGGGGTGCGGCAGGGAAGAAGGTAATCGTGATCGATGCCAGATCAACGG
>CAUZJQ010000268.1:0-6093 GCA_963580095.1 Lentisphaeria bacterium | reverse complement strand
GGACATCCTGGGCGGCGACGAAGGCCCGAAGGCGGACGTTGCCAAGCTCAACGCCGCGGCCGCCATCTACGTCGGTGGTCTGGCGGACAATCTCGGCGCCGCATACGGCAAGGCCGGCGATGCGATCGAATCCGGTGCCGCGAAGCAAAAGCTGGATGACCTGGTCGCAGCGACCAGTTAGCGAATAGGTAGCTGAATCGATTCGCCGGTCTGTAGCTGTGGCGGTCTCGGTCCGTGGCTGGCAATGCCGGTCGGCATCGTGTTCGCCGGCATCATCCTTGGCAGCTGAACTCCACAATCAAGGTCGCCCGACACCATGGAATCATATTCGGCACAGCGCCTCGAGCACGAGAATCCATACGCCCTGGTCATTTTGCAATCCGACGAATCCGCCGCGGGCTGAAGGCCCGGCCGTCAGGCATCGGGCGATTCGCGGCTGTCGACGCCACGCTCGAGCTCACCGGCCTTGCGGAGTTCGCGCTTGACGATCTTGCCAGCGGCGTTCTTCGGCAGCTCGGGCAGGAAGAAAACCTTGCGCGGTACCTCGTGATTCCCGAGATGCTCGCGGCAGAAGCCCCGCAGGTCGGCTGCAGTCGCGGCGTCCTCTGCAGTCAAGGTGATGTAGGCGACGGGAATTTCTCCATGCAGCTCACTCGGTTCACCGATAACCGCGGCCTCGCCCACTGCTTCATGCTGGTACAAGATCTCCTCGACCACGCGCGGATAAACGTTCATGCCGTTGACAATGATCATGTCCTTCATGCGATCGACGATGTGAAAGTAGCCATCATCGTCTTCGGTGCCAAGGTCGCCGGTACGAAACCACTCGCCAAAGAACGCCTCCGCAGTCTCTTCCGGACGCTGCCAATACCCTTTCATGACGTTTGGGCCGCGCACACAAATTTCACCGATTTGCCCGTGCGGCAATTCGTTGGCGTTGCCATCGAATATTGTCATCTCGACGTCCGGCACCACAGTGCCCACAGAGCCGATGATACGCCTTCCGCCAATGGGATTGACACACGTAACTGGTGAGCATTCGGTCGGACCGTCACCTTCGTAAATGAGTTTGCCGTAGCGCTCCTCGAACTGCTTGAGGATTTCGACCGGCATGGCGGCACCGCCGGAGAGGCAAAGCCTGAGGCTGTCGAGCTTGGAAACCGCCGTTTCAGGCAGGCGCAGCAAAACGTTGTACATGCTTGGCACCGCCATGAAAACAGTGGCCCCAGTTGCAGCAATCGTGTCGACGACCAGGTTGGGCTCGAACTTCGGTACCGGCGCAAAGGTGCAGCCGTGGAGCAGCGGAAACAGCATACCGACAGTCGCCGCAAAGGCATGGAACATCGGCAGTACAACGAGCATAACGTCTTCCCCGGGCACCAGGCCCATGGCAATACGGATACTGTTCGTGTTGCTCGCCAGGTTACGATGAGTCAGCATCGCGCCCTTTGGCTTGCCAGTGGTGCCGGACGTGTAGATCAGTACGACGATGTCCTCGTCGACGTCGAACTCGACCGGCGCCGGCGCCTCAGCCGCGCACAGCAGTTCCGCCCAGTCCCTGTCGGCGGGGTCTGATTTCTCCGCCCCGATGCACACGGCGAAATCGATGCCGGGCAAATCTGCGCGGATCGCATTGATCGCCGGCGTAAACGCCTCGAAATAAATCAGCGCACGGGCCCCTGAGTCATTGAGGATGTAAGCCACCTCTTTCGGGTTCAATAGCAGATTGATCGGCACCACTGTGGCGCCGGCCTTGACAATGCCGAAGTAGGCAATGGCAAAAAAGTCCGAGTTAATGCAGTACAGCCCGATACGGTCACCCTTGACAATGCCTAATGCCTGCAGATTGGCGGCAACAGCATCCGAGCGTTTGTCGAACGTGGCGAAATCGGTGGTCTTGCCGTTGAAATTGATCGCGGTGTGCCCGCCGCAGGTCGCTACAGTCTTCGCAAAAATCTCCGGCAGCGGTGCAATGTGTTCGCTCATGTGACTGCAAGTTGGGTGGATGGGTTAGCCAATTATAACGAAGCCGTAAGATACGACGGAATCATGAAAGTTGAACGCCTCCCCGTGAAGCGAATCCTCTCGGGCATCAAATTGCCCCTGTTGCCTTTGATTCAGTTCGCTGCGGAGATTGCACCGTTCCAGCATGTATTCCTCATTCGGTGGACGCGAGAAAATATCATAAAAATGTAAGTGTCGTATGTCGCCGGACGGACCGCAGCGCTGCGGAGACAACAGGGCCATGCAACCGAATCCGCATCCCTTCCCCTACTCTGTGCGGTCATGGCCGCCGGACGTGTTCTTGTCGGAAGTTTCCTTCAGGAACCCGAGCCCGAAGATTTTCTGGATCGGTTCGATATACTCCCATTGCGGATCATCAATGGTTCCGGTGACACGGCTTTCGAGCAACGTCGTCAGCTTGCGAACCAGCGGGTCGAGGATCGGTATCTTGATCGCTTCGCTGAGGTCCTGAGCACGCTTGAGCGGTACGGCCTTGACACGGAAGTCCAGCGCGCGGGTCGGCCAGATGTAATAGCCACCGGCGCGGATCGCGACGAGTTCACCGTTGCTCTCGAGGTCGGGCAGATAGACACGGTCGCCCTCGAACTGCAGCGAGCTCTCGAACTCGGTGATCTTCGCCAGTTGCCCGGTCTTGAACATCTTGTCGAGGATGCCCAGGAAGTCGGCCAGCACAGGAATGCCCCAGTAATCACCGCCGTGCACCTTGACGTTGCCGACGCCGGTCAGGTGCAGTTTCTCGGAATTCAGATCCATTGTGACATCAATGGCACCCTGCAGTCGCCCAGCTTCGTCGGCGTCGTCGCTTTTCGACAGACGCCCATAGCGCACATTCTCTACCTGCAGCTTTGCGATGCTGGTCCCGGTTTCCCAGTTGTAGGTGTTGCGACCGGTCAGTTCACCACCGAGCCACGTTGTTTGGATTCCGTCGATTTCAAATTCGCTGTCGCCTATCGTGACGCCCCCGGAGAAGTCCTGCAGCATGATTTTTTTTTCGTAGTAGAGATGCCCCGCCGTCAAGTCGAAACTATTTTGCGGCTGCAATGTGCCGTCCATGGTCACATCGGTCAGGTGCCAATCTCCGAACTCGATGTCGCTCCATGCCGATTGATGGCGGATCGCGCCGTCGCCGATGCTGAAATCACTGACCACTCCACGGGCGACCATGCCACTCTGCCACTCGGCCCGGTCGCAGGTGCCGCTACCGACGATCTTCTCGAGCGCTGGGCCGGTACACTGCAATTCGACAACCGGGTTGTCGAGCTGCTTGATCTCCCCGATCGTCGCCTGCGGGGCTCTCACCTTCATGTCAAAGCGCTCTGGCCGCCATTTGAGCGCCACGGTAGCATTGGCCGTCTCGAGACCGACGCCGCTGTAGCTGAGTGTCCTGGCATGGCCAGCCAAAATCAATGGTCCATCATCCCGGACACTACCATCGAGAGCAAGGCCGCCGGCCTGCAATTGAGTGCCCAGTTTCAGACCCTCAATCTGCAGATGCCGGACATGGGTGCTGCGGTTGGTTCGGCGGAAGCTCGTGTCAATATCTTTGAGCACCAGATCGCCACAATCGGCTCGAGCGATCAACGCGGAAGTATCAAGAATATTGTCAGCTATGACATTCTCCGAACGGACGTCGGTCAAGCGCCACTTGTCCATCTCCACGGTTTCGCTGTGGGCGGCGATTTCCAAGCGATCCGAAGCCACTTCGGTCCGGAACCGGGTCGCCCCGAAAACGTTCGTGCCGCTGCTCGCGCGGGTCAGCGTGCCGGTGATCCGCGTAGTCTCACCGAAATCCACGTCGGCCTGACAGTTCTGTAGATACCAGCCAGCAACGTTGGCAGCATCCACCTCGATACTGCCCAAAGCCTGGCGGTCGAAAAAGTAGAGTTTGGCGACGCCCGAGGCCAGCGCCACATCGGCCACGGTGAACCGCCCGGCATCGATGTTGACTGTGGCGAGGTAGGCATTAGGATCCCTAAAACTGTGCCAGCCCTGTAAGCTGACCACGGGCGGTTCGACAAATTGCAATCCCCATATCGCCGGCGCCTGACGCCAGGGCCTGGAGATCGTACCGAGCAGCACCTCCACCGGCAGGTCGCTGACTGCTTTGTACACCAGGCGCTTCCGGTCAAGCGCCAGATCATAGATCATCGTGGCGTTGGCACCGTAACTGCCCTGTTCAACGCGTAGGTCGTCAATGACGAAGCAATGATTGTAGAAATCAAGATAGAAATCTCCGGACGCGCGCGACATCGGCAGCCCCTTATAGCGGAAGTCCCTGAAAGTCACCGCACCCTGGACCCACACCACGATCTTACCGTCGTCGGCATAATACCGATGCAGATCGTACTCGAACTGCCGCGTCGTCGCCGGGTTCCAGGTGTAATCCTTCCACGTTTTGAGAAACCCCTCGCGCGCGTCCGGATTGAGGTACAAGGCCGCCAGCTCGCGGGGATCACCGTCGTACGCGATGTGGGCGATCAACTCGTTGCGGTCAAGAAGAACCTGTCCGTGCACTTTGACGTTCGCATGCTCACCCAACCGCAGATCCAGTTGCTTGACGTTTGCGATACCGTCTGCCACCGAGGCAACAAGCTCGACATCGGCAATGGCCGCATCGAAAAGTCGGGCCCGGGCGACCGACAACGTCAAATCGTAGACCCACGCCTCTGATTGACGTAGCGGCGATTTCTGCAGAATCACCTCTCCGTGCGGACGGATATCGCCGAAATCGATGTCGTCGAGGACATCACCCAGTTTCGGCTGCAGTGCCCGGGCGATGGCGTGCGGAAAAGCGTTGTAGGCCAGGCGCCCGGAAATTTCGTCACTACGCAAGTCGAGTTCAAGCGCGCCACTGACGACATCGCCGCGGGAATCCTCCGACGCAGTAGTGCCGCTGTCGATGGTCATGCGGAACTTGCGGATCTTCATGATATCGGCGGTGAGCTGCGCTTCGACCAGCAGGCTGTCAACATTAAGATGCCGATAGGTGAAATCCGACACGTTCAGCTTTGCTTGCAAATCGCTGCGGCTGACATCGTCCACGTCGATGTCGAAGGTGATTGAAAGTTCGGCATTCGCGGTCGGTCGGGTGGCGTTGCAGAATTCCACGAACTCGACGACGGTACGCCTCTGCCCCTCCGTCATGCCCTCCAGCAGTGGCTCCAGCGAAACCAACGGACTTTCTTTCGGCGCTGTCTCCGGGGGAATCAGCCGGCCCTGCACCATGACCTGGACAGCGCCGATATCGCAGACCGCGGACCTCATGTGCACGGCGTCGGCACCGATAAGCAGTTCGACACGAAGCTGCGTGATCGCGAGCGTGCCGGTTGCTGTCGGGTCGACCAGCGCAAGGGCCAGCGCGCTGGCACCGCCACGGATGTCAATCCGCGTTGGTTTTAACTCGCGCTGCAGCAACGCTATGACGTCGAGCTCGACAATCATCATCTCGGCGGTCACCAGTGTGCGGTCGGCGACCCGCGCGTCGCGTACGATGATCCCGTCGAGCCGAATGCCGCGTAAGATGCCGGCGCGCATCCGTTCGATTTCCACATGAAACCCCTTGGCGACGAGCCCGCGCTCGAAGCGGTCAACGAACGCCCGGGGCAGCCCGCGCCATTCGCACCAGACATCGACCATGATGACGGTGGCGAGGGATAGCATGATGAACCAGAAGCAGAAACAGCCGAACTTGCGCTTGCGGCTGCGGCCGATGGGCGGTTCGTCTCCGGCACCTTTCATGAGCTTGTTACTCACGTATTTACAAAGAGTTAAGGGATCTTAAGCCATTGCTTCAGGAATCACGGTCGTCGTTACCCGGGAGATTCCAGGAAAGCCCCGAAAAATTAATGTAACCAGTTCCATTCAAGAAGGTTAAATTTAATCGAGGATAAAGTTCGCGGATCTTGCGTCGGCGCATTTCAATCAGGCAGATGAACGGTTAGATTATATCCGGTTTAGCTTAATTCCAATTGAATGGTTGCCCGCCTGTTCGCCAATTCCGGCGCTCGGCTGTAGCAGCACCCCACACGGAGGACATCAAAGCGGAGAACAGGAAACCGATAAATCTTT
>CAUZJQ010000267.1:0-6106 GCA_963580095.1 Lentisphaeria bacterium | reverse complement strand
CAATCTCGTTCCAGAGGCGCAAACCCACGCGATTCTATGTCTTGGCTACTATTCGACCCCGCCGATCTCATTGAATGAGAATCCGGCCGTCGATTACAAAGTGTGGAAGGACATGCAGTATCAGCGTCTCGCGACGGATCCGACGTTCGTCGGGTTGTACGGACTGATGGAATGGAATGCAAAGTATGCCGACGAAGAAACTGTGCGCTGGCAGGCACGGCTGTGCCGACACTACGGTATTGAAGGGAAGACCAACCTGCTTTCCGAGGAGTATGGTTTTCGATACAACCTGACGCATCTGCAGAATCCCGACTTTGACGAGGGGACGACTGGATGGACCGTCACGGCGGCGGCGGGTGACAGCGTGAACACTGGAACCTTTACCGGCCTCGGACGGCTGGAGGGGCGCGTGCGCGGCAGCAGCAGGGGTGACAACTTCGTGCGCATGCGACGAAGTGCCAAGGCACCGAATCGGATCGTCCAGGAGATCAAGGATCTCGAACCCGGCCGGCTCTACTCGATCAAGATGTTCACTTGCGACTATCAGGGCCTGATGAAGGGCAAGATTGACAAGCAGACCCACGCGGTTGCGATGGACCTTGAAAACGTCGAGATGATCGAGGGGTTTCAGCAACCTTTTGAGAGTCAACGCGGTCAGGAGGTCCCGCCTTTTTCCGGCAAGAATCAACCGTGGCTGAGCTACCATTGGTATGTCTTCCGCGCGGCCGGCGATTCGGCAAGACTGGTGATCTCTGATTGGCTCAGTGACGAGGAACCCGGTGGTCCGGTGGGGCAGGAATTGACTTTCAATTTCATCGAGGTTCAACTATATTATGCCCCGGAATCAACCCCATAATTGACGTTGATCGAGCGTTGTTAACGTTTCAAAAACGTGTCCCGAGGGAGAAGGAAAATGTTTTCATCAGAGCAATTGTCACATTTCGAAACTTTCGGCTACGTCGTCCGGCGACAGCTGTTTTCGCCGGCGGAGATGGCCGAGATCACCGCTGAATTCGATGCCACGGTCGAGGCGGAACGTCAGGGTGAAGCCTTTGCTGGCGAGATACGGCAAGCGGTCTCCGGCTGGGTCGAGCGCAGTCCGCGAATGCGGCAGCTCGTTGAAGACGACCGGATCTATGAGCCGCTCGCACAGTTGCTCGGCCCCGATTTCATCTGGCGCGCGTCGGATGGGAACCTCTATGTGGGCGACACCGCCTGGCATCGCGATGGCGCCGATGTCGAGGTAGGATTTACTCGAATCAAGGTGGTGTTTTATTTGGATCCCGTAGGCCGGGATACAGGGTGTCTGCGGGTGATCCCCGGTTCCCACCGCCCGCCGTTTCATGATGAGCTCAGGAAATTGAATTACTGGCGCAAGAAACAGGTGATCGAGGAGGGCCGCAGCACGCAGGCCGAGCTTGACCAGTTTATCAAGGAAATGAACATCTCGAAAGATGAGCCGCTTTTCGGCGTCGATTCTCAGGACGTCCCGGCTGTGCCCCTCGAATCAGAACCGGGTGACGTCGTCTTTTTCACCCAGTATCTCTACCACAGCTCCTTTGGCGGACGGTCGGGGCGGCGCATGTTCAGCATGAGCTTTGCCGTTAACCCGTCGACCGACGAGCAGGTCGAACTGCTGTGCAAGCACCAGGAAATCATGGACCGGAGCCGGCTCGTCACGCAGCACACCCAGCGCGACCAATTCTATGACCCCGCGTTTCTGCACAGTGACCGGCCACGCATCCAAGGCATGGTAGCAAAGCTGATCGAGCTGGGATTCGAATAGAAGGTACAACGCGACTCTGTGTGCGTTGAGCCTAAGGAAGCTGTAGCAGACGCTCGGCATTGTCGCGCAGGATCAGTCGTTTCTGCTCGACCGGAATGTCCATGGCGTCGATGCGCGCACGTTGCGACGGTGCGAAATACAGCGGTGTATCGGTGCCGTACAGAACGTGATCCGCGCCAACCTCCGCGACCGCCCACTCGATGAGGCCGGAGCACATACTGCTCGCACTCGACGTGTCCGCGAAGATGTTGCCGTGACGCGACGCCTGTACCGCCCGAACCTGCAGGTCGACTGAGTGGGCGTTCGTCCGGCAACCGATGTGGGCCAGGATAAGCTGGACATTGGAATGGTCGTCGGCGAACGTCACGAACTCGTCAGGTATACTGTTTTCATGACCGCTGTGCGTGAGAACTACCGCGTCCAGCTCCGCCGCCAGTTCGAAAAGCGCCCGCCCATGTTCGCGGATCGGATAACAGTGTTCCTCCGGGTGGATCTTGATGCCGACACACTTCGGATGCTGCAGCCGCTCACGGGCTTGATCGAAAGTCGCCAACTGCAGTGGATGCACGATGACCCACTGGAGCAGGCCCGGGTTCTGTTCGACCACACTGTTGGCCTCTTCATTCCCGGCCACGGCGTCGGCACAACCACGCGGCATCAGGCCAGACAAGGGGGATACGACAGTCCATTCGGTATTTGCCGCTTGGGCACGCCTGATGACGGTGGCGGCGTCGCCGGACATCATCTCTCCAAGCAAGGCAGTTTCCGGCCCCTGGTCCCACTTCCCGTAGTGGGCGTGTACATCGATGGCGGCAAGGTCACGAATGTCCATGAGGGAGGAGGTGAATCGGTGGTTGGTGGATTGATGTTCGTGCTGCTGTGACGGGGCCGCCAGGGCGATTGGGGACAAGCCCGACGCCAACTCCGGCACCCGGAAAAAGGAAGCGTAGAGTACCTCTTCCACGGTTACGTTTCAAGTAAATCTAAACGGCCGTATCCTCATCTTGATTCATGGGAACATTGACCTATAATCAACAGCGTAGGACTTCTGCTTGATCATCAACAGCAGGCTGCCTTAATCGCGACCTGAATTTCCCCGAACTCAACCTCCAAACCTAATCCCCAAAAAACTCAACCTTTCGACCTCAATCCCCAAAACCGTAATCCCACGATTGAGGGCGGAAGGATTCAGAGGAATGGCTAATCATGAAAAAGCTCTATGTTCCTTTGCTCCTGGCCCTGGTCATTTATTCGGCAAGCTCTGTGTTCGGCGGCCCGGCGGTCGAGATCGAAACCTTTCCGGAGCCGGGATGGATCGTGTTCCACGTCAATTACGGTCCACTGCAACCGCTGCCGGACGGTGCCTCGATCGAGGTCCGGATACCGGACGCCCAGGGGGCCGGAGTGCTCGCAAGGAAGGTCGAAACACTGCGACCCGATGAGTCGACGATCGACGTAGTCCTGGACGTCACTGCTTTGCCGCCGGGCGACTATCGCACTCGCACCACCGTGCTCTTGCGCGACGGCGAGTCGATCGGCGAGCCTGTCGAAATGTCCGTCTCCTGGCCCGGCCAGGCCGAAGAGTTCAAAGGGGTCAAGATACTGAACAATGTGGTCTGGGAACTTTTGAAAGTCGACCGCGAGACTATCGCTGGAACCAAGACCTATGTCTTCAAGACCCCCAAGCGGCGCTGGGTATACGTGGCGGCTGCCACAAAAGGGACCGGCGGCGCACTGGGCATATCCCTCGGCGAGTATGGGGAGATCCTGTCGTTTGAAAAAGGCGAACAGACCGTAAAGGAAGCGATGCGGTATCTGCCGAAAGGCGAGCACAAACTGGTGATCGATGCACCCGCGGGAGGTGAACTGGACAGTCTTCTTGTTCGGTCCATACCCGAGATTCTCCTGCATGAATTGTCCGGGTTGAAAAACTACAATGGCGATCTGGGGATGCCAGTGCTCGAGTTCTACGAAACCTATGTCATGGACAATGTCAATACGTTCATGGCCGACGTCAGAAATCCGCGGCTTCAGCCGCGCCTGAAGAAATGGAGAGAGGATGGCGGTCGAGTGCTTGTCAACGCGCATGCCAAAGGCGTTGCCTCGGGCATAACGTATTGTCCGCCCGAGGAAATTTATGAGTACATTGCCTCGTCCGTTGGCTTCACCAATCCCCTCGCAGACGGTACAATGTTGGACGAGTTCAGCGGCCCCTGCGTCAACTGTCCCTCTTATGCAGAGGCGCTGCGGAAGCTCAAGGCAACGCCGAAGTTCAAGGACAAGCTGCTCTACTTTTATGATACGAACATCGAATTCAACGGCGCGGACGGACAGGTACGCTTGAAAGCTGTTGTCGATACCGACTCGGTGATCATGTGGGAGCGCTACCTGGGGACAGCGTGGGACAAGTTTCTGCCACAGCCCAGCGAGGCCGCGGTGCGCAACTTCTTCAAAACGGAATACGGCCTCGTCGGCATGGCGCGGACCTGTCGCAAGTGGGAACCGACAGCTATTGAGCACCTTGCGGTTTGCTTCGGATTCTTCTCGACACCCGGCGGGCATACCCTGAGCACTACGCCCTTTGTCAATCACAAGGTCTACCTTGACATGCAGTTCAACCTCGTGGTCAACAATCCCGCATTTTGGGGCGCGTATGGGCTCATGGGATATCACAGCAGCTACTCGGATGAGGAGACCCTTCGCTGGATTTGCCGGCTCTTCCGGCACTATGGCATCGAAGGCAACACCGGGCCGGCGACAAATGATCCTTATGAATCGACGCATCTTACCAACGGCGATTTTGCAAATGGGACGGAGGGCTGGACGATCTCTCCGGCCGACCAGGGCGGCATCCAAACCGCTCGCAAGCCGGGGCTCAGCAGCCTCCAAACGCGTTACGGAAGTTCGGAGGGCGATACCGGTTTGGTCACGACCCGAAGCGCGAAAGGCCCGAACACGATCACCCAGGAGATCAAGGACCTTGAGCCCGGCAGGTTATACACTTTCCGCATGATCGCCTGCGACTTCACGGACTTGTCCAAGCGCGAGAAACCGGCGTCGAGTGTCACGCTGGACAACGTTGATCTGCTCCCCGACAAGTCGTTCGCCGTCGTTTTCCCCGACGCTTCCTTTGTGGCCATGGACCAGCACAAGACCTGGCTGACCTATTACTGGTATTTGTTCCGGGCCGAGGGCAAGCGCGCCCGCGTCACTATTACGGATTGGGCGACCGGCGACCAAGCGGGCGGGCCGGTTGGACAGCAATTGATTTTCAACTACATTCAGGTGCATCCGTATTTTGCACCTGAGGACAATGAAATCGTTAATTCACGTTGATTCATGTTAATTGCACGTTTCAATATCACGAGAGGAACGAGAGATGGCAATGAAGCGCGTATTACTCGGTAAAAGCGGGATCGAGGTCAGCGAGTTGTGCCTGGGCACGATGCAGTTCGGTCCATCGTGCGACGATGCGGAAGCGGAGCGGATCACCTTGGCAGCCATCGAACGTGGCGCCAATTTTATCGACACTGCGGCGGCCTACGGTGGCGGCGCAGGCGAGTCATTGCTCGGCCGAATTTTGAAAGGCAAGCGCGATCAGGTGGTTATCGCGACCAAGCTCCCGACCTTCACCGAGACCGAAGACATCGCCCAAAGCCTCGACGAGAGCCTCGAACGCTTGCAGACGGATTGCGTCGACCTTTATATGATGCATTTTCCCAAGGTGGGCATGGAGCCGCGAGGGATCATGTCGGCGTTCAACGACGCGGTCGTGGCCGGCAAAGCGCGGGCCATCGGGTGCTGCAACTGCCCGGCATGGCTGGTCGAGCACTTCAACGGTATCGCCGCAGTCGAGGGCTGGGCGCCGATGACTTGTCATCAGGTGCCTTATAACCCGATCGAGCGCGGGATCGAGGTCGAGATACTGCCCCAGGCGAAGACGACCAACGTTGCGATCACCGTATACCGATCGCTGCTGATGGGGGTTTTATCCGGCAAGTATACCAAGGACGGCCCCGTCCCGGAAGGCTCGCGCGGGGCCCTGGATCACAAGAAGAAACGGCCGCAGGGCCTGATGGAGCGCCATGGCGATGCTCTCGACAAGTTCAAAGCCTTCGCCGCCGACCTGGGGGTGACGCCCGCGCAACTGGCTATTGCCTGGGTTCGCCACTGCCCCGCGGTAACTTCCCCCTTGGTCGGATTCAGCTCGTTGCGGCAGTTGGATTCTACCCTCGGTGCGTTTGATATTGATCTGACCGATGAACAGCACGCCGAAATTGCCGACATTTTCGATGGAGAGGTTAAGGAAGAGACCTGTGG
>CAUZJQ010000266.1:0-6108 GCA_963580095.1 Lentisphaeria bacterium | reverse complement strand
CTGCCGCATTGGACCCAGATCAACCGGCAGCGGATCGAGGACCCGTCGTCGAAGCTGCTGATGGCGAATGCTTCCGGCAGTAACTTTTTCAATATTCCAGACCTGGACCCGGTGGTGGCCGCCATCAGCCGCGAAGGCTCGACGTATGCCGACGGGTTGCCGGACGTTCCGGCGCCGCCGCTGCCGGCCATGCGGCATATCGGCGGCAGGGGTAACTTCCTGTTTGTCGACAGCCACGTCGAGGGCAAAACGAGCTGGCCGGAACTGACCTTTGGGCCGGGGACTTCCGGCTTCGACTTCTGGCACGGCGGTCATAGCTATCCCGGCAGCAGCTATTAGACGTGGCCCCCGCGGTAGTGATTTGCGGGCGCGACCGCAATGGATGCTTTCCGGGCAGAGACGGTCATGGCATGGTGAGGTGGGCCACCAACTACCCAGATACTTCCAGTTGCTGCAGTACGGACCGAATTCCCAGCACTCGGGACTGAAAGCGTTCTATGCACTAAGAGGCTTGAAGCCTTCGGCTTCGAGGCACAGAAAGAATTCTTCGACGTTCATGAAGATGTGCCCCTGCTCGATATAACTGTCGGTCGTGAATGGGCTGAGGTTCGTCGGCGGGTAGATCATGTAACGGCGCTTGTGATAGTCGCGGGCGTGCCCGAGCTCGTCCATCATGCCGGTTGACATTGGCGGGCGTTGAGCGTACGGGTGAATCGCAACGACGGCGTCGACCTTGCCGACGAACCAGTGCAGATCGCGATGCACGGTGTAGGAAAAGGTCACTTCCTTGTCGCGCTGGCTATCGAAGTTCGAACCAATCTCGATGGCCTGCGGGTCGATGACCAGACCATATTCGTTGAGCCGTGCGATCGTCTCGTTCACCACGACACGCGCCTGCGGGTCTGAGTGCGTCATCGAGTACGAGACGTAGAAGGACGGGACGCGTTCGTGCTTAACAAGCTTGAACAGACTGTCCGGATTCTGGCCGATCGGAATGACATAGTGCCGCACATTCAAATGCTCGGCCCAATCCTCTGACAGGCTGACTTCCTCGTCCATCCAGGAGAGAATTTCGCGGATGCTGAAGTTGTGTTGCTTGACGCGCTGGAAGAATTCGTCGCGCTTCTGGGCGTCGTGCATGCGCTCCTGAATGAACAACTCTGCGTCGATCAAGGTGACGACAACGTCGGGCCTTATGAAGTGCGCGATCTCCTTGTGGTCCTTGAGTTTGATATTGACGTGCTTCCATTCGATCGTGGACGGTGCGCGGATAATCGCGTTGGTCACGTTGTTCGCTTCGAGCTCGAAGCCGATCTTGCGGTATTCGCGTTCGCGCAGGACTTCGAACAGGTAGTTCGTGGTACCCAGCAACCGGTCGAGCTTCTTGCCACCGGTGCTTTCCAAAGCGTTGATCAGATTGTGATAGCTGATGTCGAGCCCCTGATCCTGTCCCATCTGCAGAACTTGGTTGATATAGGCATCGTCATTCATTCCGGCGATCATACCGGTGACTAAAACGCGCATGTCAGTTCCTCGGGAATCTGCGGTGGCAGCTCAGAAAAATTTACGGCGTCCTTTCGGTGACATCGGGTGCTTTTTCATCTGTCCTTTGCTGGCTTTTTGCTTTGGCGGCTGCTCGAGATGCAGGGCGTACCATTGCTCGCCGATGCTGGCATTCGAGAACAGGTGAATCTTGTTGTTGGCGACGTGTTCCCAGTTGCGTGTGATCACATCGCTGTCGGTCTTGTCCTTGGCACTGGTCAGGACTTCCAGAGCTTCGTCGATTTTCTTGCGCTTGATCAATGTCCACGTGTAGAGTGAATAGATCAGCAGCGCCTTGTCGTACTTGAACTTCTTGACGCCTTTCTTGAAGCTTTTCTCCAACGCTGCGAAATCTTCGTTATGGTACTGGCGTGTCATCTTCATGGCCAGTGTCAACGGTTCGAGCACGAGGATTTTCGGTATCAGAGCGTCAGCTTTATCGAAGCGCTTGATCTGGAAGTTGAGCTGCATCTTCAAGGTATTGATCTGGCGCTCCGCCAGGATGTTCCATTTGTACAACGGCTGTGCGGTTTCGAGGACTTCGAGGGCGTCGACTACGCCTGTTTCCATGACTTTCTCCACCTGGGCCTGCATCACCTTCTGCGAGGACGGCTTGGTTTGGAAACGGCCGATCAGGCGCTGGGCTTCGGCCTGAGCTTCAGTGATCCGATCCTGTACCGTCATCGCGACGGCCTGCAGGCGCTTGCCAAAGTAACGGCTCAGGAGAATCATCAGACCGAAGAAGACGGCGGCCCCGAGACAAATGCCCCAGCCCAGTCCGGTGACACTGGCCAGTGCCGCCGCCGCGACCACGGCAGCGAGTACGGAAACAATCAAAGACAGCATTGGCTCCTCACATTATCAAATCGTGAAAATCAGCACGCCGCAATTCGGCTGCCAAAGAGATCATTAGACGGCGAGCATTTCGGCATTGACTTGCTGCCGTTTCTGCCCGATCAAAGAATAGGGACCGACCCAGTCAATCTGCACCGGCACAAGCTGTCCGATCAGATCTTCGCCGCCTTCGAAATAGACCAGCCGATTATCCGGGGTGCGGCCGTACCAGCGTCCCTTCTGGTGTTTCTCGACCAGTACTTCGACGAACGTGTTCTGGTACCGGGCGTTTTTCGCGGTCAGGACCTCTTTCTGCAGGTCGTCGAGCATTTGGCGGCGACGTTTCTTCTCGGCTATTGTCACGTTGTCCGGCATTTTGCGCACGGCCACCGTCTTCGGCCGCGGCGAGTACGTGGAAATGTGGACCTTGTCGAACTGTACGCGCTGCATCATGCGGTACGTATCCATGAACTGCTCGTCGGTCTCGCCGGGGAATCCGACGATAATGTCGGTATTGAGGGCAGCCTGCGGCAGGCGGTCACGGATGCGGTCGACGAGCCGGTAGTAATCATCGCTGGTGTAGCCGCGGCGCATGTTGGCGAGCACCTCGTCGTTACCGGCTTGCACCGGAACTTCAAGGTGCGGGCAGACCTTGTCGAGCTCGGAGACGGCTTCGAGCAGCTTATCGGTCATCCAGTTCGGATGGCTGGTCAGAAAACGGATACGGTGAATGCCGTCGATCTTATTGGCCCGCGCCAGGAGGTCGGCCAGATTGATGTCCTCGTCAAGATCGAGGCCGTAGCGGTCGACGATTTGTCCGAGCAACATAACTTCGCGGATGCCCTGGCCGGCCAGCAACTCGATCTCGTGGAGCACATCGGCCGATGGTCGACTGCGTTCGCCACCGCGCCGATATGGAATAATGCAGAAGGTGCAGGCGTGTGAGCAGCCGAGCACAACGGGCACGTGCGCGGTGACCGCGACGCCGCGCTGGTCGATCGGCAAGACGTTCTCGGCGTCCTGAATGGCATCCCGCAGGCTGCGGGTCGACTGCTCCTGCAGCAGCACCGCTTCGTAGAGATCATGTTCCTGCAGGTAATCGAGCAGGGGTCCACCGTCAGACGGCGACATGAAGACATCGACGAATGGAAACTTCTCCTGCAGTGCCGGCGCTTCTTTGACGCCGACCAGGCACCCCATCAGCCCGAGCACAAGATCGGGACGCCGTTGCTTGATCGTCTTGAGCGAGCCGAGACGGCCGTAGATCTTATTCTCCGCCTGCTGCCGCACAACGCAGGTGTTGAGCACGACAACATCGGCTTCATCCGGGTCCGGGGTCGGTCCGTAGCCCAGCGTCTCGAGTTGGGCGCCGAGCTTGCGGGAATCCGCCTCGTTCATCTGGCAGCCGATGGTCCAGATATGGTATTGTTTGTCGAAGGTCTTGTTCATGAGCTGTGGGGCGGCTCAGAAGAGCGAGAGCGGGAGGGTGTCTGTTTGGAGAAACATATAGTATATAACGAGTTACAGACACCGTCAAACTTCCCGGCATTGCGGAGGAGGATGATTCGCCACGGATGGCGGCAGCCGACCCGCGGCGGAATAAAAACAGTGCCGCGAATTTCCATTTCTCACGTTGACGCAGGCGTTTACTCCGCGCCCGGTGCAAACATCCATATGGCAAATGACGAAAAATACCGTTGTCGGCCAGAATCCGCTGCTGATCTTGCAGCGATATAGAGTCATAACCGCCGTGCAATGGGATCGCAGCGCTCCACCTCTGGCGAAACTGCGTCGGCAGTTCTGGAGAAAAATCGCCTTGCATCGGTTTTTAAAATTGCCCGGCCTGCATGCCTGCCCCAATTCGCCTGTTTGTCGCATTCATCAACTGCTTAGACAACCGAATGGTCGGGCGGCGAAGTCGCGTTATATTGCAACATGACGTAAAAAAAATACGGTCAGGAGTGCGATTGATGAGTGAAACTTTAATTCCGTTTGAATCAGGCAGCGCGGCGCACGCCGCGCTGTCGCGGTCATCGGGCTACGCCACCCAGCCGAGAGATTTCGACTGGCTGGAAAAGAACATACCGTGCCAGACGGCCTGCCCCGCGGGGACCGACATCCCTGAATATCTGGCGGCGATTTCTCGCGGTGACTATGCCCGTGCGTACGGGATCAATTTGGAAGACAACGTCTTTCCGGCGACTCTCGGTCGTGTGTGTTCCCGGCCGTGTGAGCCGGAATGCCGGCATGGCTGGGAAGGTAACGGCGACTCGGTAGCGATTTGCTTTTCAAAGCGGTCTTCCGCCGATCTCGGCAACCAGGACCCCGTAGTCATGCCGAAGATTTTCTCCGACTCCGGGAAGAAAATTGCCGTTGTTGGGTCCGGTGTGGCCGGGTTGACAGCCGCGCGCAACCTGGTGCTGTACGGCCACCAGGTGACGGTTTACGAAAAACACTCGACACCCGGCGGCATGCTGAACCAGGGCATTCCCGAATTTCGTCTACCGCGCGAGTTGATCAACCGCGAGATCGGCCAGATCACGGCCTGCGGCGTCGAAATCGTCTGCAGCACCGAGATCGGCAAGGACATTCCGATTGCCCAACTCATCGCGGACAACGACGCCGTCATTCTGGCGGCCGGCACCCTGCGCCCTAACATTCTCGATCTGCCGGGTGCCGAGTTGAAGGGCATCCGGCACGGGCTCGATTTTCTCCTGCAAGCCAATGAGTTCGAGCACGAGCAGATGCACGGCCACGTTGTCGTTATCGGGGGTGGTTTCACGGCCATGGACTGCTCCCGCACCGCGTTTCGTCTGGGTGCTGAGAAGGTCGGTGTTTATTATCGGCGTTCGACCAATGAAATGCTGGTGACGCCCGGCGAGCTGGAAGAGCTTGAGGAAGAGAACATCACCATGGAGACGATGGTCAGTCCGGTGGGCTATGTCGGCGACGACCAGGGCAGGGTGAAAGCCATCCGCTTCATCCGCACCGAGCTGGGCGCACTCGATGAAGACGGCCGTCGCCGCCCGGTCAATATCGAAGGCAGCGAATTCGAAATCCCGGCCGACTGGGTGCTGCTGGCGACTGGCCAGTACCCCGATACCGATTTCATCGTCGACGATTTCCGCCCGGACCTGGTTGGCGACGAGCAGTGGCTGGTCAGTGGCGAGGAGCATGTGACCGATGTCGAGAAGATCTTCATCGCCGGCGACTTTGCCATGGGCGCATCCACCCTGATCGACGCGATCGGCCACGCCAAGGCCTGTGCCCGAGTCGTCGACAAACATATTACCGGCGAAACCCGACTCACCGACGTTGCATTGATCGAGGACGCCGAAACCACCGGCCGCAAACGCGAGATGGATGACATCCCGTTGCAGGTCATGCCGACCATCCCGGTGACCGAGCGCACGCTGTCCGCGGAAGTCGAGACCGGTTATCTCGAGGACGCCGCCGGTGAAGAGGCAAAGCGCTGTTACCTGTGTAATTTCAAATTCGAGATCGACAATGACCTATGCATTTACTGTGACGGCTGCTTGCGCGTCAAACCGGTGGACAACTGCATCGTAAAGGTCAAAGAGATGACTTACGACGATGACGGCCGTATCACCGGCTACGTCCGGTCGACCAACGCCATGGACTACAACCTGTTGTATATCGACCAGAACGAGTGCATCCGCTGCGGCGCCTGCGCCGATGTCTGCCCGGTTGAGTGCATTCCGGTGCAGAAAG
>CAUZJQ010000265.1:0-6131 GCA_963580095.1 Lentisphaeria bacterium | reverse complement strand
GCAACTGGTCGCTCGGCGACTATTTCAAACAGGAAGCGATCGAGTTCAGCTTCGAGTACCTGACCTCCGGCGACTACCTCAACTTGCCCGTCGACCGCCTCGCCTTCAGCGTGTTCGCCGGCGACGAAGATGCGCCACTCGATCAGGAGTCCTTCGACAAATGGCAGTCGCTCGGCATCGCGGAAGCGCGTATCGCCAAACTGCCAAAGAAGGACAACTGGTGGGGCCCGGCCGGCCATACCGGACCGTGCGGACCAGACACCGAGATGTTTTACTGGACCGGCGACGGGCCGGCGCCCGAAACCTTCGATTCCGAAAACAAGCAGTGGGTTGAGATCTGGAATGACGTCTTCATGCAGTACAACAAGACAGCCGACGGGACCTTCGAACCGCTCAAGCAGATGAATGTCGATACCGGCATGGGCGTCGAGCGGGTTACTGCCATCCTGCAGGGCTGCGCCAGTTGCTACGACACCGAGCTGTTCACGCCACTATTCGATAGACTCAAGGAGTTATCCGGCCATGCCGATCCGCGCCAGGACCGCAGCGGCCGCATCGTTGCCGAGCACCTGCGTTCGGCGACCTTCATTCTGGCGACAGATATCACGCCGTCCAACCTCGGCCAGGGGTATATCCTGCGGCGCCTCATCCGGCGGGCAGTGCGTGAAGGTCGACGGCTCGGTATCGCTACGGGCAGCCCGTTCTGTACCCAGATCGGCGAGGTCGTAATCAAAGAGTACTCCGATATCTATCCGGATCTCGCACAACGCAACGATGTCATCCTCAAGGAACTCGAGCTTGAAGAAGAGCAGTTCGCCGCCGCACTAGAACGCGGTGAGCGCGAATTCAACAAAATGGTCGATAAGTTTCCACCACACGTCGAAAAGAAAATCATCAGCGGTCGCAAAGCCTTCGACCTCTACCAGACCTACGGATTCCCCCTGGAACTGACCGTCGAGATGGCCGGCGAGCGCGATTTCACGGTCGACGAAACGGGCTATAACAAGGCCTTCGAAAAACATCAGGACGCTTCACGCCTGGGTGCCGAAGACAAATTCAAAGGGGGCCTGCAGGATCATTCCGAACACACCACCCGCCTGCATACAGCCACCCACCTGCTGCACCAGGCGTTGCGCGACGTGCTCGGTGATCATGTGGCGCAGAAAGGCTCGAACATCACGGCAGACCGGTTGCGCTTTGATTTTTCGCATCCGGAAAAGGTGACGAAAGAGCAGCTAACGGAAGTTGAAGCGATCGTCAACAAGCATATCGGGGCGGAGCACCCAGTGAGCCGCGACGAGATGACTGTGGACGAAGCCAAAGCGGGCGGTGCCATCGGGCTGTTCGAGGAACGTTATGGCGAACGCATAAGTGTCTACACGATCGGCGACTACAGCAAAGAAATCTGCGGCGGGCCGCACGTGGAAAACACGAACAAGCTCGGCAGTTTCAAGATCAAGAAGGAAGAGAGTTCGAGCCGCGGTGTACGCCGAATAAAGGCCGCACTGAGCTGATTGCCATCGGCCGCTCTATTGGGCGCCGTATTGGTCGCGGTAGGCAGCAATTCTGCCGCGCATCTCGTCGTCGATCAGGACGCGTCCGGCGATTTCGCGGCCGTCCAGATGCTCAATTATTTCGTCCAGCGTAACGATCGCGCAGGTCGGAATACCCAGTTCGTCCTGCAGTTCGTCCAGTGCCGAGCGCTCGCCCTGCCCACGTTCCTGGCGATCCACCGAGACAATCACACCGACAATCTCGACGGCGGTGATCGCCTTGAGCAACGTCAGCGACTCGCGTACCGATGTACCCGCAGTAACGACATCCTCAATGATCAGGACCTTCTCGCCGCCAACATAGCGATGCCCGACGAGTGCGCCTTTTTCGCCGTGGGCCTTTTCCTCTTTGCGGTTGAACGTGTAGGTGACGCGATGCTCGAACAAATTCCACAGCGCCGCGGCTGTCGTCACCGCCAACGGAATACCCTTGTAAGCCGGGCCGTACAGATTTTCGCAACCGCTGCCGATCCGGTCGTTGATGGCTCGCGCGTACCACTCCCCGAGCTGCGAAATGCGCGGGCCGTCCGCGAAATTTCCGCTGTTGATGAAGTACGGTGTCTGCCGGCCGCTCTTGGTTACGAAATCTCCGAACGTCAGGGCGTCGGAAGCCACCATGAACTCAATGAACTGCTGCTTGTACGTTTCCATTCGCTCCTCTGCACGAGTTAAACTATAGCATCCTTTAGATTTCCTGTTACATCGTTGTTACGTCGCCGATAGTCCAAAGCGTATTGGCGCATTATGGTGTAACACTGGGTTGTGCCTGGTTTTTAAAACTAAAATCCAAAACGAAAGTCTGCAAATTTTCCATGTGCGGTATCGCCGGCATTTTCAATCCTGAACGTCCGCCCAGCATCGAACTGCTTGCGGCAATGGCTGTACCGCTGGTCAAGCGCGGGCCGGACGATGGCGGTACCGCCGTTCATGCTGCCGTCGGCCTGGTGCATCGGCGGTTGTCGGTCATCGACCTTGCCGGCGGCCGGCAGCCGTTGTACAACGAAGATCGGACCTTGGCTCTGGTCTTCAACGGTGAAATTTACGACTACGCGGGACTGCGACAGCGGCTCATACGCAACGGCCACACCCTGAAAACCGAGACCGACTCCGAAGTTCTGCTACACCTGTACGAGGAACGCGGCGCGGCGATGCTGGACGAACTCAACGGCATGTTCGCGTTCGCCATTCTGCATATCGATTCCGGCCACATCTTTCTCGCCCGCGACCGCCTCGGACAGAAGCCGCTGTTTTATGCACGGGAAGGCTGCCGCTTCGCCTTCGCCAGCGGGCCGGCATCGCTGCGCGTCGTGGACTGGGTCGATACCCGCGTTGACTGCACCGCTGTCCATGACTATCTCGAATATCAGTACATCCCGTCACCGCGCACGATTTATTGCGGAGTCCACAAACTTCCGGCGGCGCACTATGCCCTCTGGGATGGCGCCTCACTGACGATGACCCGCTACTGGGAACCATCGGTCACCAGCGATTTCGGCGGGGACTACGGCGACGCCTGTGAAGCCGTACGCGAACGGCTGCAGACTGCCGTACAACGACGACTGGTGGCAGATGTGCCGGTAGGCCTGTTTCTTTCCGGCGGTGTCGATTCCAGCCTGATCTGTGCGCTCGCCGAACAGGGGGGGACGCAGACTCAAACATTCTCGATCGGGTTCCCGGAGAAAAAATACGATGAACGCGCCTATGCCGAAATGGTTGCCGGCCATCTGTCTACCGACCACCACTTCCTGGAAGTGGCGCCCAACGATTTCAGTCATCTGCAGCGTATCGTCGGTGATTTCGAAGAGCCGTTCTGTGACGCTTCCATGCTGCCCATGTCACTGCTCAGCCGGTTTGCGCGCGAGCATGTGACCGTGGCGCTGAGCGGCGATGCGGCGGACGAGTTGTTCGGCGGCTATTATCGCTATCGAGTAATGAAGCTGTGCCAGTGCATGGCGCTTGTACCGCGCGCCATGCGCCGCAGCGTCGGCCGGGCAATGCGCCGGATGCTGCCGCCGAAGACCGAGGAACGTACGTTCTTTGGACGGCTGCAGCGGTTGCTGGAAATTTCCGAGGAGGACGGTATCGATCGCTACCTGCGCCTTATTTCCCGGTGTCCGTCGCCGCTAAAACAATCGCTGTACGGCCCACGGTTGCTGGAGACAGAATGGCCCGCAACCGTGTCCTTTCTCGAGAGCCACGATCCCGGGCCGCCGAAAGCACTGATCGACCGCATCATGGAAGTAGATCTCAAGACGTATCTGTGCGACGACATCCTGGTGAAGGTTGATCGGGCATCGATGGCATACGGGCTCGAGGTGCGCAGCCCGTTCCTGGACCCCGACGTCGTCGAGCTGGCACTGGCACTGCCGGATCACTGGAAACAACAGGGCATGACGCGCAAACGCATTCTCATGGATACCTTTCGTGACCTCCTGCCTGAAGAGATTTTCTCACGCCGCAAGATGGGATTCGGCGTGCCGATAGCGCGCTGGCTGCGCGGCGACTGGCGCGACCAGACACAGGCGCTGTTGACTGAGGGCAGGTTGGTCAACGACGGCTTCTTCGACCAGTCACGCCTACAATGGCTGATCGACGAACACGGCGCGAACCGGGCAGATTACAGTTATGCGATCTTCGCACTGATGGTGCTGGAACTGTGGATGAACAATCAGTAAAACAGATCGACCGGGGAATCACGACTGTTTTTGTCGCACTGCTGCTTTTCGGTGTCTGGCACAGTGTTACAGGGGTGGCGTTCAATCGGGACATGCTTGGGGCGAAAACCGCGGGCTCGGCAGTCGATGAAAAACTCGAGAGCGATCGGTTCGACCGGGTTTACCTGCCCGCGATCGACGATCTGTTCCGCCGGCTGGCGCCGGACGGCAACCTTTTCATCCACTTCGACGGTATCGATCCCGCGAAGGACGGCAAGCAGATTTACGTCTTCTTCATGCGCGCCGCCTACGTTCTGCATCCACGCAAGGTCTATGTAGCACCGCCCGACACCCCCCTGACCGACGCCGAGTCGATCATCGCGAATAACAGCTTGCCGGACGACGAGTGGCTGCGACTGCACGGCATTCACTACGTCATGACTTTCTTCTACGAGGACGGCCAGATCCAAAGGACGGCCCGCCGCGTCGAGACGGTGCCGCAATGATCTGGCTACTCCTGTATCTGCTTGTCTTTCTCGTGCTTGGCATGGCGCTGGCGCTGGCGCTGACGGAATCGCCGACATTACCGCTGCACGAACTTGCGGCACGCGTGCTGGCTTTCGGTCTCGGGGGTGTCGGGCTGTGCTGGTTCTGGCTGTCGATGATCGGACTGGCCCCCTCGCGCCTGGGCGGTGGGATCATCGCAATCGTTGCGATCGCCCTGATCGCTGTCCTGGTAGGTCGCGGGCGCAAGCTGATCGCGGCACGACAGGAATCATCGACTTCTTCTCGAAAAATGATCCTGGTGTTTGTGCTGCTGCTGCCGGCGTTGCTCGGGTTGGCGATCGTTTCGGTGCATGCGCTCGGTCATGTCTGGTACGAATGGGACGGCTACCTGCTCTGGGGGATGAAGACCCGCGCCGTGACTACCGATCCACTGGCGACGGCCGACTATTTCCACAATCCACATTTCCTCCCACTGCATCAACGCTATCCGTTGATGGTTCCTTTTGTTGCAGCAGGTGTGAACGGGTTTACGGGCAATATTGAGGATGTCTTGGTCAAGGCAGTCTTTCCGTTGATCTACATCGCGCTGTTACTGATGCTCTATGCCGGCATGCGCGATAAACTGCCGGCATGGCGCGCGGCTTTGCTGTTGTCGCTCTTTGCGCTGATGCCCGCACTGGCACGGTGGGCCGGCACCGGCATGGCCGACGTACCGTTGTCGATGTTCCACTTCGGTGCAGTGCTTTTCATTGTGCGCTGGGCTGCATCGAACCAGCCGCGGCATCTGGTGCAGGCAATGTTCTTCGCGACCTGCTGTCTGTTCTGCAAGCGCGAGGGTATCGCCCTCATGGGATTGTTCGGCGGCGGCCTTTGCGTCGTCGCACTGGCAAGGCGCGACATCAAACGGCTGAAGTGGTTTCCAGTGTTCTTCGCAGTCGCCATCGGTGTTGCCACACCCTGGTTTCTGTTTGCCTCGACTTTGCCGAAAGTCCCGATATACGTGCCGGCAATCACGATCACCGAAATTCCGTGGTCGCGACTGCCGCTGATCCTCGAGCAGATGTGGAGTTACGTCGGTGACTGGCGGAGCTGGAATGGCCTCTGGTTCGTCCTGCCGGTACTTGCTGTAGCCACAGCCCGCCGATCCGGCAAGGTCCAGATCCTGGTTCTGTGGAGCTTCGTGCTGGCGCATTTCGCATTGTACCTCTACGTCTACATGATCTGTCCCGGCAATTGGGACATTCTCGTTCATCGCACACAGCCGCGGCTGACGCTTCATGTCGCGCCCGTCGCAATGCTGCTGGTAGCCCATCACTGGGCGGCGGCAATGCCTTCAAAGGAAGCGATGGATAGCGACGCAGACAAACCAGCGGACGCGCCCACCGACGCAGTAAGGACCTGAATGTGGCGGGTCACC
>CAUZJQ010000264.1:0-6149 GCA_963580095.1 Lentisphaeria bacterium | reverse complement strand
GGATTTCCCATGGACAGCGGCTCGGCCCGGGTCTTCCGCGAGTTGTTCGCCGGGGCTAATGTCGACATTGCCGAGCGCCGCTGGATCTGTGCGCCTACAACCATAGGAATCCAGTACGGCGGCGCACTGCCACCGGTGAGCTATCGCCTCGACGCAGAAGGCAAAGACAGCCCCGCCCGGGTCAACAGCCTACTGGGACTGTCCCAGGCCGACAACGGGTTGATTCGCCGCATTCCGATGGTCGCAGGCAGCAAATATTTCAGTTCCGATAGCGCCAATGAAACGATCCTCTCTGCCGGCGTCGCCGACGCGTTGCAACTATCGCCGGCGGATATCGGCAATATCCATGTGAATTTCCGCGGCAACAGTCTGCGAGTCGTCGGCATCCTGCGCGACGAGGACTTCCGGGCCATGCGCGACATCAACGATCGGCCGCTGGTGCCGCTGCGTATCGTCATGCGTACCAAACAGGTAGCAGCCGACGCCGCCGCACAGGCAGAAAGCGGCGGGGAAAGCGCTGTATCCTCTACCGATTACAACGATGTATCAAAGATGATACTCATCCCGGTCAATACCTGCCGGCGCCTCGGCGGACACACATTCAGCATTTCCGTGCGCCTGCCCAACGATGCGCCGATATGGCCGTATGTGAAACAAATACTGACCACGACCAGCGCCAGGTTTTACATTGCCGGAACGGAGCCATTCACGATCGGCGATGAGGGTGCGCACACACAGGAGGTCGGCACCTATTATATCGGCTCCGGCTATAGCACCTCGGTCGGTGGTCTCGAACGTCTGATCCTGCCACTGTTGATCGCCTGTACGATCATCATGAACACGATGCTTGGCTCAGTGCATGAGCGCAAAGGCGAGATCGCCGTTTACAACGCCATCGGCATGAACCCAACGCAGATCGGCCTCTTTTTCATTGCCGAAGCGCTGGTATTCGGCATCATCGGTTCGGTCGGCGGCTATCTGGTCGGGCAGATTTCCAGTATCGGACTGAAATACACCGGCTGGTTTCCGGATGTCAACTTCAACTTCTCGTCGTTGACCGTCGTGTATGTCGTAGCGATCACCATCGCTGTAGTCGTCATCTCGACACTCTATCCTGCAATGCGCGCCACCCGAGAGGCGGTTCCGTCCGGCACCCGAAAATGGGCCATGCCGGATCGCTGCGGCAATCTCATGGAGGTAACGATGCCCTTCATCTACCAACCGGCTGTGATGAGCGGCGCCCTGCGATATCTGGAGGAGTACTTCGAGCATTATACGGAGGCGTCTGTCGGCGACCTGATCGCCGAGTTGCAAGCGCGAACCCAGGACATAGACGAACAGGCGCGCGACCGTCATTGCCTGACCTATCATCTGGCACTGGCTCCCTACGATCTTGGGGTAACGCAGGAGTTGCGGATCATCGCCGCCTTCGACGATGTCGTCGGCGCTTACCGTATCACGCTCCAGATCGAGCGGATCTCCGGTCAGGACACCAACTGGACGACCGTCAACAAACCTTTTCTCGAACGTCTGCGCGCCTACCTCATGCAGTGGCGCAATCTCACCGAGGAAGAGCAACAGGACTTTATCACCCCGGAAAAAAAAGGACTTGAGCCGTCAATCACGTGAATTAACGGTTTAACCGGATTGCCTTATGTGGTGGAGAAAAAACAAACAGCAGGACCAGGAGCTTGAGGACTACCGGGCGATCATGTCGCCGCCGGAGACGTTCGAAGAGGGCTTCAACTGGAAAACTGTCGTCGGTGCGATTTTTGTCGGTGCGATGATGGTGCCGGCAACACTGTATCTGCAACTGGTGGTCGGTGCCGGCGGCCACGTCGACCAGGCTGGGCGCTGGGTAACCATCATCATTTTCGCGGAGATCGCACGACGCTCGTTCAAGGAACTGCGGATGCAGGAGGTCTATGTCCTATACATGATGGCCGGCATGGCTATGAGCTATCCGTTTCAGGGGTTTCTGTGGAATCAGTTCTTTGTACAATCGGAATATGTCAACGCCGTGGGGGTGGCACGGGAGATTCCCGACTGGTGGGCACCGTCTGCGGCGCAGATCCAGGCGGATGGTCGGACATTTTTCACCCAGGCATGGTTGACACCGATCGCCATGGTCTTTGTCGGCCTGATCATAACCAAAGTAGACCAGTTCAGCCTGAGCTATGTCAACTATCGCTTAGTCAATGATGTCGAAGAACTGCCGTTCCCGATGGCACCCGTCGGTGCTGCCGGCATGGTTGCCCTGATCGAGACGCGGGATACGCAGCACAAGTGGCGATGGCGATGTTTCTCCATCGGCGGGGTCATCGGATTTATTTTTGGGGTCTTCTACATCGGCGTACCGGCTGTGTCAGCCGCTTTTTTGGCTGCGCCGGTGCAACTTATTCCGATTCCGTGGATCGATTTCACCCAGGCTTTTGCGGGTATTCGCCCCGCAACGCCAATGAATCTGACCATGGACCTGGGCACCTTCCTGGCCGGCACCGTCATTCCTTTCTGGGCCGTTGTCGGCGGTGTCTTGGGAGTGGTTATCACAATTATCCTCAACCCGATCCTGCAGGAGGAAGGCATCCTGGCATCGTGGACACCGCAGATGGATTTCGTTGACACGACATTTTCTAATTACGTCGACTTCTACCTGTCCTTCGGTATCGGGCTAACGGTCGCGATTGTCGTCATCAGCCTTGGCCAGATCCTGAAACCGTTGATCGCCGCCCTGCGCGGGCGGAGCACCGACGGGGCAAATCCGCAGCTCTCCTTCCGCCAGGGCTGGCGGCGACTAATAACGAATAACACCAGGCGCGGCGATTTTTCGATCTTACTGGCACTCTTCATTTACGTTGCCAACAGCGCCTTCTGGATCGGCCTCTGCACATGGCTGGTGCCCGGGTTCCCATGGCTGTTTTTCGTTTTCTATGTTGTCGTGTACAATCCGGTCCTGGCATACGCCAATGCGAAACTCGAGGGCCTTTGCGGTCAGGCCGTGAGCATCCCCATGGTCAAGGAAGCAGCTTTTATTCTGAGTGGTTACCAGGGGGCACGGATCTGGTTCGCCCCCACGCCGACACCGATGTACGGCCCAGCCATCGTCGATTTCCGGATCATGGAACTGACTGGCACAAAGCTCAAGAGCATGATCAAGACGCAACTGCTGACGCTGCCGATCCTGCTGATTTCAATACTGGTGTTTTCACAGGTCCTCTGGGGCATGGCAGAGGTACCCTCGGACGCGTTTCCATTTGCCCAGGTGATGTGGGATCTCAATGCGAAAAATGCCAGCCTGATCATGACCTCCACCATGGGCAGCGGCTCGGAGTTCCTGGAGGCATGGAACTTCGGCTACTTCGGTTGGGGCGTCGGTTCCGGTGTGCTGGTCTACATGCTACTCTCGGCGATCGGCCTGCCGACACTCCTAGTATTCGGGCTGGTACGCGGCCTGGGCGAATCACACCCCGGCGCGTTGATTTTTCAGTTTGTCGGCGCCCTGGTCGGGAGGTTTTATCTCCGCCGGCGCTTCGGCGACCAGTGGCTGAAGTATGCACCGGTGATTCTCGCCGGCTATTCCTGCGGTATCGGCCTGATCGCCATGGTCTCAATCGCTATTACAACACTGTACAAAATGATCTCCCCGCTGATTTACTGAGGTAGGCTGACCGAAATCAATGGATAATCAGAAGTCCATCACAATCCGCGCTTTCCTGATCGGCATGATCGTCACGGTCATGTTCGCGATCATGACGGTGTATTTGAACAATGCGCAGAACAGCCATATCTCGGCTACGCAGATTCCGCTGCTGCCCTATGTATTCCTGTTCATCATGGTGCTGGTGGTCAATCCGCTGTGTCGCCTGATCCGGGTGATCCGGCCGTTCAACCAGGGCGAACTGCTGATCATCCTGACCATGGGCGTTGTAACCGGCGGCATTTCGCTGTTCGGGTTGTCGGCGCAGGTAGTCCCGGTCGTTGCAAACCTTTTCAATCCACAGACGAACTCGCGCCAGGCCGAGTGGGACCGGCACATCGAACCGTACGTCCACGAGGCCTGGTTCATCAGTGAACCCGGCATCCAGGCGGCCGCACGGAAGTACCTCAAGGCGGCTGATGCCCGCGACGAACTGCGTGACCTCTACGCCGTGGCCCAGGCAGTTGTATCTGCCAAAGCTGGGGTCGGTGCTGCCGAAACACAACTGGCCGAGGCGCAGGCAGCCGATCTGACGAAGGCAGAGAAAGACATGGCAGTGAGCCGGGCGCAGACAGAACTCACGGTGGCGCGCGAAATATACGGTGAGACTGTGACCGCC
This sequence comes from Lentisphaeria bacterium, assembly GCA_963580095.1. Lineage (GTDB taxonomy): Bacteria > Verrucomicrobiota > Lentisphaeria > JABSQK01 > CAJWLW01 > CAJWLW01. The sequence goes on along the minus strand of CAUZJQ010000264.1, from coordinate 1,833 downwards.
TGGCAAGCAACAGGTGAACCGGACGCGGCCGCTACGATGGCGACCGCCAAGACGAAACTGGAAACGAAGAACAAGACTGTCGAAGAAACCCGCGAAGCACTGGCCGAGCTCGAAGCGATCGCTTTCAAACGCGTTGAGATGTTCCGCAACGGACTGCCTGATGACCTTCGGGCCTATCCCGGTATCATCTTCACAGTCGACGACACTCTGGCAATCTACACTGCCCGGCTCGGGCGCTGTGTCCGCGGACGCAAGGCGGTGAAAACTCTGCGCGACGAGTTTAAGAATCCATCGGACAATCCGGCAGCCGCCATCGATGAAGCAATCGCCGTTCTCGAACCGTTGAGCAACACGGCACAGCTGGAAGCGGATGTCGCCCGGGCCCAGGAACTGGTCGACACCACTCGCGCCGAGCTGGTCAGGCTCGGCGAGACATTGAAGGAACGTTACGAAACCGAGCGGTTCGCCAAAAGCAGCGAACGCAAGGCACTCAAGAAACAAATCTACCGGCTGGAAGAAGATCGCAGGGAACTGAATAAAGATCTGAAGCACCTGGAACGGCGCCGCGAAACAATCGCCCGCGAACTCGCAACGAACCAGCGCCTCGACAGCCTGACGACACAACTGCGGACGCTGAAGGACGGCCTCGTGAACGGCACCGTCGCCACCAGTCAGGTTAAAGCAAGCCTGGCGCCGATCCTTCGGGCCTTCCCGGGTATCGACGTTTCGCTGCGCCGCCTGATCGTTGGCGATGTTCCCTGGGGCGTCTGGAAAAAACCGCTGATCCTCTGGGGTACCATCACTATCCTGCTGTACGCCGTGCTGATGTCATTCAACGCGCTGATTTTCCGGCAGTGGGCCTATCATGAAAAAGTGGTCTACCCCTATGCTGAACTGCAGGAAGAACTGGCCGGCAAAGACGCTGCACCGGGTGTACTGCCCCCGGTTTACCGTAGCGGTCTGTTTTGGGCAGGAGCGCTGATTGCCGGATCAATCCTCGGCTGGAACCTGTTCGCGGAGTCCGGCATAGTCCCGGGAGTCACAGGCATAAACCTGACCCACAAGTGGACCGGGGGAATCACCGGCACAATCTTCGAGGGGCTCATGCCTTATGCCAAATCGACCATTTTCTTCACGCTTATCGGCGTTGCCTTTTTGATACCGCAGCGTGTCTCTTTTTCCATGTGGTTCTTCGTCATCCTCTATATGATTCAACTGCTGGTTCTGGTGTGGCTCGGCTACGGTGTCAATGAAAACTCCTTCCCGTCCGACTGGTTGTACACCATGAGTTTCAAAACCGCCGAAGGTGGCGGCGCCCTGTTGGTCTTTTCGGCGGTAGCACTGTTCAAGGCCCGGCACTATTTCCTAAGTTGTTTTCGGCCAACAGCGGTAGCCGGCCTGGAAGCAGGCGAGCGCCTGGAATTGCGGATCCAGTCGGGAGTTTTTTTACTGGGCTCAGCCGGCTTGATAATAGCGATGTGGCACATGGGCATGCATCCCGTCTATGCCATCATTACCTATGCCATCCTCATCCTGCTGACTACCGGACTGATTCGCGCGGTTGCCGAGGGCGGGATCATCATGGTGCAGCCATGGGCCGGGCCGCTGCACTTCATCAAGACCACCGTGGGTATGGTCAACTCCTGGTCGGCGCCGTGGCTGATGTCACCATTTCTGATTTTCTATGCGGTGTTCTTCTTCGATCTAAAAACCTTTATCGCACCGGCTATGGCCAACAGTTTGAAGATACGCGCCGATCTAAAAATGAAACGGCGACATTTCTATACAGCCCTGTTCGCCGCCATCGTGCTTGCCGTGGTTGTTGCAGTGGGA
>CAUZJQ010000263.1:0-6151 GCA_963580095.1 Lentisphaeria bacterium | reverse complement strand
GTCGTTGATTGCAACCGGTGCGTCGTTAACGGCGACCACCAGGACCGTGATTGTGCCTTCGGCTCTGCCGGTATGGGCGGGACTGGCCTCTACGGAAGTCCCGGGGGTGCCGAAGGTGCCGGGGGTGCCGGGTGTGGCGGGGGTGCCGGGTGTGGCGGGGGTGCCGAAGGTGCCGGAGGTGCCGGGGACAGGTAAAGTGGTGTCAAAAATGGCGTCAACGCCGCCGTCGCCGTCACTAATTATATAAGTGAAGTTGTCGGCACCGAAGAAGTTGCGGTTTGGTGTGTAGGTGAAGGTGCCGTGACCATCAAACATTAGCGTACCGTTCACCGGCTGCGAAAAGTCGACGATCTGCAGATGATCGTCAGCGCAGGGATTCTCGACTGTGCAGTCAGGGTCGAAATCGTTGTCCCGGACATCGACGGTTGTGCCTGAGGTGTCTTCTGTGACGATCAAAACGTCGCCGATCGCGACCGGGGCGTCATTTCTGGAATTGACCGTGATTACCACCAGCCCTTCGTCGAAATGTCCCGAGCCGTCGGCAACCCAATATTCGAAGGTATCGACACCGTGGAAGTTGAGGTCCGACAGGTACGTGAAGCTGCCGTCGTTGCTGAAGCTGATGATGCTGCCGTGACGGGGACTGTCGTAGGTAAAGACCCGCAACACTTCCTCTGGCTGGTCGCCGGTATCGCCGGCGCCGATGTCCGCATCGAAGTCGTTTTGCAGCACGTTGAACGAGACTGCCCTATCCTCGGTCGTGAAATACCTGTCGTCGTTGGCACGCGGCAGCGACGCATACGCGGTGCAACATATGAACAGGAGCCAGACGCTGACAACACACAGCACCCGGCCCGGCATGCGGTTGATCATATACGGAACTCCTTCTCGGTAAGTGATCGCGAGCGCAGATGCTCTGCTCCTGACTCAGGGGCGTTGAAAGCCCGAATCAGAACTGCGCAGCGCAATCCGTGTCGATTACCCCGCTGAGCGTTAAGCAGGTTCAATCCGTACCTGGCATTGGTATTGCAAAGAGAATTTGACCGCATTAGCCCGAGATGGTTCAAATACAAAAAAACGCGTCCGTGCAGCGTCTCCCCCTAGCTGAGTAAAAATAGCTGCAACGCCAGGTCTTTGCAAGATGGTCCGTACAATAGTTTACGCTGATTCGAGTGTCCGAGCAGTCATAACCGCGGCCGTGCATCCAAGGTCTTGTCGCCGGGCATTCGTCGTAGCGCAGCGCGAATCGCCGCCGCGGATCCGTGTCATGGAAATAGCGCTCGATCGACACGGGTTTCGGAGTGCAATTCTCAGAAAGAGGCGGGTCTCTTTCCCGCTCACTTACCGATACAGAATTTGCTGAAGATATTGTCGAGGATGTCTAGCTGCACAGTGCGGCCAGTGATCCGGCCCAAGGCGTCGAGTGCCGCGCGGATGTCGACCGCCACGAGCTCATAATCCTCGCTTTCCAGCAGTGCCGCTACTGTTGCGAGATGCGACTGCGCCATGTCGAGCAGGGCTGCGTGCCGGCTGTTGATCGCAATCTCCGGTTCCTCTGTGTGCGGCCGTTGCCAGACGACACGCTCGATGGCGTCGAAAAGCGCGTCGAGTCCCTGGCCGGTAAGTGCCGAAATCTCGATCACTGGTGCATCCACGGCAGCGGCAAAGCCGGCCGGGGCCAGGTCGATTTTGTTGGCAACGACGATGAGACCGTCATCGATATCGAGCCGCACCGACTCCTCCTGGCTGGCAAAGTCATTGGTGCAATCCACGACCCACAGCACTACCTGCGCCTGTCGTATCGAGTCGCGGCTGCGCTCGATCCCCTGTTGCTCGACGATGTTCGAGGCTTCACGGATACCCGCGGTGTCGATAACCTTGATCGGGATGCCGCGGATGTTCGCCGGCTCCTCGATGGTGTCGCGCGTGGTCCCCGGCACTTCCGTTACAATGGCACGGTCACGGCCGAGAATGAGGTTGAGCAGGCTCGACTTGCCGGCGTTCGGTGTGCCGACGATGGCTAGGCGTACGCCGTGATGCAGAATCTCTCCCTCCTCGCGGTAGCGCAGCAGGTCCTCGATCTGTGAGCGTGCCGAGGTGATCGCTGCCAGCACCGTAGCGGCCGGGTCGAAGTCAAGATCTTCATCGACGAAGTCCATGCGCACTTCGATTTCCGCCAGCATGGCACGCAGTGTGTCGTAGGCCGTATCGATGCGTCGTGTCAGCACACCCTGCAACTGGCGGTTGGCGGCGTGAAGCGCCATGCGGCTTTGTGATGCGATGACGTCCAGCACGGCCTCGGCCTGGGTCAGGTCGAGCTTGCCGTTGAGAAAGGCGCGTTTAGTGAACTCGCCGGGCTCGGCGTGGCGAGCGCCGTGCGTCAGAAGCAGCGACAGGATGGTGCGGGCAACGGTGGCGCCGCCGTGACAGTGAAACTCGACGATGTCCTCGCCGGTATAGCTTGCCGGGCCCGGCATCCGCACCGCCAGGCACTGGTCCTCTGCCTGGTCGTTGTTGTCGACAATACGGCCGAGCGCCATGTGCCGCGGTGGCAGCCCGGACGGCGTCTCGTGCCCGCGCCATACTGCCCCGGCAATCTGCTCGGCCTGCGGTCCCGACAGCCGAATGATGGCGATGCTGCCGCCGATGCCGGTGCAGATTGCGGCGATGGTGTCTTCTTGAGCTGAGGTCATGAGGTGCAGGAGCGTTGCCGCCCGGGAAAGTCAAGGGTCTGTTGTAGGGTGACAAGCCGTAAGTTTAGATTAAGGACCAAAGGTGGAAAGGGGGGACGATGAGTGGATGCTCCGGAAACAGAAAAACCCGTCGACCTTTCGGTCAACGGGCGTGTTAAAGCAGTAGGGGCAAGCTCAGGCGCGAGCTGCCTGAGCCTTTTCGACGAGGGCTTTGAAAGCCGGTGCATCGGCGATCGCCAGCTCGGAGAGCATCTTGCGATTCAGTTCGATACCCGCCTTGTTGAGGCCGTCGACAAAGGTGCTGTAATTCATGCCGTTGGTACGACAGGCCGCGTTGATGCGGATCGTCCAGAGCCGGCGAAACTGGCGCTTCTTCTGCTTGCGCCCGGTGTAAGACATCTGGTTGGCGCGATCGACTGCGTCATAGGCGGTCCGGATCAAACGACTACGGCCGCCGTAAAAACCGCGGGCGCGCTTCAGAACACGCTTGCGGCGCTTGCGTGACGCCGGGGCATTGGTTACTCTCATAGGACGACTCCCTGATTATCCGATCAGTGAACCCTTGATACGGTTCATCTCGGTCTTTTTGACCAGTGCCGGCCGGCGCAGGCGGCGTTTGCGCTTGGCGCTCTTCTTTGACATGATATGCCGAGCGCCGGCGCGGTAGTGAATATATTTCCCGGTACCGGTGCGCTTGAGACGCTTGGCGGCACCCTTGCGTGTTTTCATTTTAGGCATCGGTCACTCCATTCGTTGTAGTCGCAAGAAACAATATGATATGGCATCGCGCCTCGAACACTAAAACCATACCTGATCAATGCGGACGTGGCCCGGTGGCAATTAAAATTGAATCCCGGCGGTTCGGTATCCGGCCGACAGCGGCTCCGACCAACGTCGAACTATTTCGCCGAATTTGGGTTGAGGAACATGACGATCGAACGGCCGATCATTCGGGGACGATTCTCCGATATGCCGTAGAGTGCGATCTCCTCGGCGATACGTTCCATCAACTGCATTCCGATTTCCCGATGCGTCACTTCACGGCCACGGAAAAAGAGGGAAACTTTTACTCTATTCCCTTTTTTCAGAAAGGCAATGATGCGATTGAGTTTGATATCGTAATCGTGCTGGTCGATGTTCGCGTGGAACTTGATTTCTTTGTTCTTCTGCGTGACCTGCTTCTTTTTCTGGTCCCGCATCTTGCGCTTCTGTTCGTACTGACGCTTGCCGAAATTCATGATACGGCAGACCGGCGGTGTTGCGCGGTCGGCGACGAGCACGAGATCCATTGAAGCTTCTTCAGCCTTGGCAATAGCATCGTCCACAGGGACAATGCCGAATTGCTGATTGTCAGGACCTACGAGGCGGACTTCCTTGCCGCGGACGGCAGGATCATTGGCTTTTACCGGTCGAGAAATTGGCGTTTCCTCCTGTTGCCGAATTACCGCGTCCAATGCAGCGCGGCACATCACGTGCCACGCAAAGGCGCATCGAACAATTCGAATTTGGCTGATTGACGGACGTCGAAAAGGGGAAAATTACCCTCTTCGTGTGAGAATTAATCCATAGTATAAGGGTGTGTGTTACAAAATTAAAGCATTTTTTTAACAACAAATTTAACCTTCTGACACTGTCGGCATCAACGTGCTCTGCCGCAGCAGTTCGATGGCTTGCGCTACGGGCATTGCTCCCATGTCTTTGCCGTCATGGTGACGCATGGCTACCGCCCACTCGCCGACCGGTGTGTCTGCAGTCCTGGCGTCGACCTCTCGGTCGCCGGCAATTGCCACGAACGGAATGCGATCGCCACAGGCCCGCCGCACGCGGGCGCCTACTCGGGCGTTGCTGTCATCGAGCTCACAAGGCACCTTGGCAGCACGGAGCTCGCGCCACACAGTGCGGGCGAAATCCGCATGCCTTGCCTCTACCGGCAGGACTCGGAGCAGCACAGCCGCACACCACGTCGGCAGCCAGCCGGACGTATGCAGCGTCAGCGCGGCCGGCAGTCGGTCGACGTACTCGAAGGCTGGCGGCTCCACACCATCCGGTCCAACGCGAATCGAACCGAGGCGATCCTCGCGCCCGTGCGCGTCCACGACACTCACCCATGCGGTCGAGCAGTCGCTGAGGCCCGGGTCGTTGATGCGTTCGAATCCGGCTGTCGTCGTTGCCTGATGAAAAGCCCGGCCCTCAATTTCCGGCGTGTCGCACGACAACCGCAGTAATGTGCGCTGGAATCTGAACGGTCGCAGAAACCGGTACCAGGCGTTCACAGCCCTGTCGATCGAGAGCCGCGCACCACCCAGGTCGAGCGATACCGTCCTGCCCCATTCGCGGATCCTCACGACACTCCTATTGTCCATCGGCCTGCGACAGGTTGCCTCGCGCGTTGCGAACTGCACAGCCTCGGCCGTAGTTGCAACGTAGAGGCGCTGTACATAGTCAGTGCCATGACGGGCGTCCGTCACAGTGAGGACGATGAGGTGCTCGAGCCGGTCCTGAATTTGGCGGACATGTTCTGGCAGCAGGCGGCGCGGGCCGGCAACGTCGAAGTAACGGACCGTCGTGGCGACGCCGGCACGCACGATGGCGGAATCCGGCAGTACCGCGCCGATGGCAGTGGCCAGGGCCGGGTCGAAATTCGATTGGCATTGCTGCGTCACTTTGATTGAGACCTCGTGATCAATTTATAGCTTGTCTCCACGATTCAAGGTTCTCCTGGAAGTGGCTTCTCAGGAGCAATGCACTGGTGCTTTGCCAAACGGAGAATTTCCATTTGTGCTGCACGATCCCATAACGCCGACAGGTAACCACAGCCCATGAAGTTACGCATCAAGGCGCGCGCAGGTCATAGCAACGCAATCGTCTCTCGCTGCCATTGTCCAGCCGTGGCTCATTCTGGCAGATGTAGAGCAGGCCGCGGCTAATGACCGGTGGTGTCCACGTCTGCGGCGCCGGAAACAGCCAGGTGCGGCTGATCTCGCGGTAGCCGGATGGCTGCAGGTCGAGCCACAATAAATGCCCGAACTCACCGAGGCAGAGGACATCGCCGTCGGCCGAAAGGAGGGTACCCCGGAAAATTCGCATCTTTGCCTCGCGCCCGCCGGCTTTGTCATTGATGCGATCCGTCCACTCCGGCGTCTCGCGCCAGACGACTTTGCCGGTGGCTGCCTCGATGCAGACGAGTGCGGCGGTGCGCTCGTGCCGGCCGTCGATTGCATAAATATGGTTGTCGCGCGCGACGGCAGTGCTCCAGTGGGTGCCGAGCTGCGAGGTCCAGACCTTTTCCAGAGTACCGTCCGGCTGGACCTCGAGCATCGCCGTGCCGGCACCGTACGACGCCGAAATCAGGACGCGATTGCCAATGACCACCGGATTCGAAGCGTTGACCGATTCGTCGATCCCGCTGCGCCAGGCGAAGCGGTCGCAGATCTGTCCGTCATCGACTGTCAGGCTCA
>CAUZJQ010000262.1:0-6194 GCA_963580095.1 Lentisphaeria bacterium | reverse complement strand
ACTGTGGATGCACGAACGCGATTCGTACAGGGATTTCATTCGTAGCAGTGTCGAGCCTTATCAACTGTTGTTCCCCGGTGACAACAATCGGATCGCCGTCCCGTCCGATCGCCAGTGTAACAGGGGGGTCGCACTGTATGTCGTTGGATTCCGGATTCCCGTCACTTGCCAACCGACGTTCCAGACCGTCCCAGTCACCTTTCAGCACACCCGTCTTGCCGATCGCTGCCGTTGCCGTGTCACGAAAGGCGTTGGAAATGCCGTATTTTAGTTCGTGCGGATTGGCACTGGCCAGATTGTCTATGTGGAAGCACTCGTCTTTTTCGAGTCGGAACTCCGTTCGCTTCTTCCACAACGAATATTTGAGCGACATTTTCATGCCTCCAGCAGGATGTACGAACACTATAGTCTAATCAGGATGTACGAACACTAAAGTCTAATCAGGATGTACGAACACTAAAGTCTAATACCGAATTCACAAGCAAACGCATTGTGCGTTTTTCGGCTACAGTCTCATACGTCTGCTGTTTTTCCGGCAAGCCACGGCAGGCGACCAGCACGTCGTGGCTGCGTTGCTGCAGGCCGAGATAACTCTGCAGGACGGGTTCTGTCGGGCCGGTCCACCGCCAGTTGCTGCACAGATGCAGTACCTTTGCGTTGCAATCCACGATTGCTGCGCAGCACTTCGAGTTCTTTACAATTGTGCTTCCGATTGTTACGATAACACATGGCAAATGACAACATCAGCCCGATATCGACGCATCTCGCCTGGCGACTTAGTCTGTTCCTCCTGGTCCTGACGCTGGTCGCCTACCTGCCGGCGCTGCGTTGCACCTACATCTGGGACGATGACGACTACGTCACCGAGAATGCGACGTTGCCGACTGTCGATGGCCTGCGGCGGATCTGGCTGGAGCCCGGGGCTGTGCCGCAGTACTATCCGCTCGTGCACACGTCCTTCTGGGTCGAGTACCGGATATGGAAACTGCACCCGTTCGGTTTTCACCTGGTCAATGTGCTTCTCCACGCCATCACGGCCATGTTCCTGTGGCGATTCCTGCGTCGATTATCGGTGCCCGGGGCGTGGCTGATTGCGGCCATTTTCGCGGTACATCCAGTGACCGTCGAGTCGGTCGCGTGGGTTACCGAACGGAAGAACGTGCTTTGTGCGGTCTTCTATTTCGCCAGCCTCCTGGTCTACTGGCGATTTGCCATCGGCGCCGAACGGCGGGGACGCGGGCGGCTGTACGCCCTGGCGCTGGGACTGTTTGTTGCAGGCCTGCTCAGCAAGACGGTGGCTTGTTCGATGCCGGCCGTCGTGCTTGTCCTGATGTGGTGGCGGCATCCGGAAAAGCTTCGACGCCAGACCGTGTTGCTGCTGCCGTTTTTTCTCGTTGGTCTGGGGATGGCCGTGATGACGGTGTGGATGGAAAGGCATGTTGTCGGTGCTGTCGGCGCCGAGTTCGACTTGTCGATGGTGGATCGTTTTGGAATCGCCGGGCGGGCGCTGTGGTTCTATGCCGGAAAGGTCTTGCTGCCGTACCCGCTGATTTTCATTTATCCCCGCTGGATCACTGATCCGCTGCCGGTGGCGGCGATTTTCTCGGCGATCGCCGCGGTGGCGGTACTGGTTGTCCTTTTCTGCGGACGCCGCCGCTGGGGACGCGGGCCCCTGGCCGGGGCGTTGATTTTTGCGGGGGTGCTTTTGCCGGCGCTCGGGTTCGTCGATGTGTATCCGATGCGGTATGCCTTCGTCGCCGATCATTTTCAGTACCTGGCGATGCCGGCGATGATCGCCATGATTGTCGTTGCGGTCATTGTCATGTTGCAGCGTTACGGGATCAGCGGTGTCGGAGGCCCGGACAGTGCTCGTCGCATTCGGCTGATCTGTGCCTTGCTGTTGCTCGGGCTTGTTGCAGCGACCTGGCACCGGTGCCTGGCGTTTTACGATGCCGAGACGCTGTGGCGCGATACGCTGGAAAAAAATGACACTGCCTGGATCGCCCACAATAATTTGGGCAAGATCCTGCTCGACCGTGATGAACCGGTGCCGGCGATCGACCATTTCAAACGCGTTGTCGAGCTCAAGCCGGATCATTACAATGCCTGGAACAACCTCGGTCTGGCCTATACCGGTCTCGAGCAGTATGCTGTTGCCGAATCCGCCTTGGACCAGGCTAGGAGCTTGCGGCCGGGGGACGAGACGATCCTGGTCAATTATGCGACGCTCCTGGTTCGGCAGGAACGTTTTGACGAGGCCGGTGATATTTATCGTCAGGTCATCAACTATTATCCGGACTCTGTCCCGGCCTATATGAATCTGGGGAACATGCTGGCCGGCCTGCAGAAGTTTGATGCGGCCGAACGCGTTTATGCCAAAGCCCGGGAGCTGCAACCGGACAACCCCGTACTGCTTTACAACCTGGGCAACCTGGCCCGTGATCGCGAAGACCTGACGCTGGCGCTTGAGTATTATCAAGGAGCCGTAGCAGTGGCTCCCGATTATGTCGACGCGCTCAACAATATCGAGGTTCTTCGCAGCCGCCAGGCGATTGCCGCGGCGCGCAACGATGCCGGAGTGAACCTGGCACAGCTTGGTCGACACGAGGCGGCTTTGACTGCCTACACCGAGTCGCTGAAACATTGGGCCGCGTATGCGTCGGCGCAGCTAAACATGGCTGAGTCCCTGGCGGCACTGGGGCGTTATGCCGAGGCAGCGGCGCGGTATCGTCAGGTGCTGGGATTGGATGCAGGGTCGGTGTCGGCGCAGGGGCGCTTGGCCTGGATCCTGGCGACTGCGCCCGACGAGAATGTCCGGCGGCCGAAGGAAGCAGTGGCGCTGGCATCGGCGGCAGTATCCGCAACTGCGGGTGAGGTGCCGGAGTTGCTCGATACATTGGCTGCGGCGCAGGCTGCGGCGGGGAACTTTCGGGAGGCGCTCGAGCAAATCGGCGCGGCCGTTAAACTGGCAGAGGCGCAGGGGCGGAATGATCTGCTGGCAGTAATGCGGCAGCGCCGGAATCTCTATGAGCAGGGCCGACCGCATCTCGAGTCGAAGCACTGACGGGCGGATTCCTGCGGTGCGAAATTGCTGCTTACCACTTCTCAGCGCGTACAGTGCTGGTAGCCTGCCCGTTCTGCGCAAACCATTGCAGCGGCTCAGAAGTCGAAGTCGAAGTCGAAGTCGTTGTCGTCCATGGGTTGCTGTGCCTGTTCCTGGAATTCGCCCGACCGCCAAATGTCGACGACGTGCTTGGTTGTCAGCCAATCGCCTTCGAAGAAAACGTACCCATTATTGCGCAGGGCCCTGCTGATCATTCTTTCGCGTTTTTCTGCCAGGTAATCGCGGTATTCGTCACGTTTTTCATAGAATTTTCGGACGACATATTTTTCCTGGAATTTTTTCGCCTTGTCTTTCTTGAAGGCGGTGAAGGGAAAATCGTCGCGGTGCACCTTGATGCTGTCGACCCGGATGAAACGGCCGCCGATGTGGGAAATCGTGCCTTTGACAGTGCGGCCGCGCACGGTGATTTGAATGACATCGCCGACTTCGTAGTAGGGATACAGTTTTTTTGCTTCCGCCTCCACCTGGACAAGGAGGTTGTCGGAAAATTTTTCGTTAACGCTTGCCTCGATCTTACGGTCGATCAAAAGTTCGACCCGCATGACCGACAGATATTCCTGTTTGTCCAGGTGGCGCAAATCAATCTTGTACTTCTTAAGGATCTCCGGCGGTGGCGTATCTTCGTTGGCGACAGCGACAGAACTTGCTGCCAAAACGGCTAGGATAATGGCGCACGAGAGAAACAGTCGGGAGGTACCTGGGCACTTTCTCTTCATATGAGATGGCTGGGTTGTGAGGTGATTGTCCCGCATTGCGGATACTATAAGGGCAGAATGCTGATGCGGCAAAGCAGCTCCCGGATCTTGCTGGGGTTGACAGACAAACGTTTTTTCTATATCTGTGACAGCTTCTGGCATCGATTTATTCAACTCCCAGGGATTGACTGGGAAACCTGGGTATCGCAGCGAGGTCAATCATTTGTAGGACTGGCTTGCCGGGGCGAGAAAAAAAACTATGCCGGCGCTCAGGCAAATTTTCGGTACGCGGGATCAGTCCGGCAGTTGCCAGCGGGACCACAGCAGAGAATTCCGATAGTCCCCGGGTACTTTCTGGTAGTAGACGGAAAACAGGCTGCCGTCGCTCATTTCAACGGTCGAGGGATAGCCAAGATCCCAGTCCGGGCCGTCGTCGCGAAGAATGATGTCGTGCTCCCAGGTCGCGCCCTCGTCATTGCTGATGGCGACACGCTGTCCGAACGGCACCAGACGATAGCCGTAAGTCAAAATCAATGCACCGGATGAATGACGTAACAGGTGCGGCGGCGAACCATGAAAATTCAGCGGCTTCGAGACCGACCAGTTTTTTCCACCATCCGTCGATTCCGACTGCAACATGCTGAAAGTCAGAACGCCCGCTTGGCCAAGGTCGCCGTCGACTCGTTCCATGCAGATCAGTTTGCCCGAGGGCAGTTCGACAACATGCGGTTCAGTGTAACTGGGCGCTTGTGTTTTTGGATACAGCGGCACCTCGCCGACGATTGTCCAGGTAAGTCCATTGTCGCTGCTGCGGGCGGCGCTTACCGCGCTGTTGTCGAGTTCGTCCCGGTCGATCATGAAACGATTGCCGACGTATAGGAGGTCGCCGTCACGGAGTTTAATTGGACCGTGTGGGGTGTATAGCGGCACACGCACCTTGTCGCTCCAGGTTTCCCCGCTGTCAGAGCTGAGCATGATCCACGATCCGAGATGCGGCGCGGCGACAGCGTCAGTGAGCGCATCAAGCGTTGCTGCCCAGCTGTCCACTTCGGCAGTGCCAACCAGATCAATGAATGACTCTTTGATTTCCGGGTCTTCGAGCTGGAGACGATTGTTGACACTGCACCAGCTCAAAAGGACATTTCCACCGCCCAGGTCGAGTACGCCGACGTCACGGTCGTCGAGCGGCGACTCGTGGATGACGCGCGGCGGCGACCACGTTTGGCCGTCGTCCTTGCTGGTGTTCAACACGGTCTTGCCATACGGGCAGATGTGTTCGGAGCGCAGTCCGGAGCTGCCGACAAGCATTGTGCCGTTATCCAGACGTTCAACGGTCGGCCAGCCGAAGTACCCGAAGTCATCGCCCGGTAGTTGGCAGACGATGCCGTGTTCAGCGGATAAATGTCTTGCGATCATAGGTCATTCCTTATAGTCTGATGTGAGGTGAAAAAAAGGGGCCGGTCTGCGGGGGGTGGCGGATCAGTTTCTGGCGTAAGTAGGCGCAGTATACGCGAGCATACACACACTAATAGGGGCGGCTATTACTTTCAATACACAGTTGATTCCGGCGATCGCGGTCTCCACGAGCTCGACCGACAGGTGAAACGTCGCCAGCAAACCGATCGTCGGTTCCTTGTTACTCAGTTTCTCCGTGAGAATCTTTGCTGCCTTCATCTATGCCATGCCTCATTTTGATGTGTTTGGACAATCATTTAAAAGTTGTAATTCGCCGAAGGGTATCAAGTTGCAAAAACATATGGCGTCTTTTGAATGTCCACCGAAAGTTTCCACCAATAGTTTCTGGCGAATTGGCACGCTTGGCATCTGCTGTATAGTAACTTTTCAGCACGATAACGGAGGCTTCATGGCTCAGACGCTCGATATTGGAAGACGCATCGAACTGGTCTCGATGGATCGGCACTTCCACGACATTTCCTTAGGCTTATACCGCCTGGACGGAAATGATGGTGCCGAATTCCTTGTGCACAGCTACAGCGGGCTTGCGGGTGTGCCCGGACGTGTTGCATTCGTTACCGAGGCGATGAAAACCATGGGCGGCCTTGTCGCCGCTGAAAACGGGTGCCTGCGATTCCCCTGCGGCAGTGAACACAACCGTGGCGTGCGCCGGGTTTTCCTGGACATTTGCAAACTGGCCCCCGACGAACCGCCGGCTGCTCGGGAACTCAATGTTTTTGATCCGAAAGCCGATGCTACGGTCACAGTAACTGCATATGCTGGCGGCCGTTATACGTTTGCCGCGGACAAGGATACTGACAAATCGGCGACCCGCACCGGCGCCATCGCCAACGGCATTGTCAAGCTTGCCGAGACGATCTTGGAGGACGACACCACGGTCAGTTTTGATTGCGGTCACA
>CAUZJQ010000261.1:0-6223 GCA_963580095.1 Lentisphaeria bacterium | reverse complement strand
GGGGTGACTGAAATTTCGTTAAAAACGAGCTTGCGATACTCCTGCTGATCGATCGGCCGCAGTTCGAAACGCGGCCGTGTGATACCGTCCGGCCACTCAATCAGCGTATAGGCATAGGTTTGTTCGAACTGTTCAACCATGTACGCCGGCAGGAACACCGGAATCACGCTCTTCTGCATACGATTGTAAACCCTCGCATCGTCGAGGCCAAAGAAATGATCGGCGTGGTGATGCGTGAAAAAAATCGCATCGACCCGGTCAACGTCGGCACGCAGGCACTGGTAACGGAAGTCCGGCGTTGTGTCGATGACGATGCTGTCGGCTTCGCCGCGCACCCACAAACTCGATCGCAGACGTTTGTCGCGGGGATCGTCAGAACGACAGACCTCGCAATCACAACCAATCTGCGGTACGCCGAAAGACGTTCCGGTACCAAGAAACTGCAGGCGCAATCTTACACTCCCAGTGAGAGGCATACGATGGAGCCAAACGAGGTGAATGGATGACTAATATGTTTTCTCGACGGGCCATAGTCAATGGCAACAATATAATACCTAGTTTAAACTAGATCAGGGAGATTGCCCAGCCGGAGGCAGATCGGCCCAAATCACCGACCGTTCCCATACCCATACAACAACGAGAGTTACAACATGCAGACTTCCACATATGATGGCAAAAAATCTGTTTCCCATACTTTCCGACAGAACCTTGGTTCGGGGCTAAACGTCGCGTATGATAGGTAAAAATTAAAAATTTCGCTAATGGCCCCCTTTTTTTTGTCGTCGCGCGTGGTAAACTGCCGCTTCTGACGCTATAATGGCTTTCACGTGGTACCGAGTTTTCACGAACCCAATCCCGGAGAGCACCTGCGATGGCGGAGGAAGTCACCCACTCAGCGCCAGATCAGATAGGCGGTAACGAGTATAACGAGAGCAACATCTCGGTCTTGGAAGGCCTCGAAGCGGTGCAGAAGCGGCCGAGCATGTACATCGGCGACACCAGTGAACGCGGCCTGCACCATCTAGTTTATGAGGTTGTCGACAACAGTGTGGACGAAGCCCTTGCCGGTCACTGCAGTCAGATCGGCGTCACGATCCACCTCGACAACAGCGTCACAGTCACCGACGACGGCCGCGGCATCCCGATCGGCATGCACGAAGCCGGCATGCCCGCCGTCGAAGTCGTCCTGACCATCCTGCACGCCGGCGGCAAATTCGACCATGATTCCTACAAAGTCTCCGGCGGCCTGCACGGCGTCGGTGTGTCGTGCGTCAACGCCCTCAGCGAATGGCTCGAGGTCGAGGTGCGGCGCGACGGTGCGGCGCATCACATGCGCTTCGAGCGCGGCGCCACCAAATCACCACTCACCCGGATGCGCCCGGCCAGCGACACGGGCACCGACATCACCTTCAAGCCCGACAGCAAGATCTTCCAGGTCACCGAGTACAAGTGGGATATCCTTGCTAATCGCCTGCGGGAGCTCGCCTTCCTCAATAAAGGCATCCGCATCCTGCTCAACGACGAGCGCCTCGAAAACGGCATCCGCGCCGAAGAATTCTACTACGAGGGTGGCATAGTCGAGTTCGTGGAGCACCTCAACCGCGGCAAGCAGCCGTTGTCCAACGTCATCTACTTCGAGGGTAAAAAGGACGACGTCCAGGCCGAAGTGGCGATGCAGTACAATGACAGCTTCAACGAAGCGATCTTCAGCTACACGAACAACATCAATACGTTTGAGGGCGGCACCCATCTTTCGGGGTTCCAGGCCGCATTGACGCGGACGATCAACAACTACATGAAGACTGTCCCCAGTCTCAAGAATGAAAAATCCGTCACCGGCACCGATGTGCGCGAAGGCCTCTGCTGCGTCATCAGCGTCAAGGTCAAGGATCCGCAGTTCGAGGGACAGACGAAAACCAAGCTGGGCAACAGCGAAGTGCGCGGCATTATGGAGCAGATCGTCAACGAACAGTTCGGGACCTACCTGGAAGAGAGCCCGGCAGTCGCCCGCCTCATCGTCGACAAAACCCTGCTCGCCGCCCGCGGCCGCGAAGCCGCCAAACGCGCCCGCGAACTGACCCAGCGCAAAGGCGCCCTCGATGGATTTTCACTGCCCGGAAAACTTGCCGACTGCTCCGAACGCGATCCCGCCAAATGCGAAATCTACATCGTCGAGGGGGATTCCGCCGGCGGCTCCGCCAAACAGGGCCGCGACAGCGGCTTCCAGGCGATCCTGCCAATCCGCGGCAAGCTGCTTAACGTCGAAAAAGCAAGACTCGACAAAGTGCTGCGCAACAACGAGATTCAGGCACTGATCACGGCCATCGGCTGCGGCATTGGCGCCGACGAATTCAACATCGACAAACTGCGTTATCACCGCATCGTCATCATGACGGACGCCGACGTCGACGGCTCACATATCCGGACCCTCCTGCTCACCTTCTTTTACCGCCAGATGAAACCGCTCATCGAGGAAGGACACATCTACATCGCCAAGCCGCCGCTGTTCAAGGTCAAGCGCCGCAAACGCGAAGAATACATCGAGACCGAGGGACAACTCGACAAGTTCCTCATCGGACAAGCCATCGAAGACTTGACCATCTCTCACAGTTCGAACGGCCAGTCCCACATCCCCATCGAGACCATCAAGGGTCTGGTCCAGCTCGTGGATGAAATCAACTTCCTCTTCGTCAGCCTCATCCGCCATGGTATCGAGCCGGAATCCTATATCGCGGCACGCCTTCCCGAGACCGGCTCCTTCCCCATCGCCCGGATCTCGGTGCGCATGGCGGACGGCACGCTGTCCGAACATTACGTCTATTCCGACAACGAAGAGACCGAGTACATCGAGCAAATCAGTGAAATCCTGGCGCCACGCACGGAATCGTTGCCGCCCGCCGAAGGCGAGGAAGAGGCCGAGGCCGAGGCCGACGAGCAGGCCGAGCTAGCGCGGGAGAAAATACTGCAGTCAGCCATCGAGGTGTCACGAATCCTCGAGGCCAACCTCTTCGACGACATAGCAAAGCAGCTCGAAGCGTACAATCTCTCCACCGCCGATCTGTTCGGCAACGGTCAGCCGTTGTTCCAAATGGTGCGCGACGGCGAAGAGAACACGATCAGCGCACTCTCCATCATGGACCTGATCGAGCAGATCAAGAAATCTGGCAAACAGGGCATCCAGATTCAGCGCTACAAGGGTCTCGGGGAAATGAATGCCGACCAGTTGTGGGAAACCACTATGGACCCGACGCATCGTAAGATGCTCAGGGTCACCATGGAAGACGCTTTCGAAGCCGAACGTATTTTCTCTCTACTCATGGGAGATGTCGTCGAGCCGCGCCGAGAATACATCGAACGCTACGCCGCCACTGTCAAAGATCTGGATATCTGAACGTTCCGCCTGCGACCGTACTCTGAGGCTTGGCCACCACCTGAAGGACTATCATGGATGACAACCCGACACTGAAAAGCAACGATTTTCCGGCGAATATCGAAGACATCATGCACTCGGCGTATCTGCAGTATTCGCTGAGTGTCAATGTCGGCCGGGCGATCCCCGACGTCCGTGACGGCATGAAGCCGGGCAACCGACGCATCCTCTACGCCATGCGCCAGCTCGGCCTGAACCATGGACGGTCCTACACCAAATGCGCCAAAGTCGTCGGTGAAGTCATCGGCAATTATCACCCGCACGGCGACTCTTCCGTTTACGACACGCTCGTGCGCATGGCCCAGGACTTTTCGATGCGCTACCCCCTGGTCGACGGTCAGGGCAACTTCGGCAGTATCGACGGCGACTCCGCCGCGGCCTACCGATACACCGAATGCCGCCTGCAAAAACTCGCCGAAGAACTGCTTGCCGACCTGGAAAAAGACACCGTCGACATGGTGCCTACCTTCGACGAGGTCAATAGCGAACCGTCCGTACTGCCGGCGCGCTTCCCCAACCTCCTGGTCATGGGCTCCACCGGTATCGGCGTCGGCATGGCCACCAATATTCCGCCGCATAACCTGACTGAAGTCATCAACGCCACGGTCCACCTGATCGACAACCCGATGGCGTCCGTCAAGGAACTGATGCAGCACATTCAGGGCCCGGACTTCCCGACCGGCGCCACGATTATCGGCATTCAGCCCATTATCCAGCTTTATGAAACCGGACACGGCATCATTACCATCCGCGCCAAGGCCGAGATCGAAGAGACCAAGAGCGGCAGCGAACGGATCATCGTCACCGAGATCCCATACGCGCTTAACAAAGAAACGCTGGTCAAGAAGATCGCCGCGCTGGTCAATGAAAAATTGATCACCGGCATCTCCGGACTCAACGACGAATCCAGCAGCCGCGCAGGCATCCGCATTGTCATCGACATCAAGAAGAACGCCGTCGCCAATATCGTCCTGAACCAACTCTTCAAGATGTCGTCGCTCCAGACCAGTTTCGGTGCCCAGTTGCTCGTCGTCGATGGCAACCGGCCGCGCACGATGAATCTCAGCCAGATTCTGCAGGCCTATATCGACCACCGCTACGAGGTCATCACCAGGCGTTGCCGGTTCGAGCTCGAGAAGGCCGAGACCCGCGCCCATATCCTCGAAGGCCTGCTGATCGCCATCGACAACATCAACGAGGTGATCAAGATCATCCGCCAGTCGCGCACCCGCGACGACGCTGCGGAAAAGCTGATGGAGCGGTTCGATCTGTCGAAGAGACAGACCAACGCCATCCTCGAAATGCGCCTGCACCAGCTCACCGGGCTGGCGATGGAAGACGTCCAGGCAGAGTACGATGAAATGATGCTCCGCATCCTGCACCTCAAAGAATTGCTCGACAGCCGCGACCTCCTGCTCGGCGTCGTCAAGGATGAACTCATCGAAGTCCGTGACAAGTACAACGACGAGCGCTGGACCGATATCATCGCCGGCGATAACGAAATCAACATCGAGGACCTTATCACCCGGTCCATCTGCGTCATCACCGTGTCCGACACCGGCTACATCAAACGCCAGAGTGCCGATGTCTTCCGCACCCAGCATCGCGGCGGCAAGGGTGTCATCGGCATGCAGACCAAGGAAGAGGACTTTGTCGAACACGTCTTCAGCGCCTGTACGCACGATTACATCCTCTTCTTCACCAGCAAAGGCCGCATGCACTGGCTCAAAGTGTACGAGATCCCCGAGGGCCAGCGCAATGCTCGCGGCAAAGCCATAATCAATCTCATTGATGTCGAACCGGACGAGCAGATCCGCTCCATGCTTACCGTCCAGGCCCTCGATATCGACGACCAGTACCTGCTGTTCGCCACCCGCAACGGCATGGTCAAGAAAACGCGCCTTTCTGAGTACAAGAATCTGCGCCGCGCCGGCATCCGCGCTGTCGAAATCGCTGAGGAAGACGACCTGATCGATGTCAAGCTCACCGACGGCAGCCAGGAAGTCATGCTGATCAGTTCCCGCGGCATGGTATGCCGCTTCTCCGAAGCAGGCGCCCGGCCCCAGGGCCGCGTCACCAAAGGTGTCATCGGCATCCGGCTCGGTCGCGACAACGACAACGTTGTAGCCATGTGCGTCACCGAAAAAGGCGCCGACCTGCTCATCGTCACGGCAGGTGGCATGGGCAAACGCAGCAACATCGGCACCGGTATTGCCGACCAGGACAAAGAGACCGGCGGCTATCGCCTCACCAAACGCGGCGGCAAAGGCGTCACCGGCATAAAACTCAAAGACGACGACCGCGTCACCTCCGGCCTCCTGGTCGAGCAGGGTGACGAGATCATGATGACAACGGTCAGCGGCCAGATGGTCCGCATCAGTACCAACGAGGTCCGGACGATTGGCCGGACCTCACAGGGCGTCAAAGTCATTGACTTACGCCGCAAGGACAAAGTCACCGGCATCTCCCTCATCGGCCATCTGAAGGACGACGATGACATCGGCGACGACGCAGAAGCCGCAGTCGACGAAGCACCGTCCGAAGAAGCCGTGATCGAAGAGGTACCGGAAGCAGGTGACACGGACGGCTCCGCCACCAATGAGCCGGATGCCGATACCGACAGCGAATGACACGGCCGCCGGCCGTTGTTTTTCTGCACGGATTCCTCGGTAGCTCAGACGACTGGCGCGATACCATCGCACATCTCTCCGATGGCTGCTGCTGTATCGCCATCGACTTGCCCGGCCATGGCCGGACTCCGTGCAACCTCGATACCTTCGACGACGCCTGTGA
>CAUZJQ010000260.1:0-6228 GCA_963580095.1 Lentisphaeria bacterium | reverse complement strand
TGGTCGCCTTCCGCCCCTTCCGGCAGACCGGCCAGGAGCGTCATACGTTTCACGTCCGCCTTCTCCATAAACTGACAAGCCGTACGGAACTCGCGGGAATACTGGTCGGCGACATCCTTGTCCGGAGTCAACGGTGCACCATGACCGCCAAGCGCACTGACTTCGAGGCCATAACTAGCAAATTGATCCTGCCAGCGACTGATCTCGCCGGGATCCCTGATCAATGATTCCGTCCTGCAAAAACTGTTGTTCCACAATCCGCATGCACCGACTTCGACCGCGTTGAAACCGAGGTCGCGGGCATATGCCAACCCTTCCTCCGTCGTATCGAAGTGCAGTAAATTCTGTGAGATAACGCCGAGTTTCATGGTGCAATAATAATAGGCCGAGTGGAAAAGGTCAAAAGGTAAAAAGAATCGACTGTCCAAATACTTTCGTCTTTCCATATCGCCCCAACCTGAAACACAGGATAAGGTACTCGGCTACCCGTGGTCATCCCCCCCCCATAGTCCCAGGATCTTAAACAAAAACACACCATACCCGCATGATCTCTTGCCACCCCCTTTCGGTTACGCAGCGCTTTTTCTCTATGGCGGAAGGAAATAAATAAATCCGTCCAAAGCGAGCTTCTGGAAAACTATGACATGAAAAATGCCCGCAAACCAAAGATACATTCGCGCGGTTTTACCCTCATCGAATTGCTGGTGGTCATCGCGATCATCGCGATCCTCGCCTCCATGCTGCTGCCGTCGCTGAATCTGGCCAAGCGCAGTGCAAAGGTGATTCTCTGTTCCAACCAGGAGCGTCAGATGGGTCTGGCGCTAGCAATCTATTCTGGCAATTACAACTCATACCCGCCGCCCGGCGGCACCAATACCTCATTGCTACACAACACGGTCGAACCATACCCCGATACCAGGGACGTCTTCGTCGAAATGGCGGGGGGCGACAAAAAATTCTATTGGTGCCCGCTCTCTCAGGGCGTCTCCCCAGAGGACAGCACGGGCGGAAGTGCACCGTACAACGAGTACTTCTATACCGGGTCACCGCCGTATGACACCTATTCGAACGTGGGCTATGCCATGGCGTTCAATTGGGTACCCGGCACAAACGCCTGGAACAACACCGACACACCGGACGGTACGCCGTTCAGAATCGATGATCCGAAGGCTATTCTCGTGTCGGACGAAAACTCCAGCGGCTCTACGGCCGTGCCTGCCTGGCCGGATGTCAGTCGACACAGCGGCGCGGGGACGAATTACACGTATTCACCGTTCATCGACACCAACGCACTGTATGGCGATGGTCACGTGGAAAGACGCCGCGGCCCCCTCGAGCAATGGGTACAGCATTTCATTAACGGTGTTTGGTTCTCCTTCTAAAACGCTACCACCCCAAAGCAGGCTTTTTTTTATCTTTTTCGATCAATCGACTCACTAACGCCCACGCCGATTATGAAGAAACTGCATCGGCTATATGGACGGTCACCTCGAAGTCAAGCGCGGGCACTTCAACGGTGCCTTCAAGGGTGGAACGGCGAATAGCTGACGATCGGCGGCAACGGAGACTGGCTTCACTGAATCAGCGGCCGCAAACGCCATTACCCTCGCACGGGTGGAGCTCCCGAGTAGCCGAGAAGATATCGAAGCCTCGTCGAAAATGTCGCTGCCTTTTCGGCAGGAATGCTACCTTGGAAGTCATTGAAAGGCTTTATCCAGGAGCGGCAGTAATAGCACAGGATGGCGCGACGCGGTGCGTCTGTTTCGTTAGGGCCGGAGCGGTGCCAGGTATTCGAAAGCCAGATGGCCACCGACCCAGCTGGCGCCGTCAGTGTAATTTCGCCATCGACGCCGTCTTCAGTCCATCGCGGCTTGCGCCGGGTAAGGTGGCTGCCGGGGACGACCCGTGTTGCCCCGTTGTGCGCGGTGAAGTCGTCGAGCATAAAGGCGTTCTGCGTCGTCAGTGGAAAATCCGGCAGCGGCTCCGGCAACTGCCCGAGTGGCACGTCCACGTGCCAGGCGCCGCCCTCGGTGTGTGCGCCGATGCTCGAACCGCTGCAGTCGGACAAGACGCAATCCTCCCCGAGCACTTCATGCACGAGACCAAGCACATCAGGTTGCTCAACGAGATGTGCCGCCTCGATCTTATTGAGGACATTCCAGATCCGCTGCGAGTTGTCGTTGTCAAATAACGTCGGCAGATGCATAAACAGCTTATTCACCGCGGCAATATCGACCGGCCACGGCGTTTCCAACTGCTCTGTCCGGGTGCACCGGATCCGATGCATGAGACGCTCCAGTTCTGCCGCGCTGATGTCGTAACTCCCGGCCAGGAACGCCTCAATAGCGGCGTCGTCAGCGTGCGCCCCCGGGTGTTGGCTGAGGCCACCCAGAAACGGGCTCTCCCTCTCGGCAGCAGTCACGTCCTCGAACTGTGAATGTAAACTTTCCAATTCAGAAGTGCCCAGCACGTCCGGCAGGACCACGTATCCGTGCTCCCGAAGATGTGCAATCGCATCCTCATGGTCAATGTTGCTCATAATGCTAATTTAAAGCTCCAACCGCAACATAAAAACCTTCCCATTTTCGCACTTTTTTGCAGCTATTGTTATGTTACTACTTACCAAAACGGACACTGTAAAAAAAACACATGTGCCGGCATTTTCATGCCTGGCTTGCCTTCCCGCCGACCGGGTATCTGGGCGCATCGACCAACGGATAGAAATATGCAATGGTCATCGGTTTGTCGGACTCGTTCACGAAACGATGCGGAACTCCGGGCGGCATAATTGTCGTGTCGTACCTGTTGAGATCGAATCGCTCGCCGTCGACATACGCGACCGCAGTGCCATCAAGAATGATCACGGTCTCCTCACACGGGTGAGTGTGCAGGAGTATCGCTGCCCCGGGTTCAAATATCGATACGCCAGCGGTCATCGTGGTGGCACCCTGCTGGCTGTTGACCAACCGCATTGCGGCAACACCCGAGTCACTCCGGTCGATATCAAGTTCTTCGGCTCTGGTAACAGGCATGGCATTTTCCCTTTGCGTTTATAAATCCCAGCCGTCTGTGCAATCCGGGTCCTTTCTTACTTACGCCGGAGAACAAAGAGACGACCGGATGTGATGGCATCGATCTGGAACACGTCCTGCCGTCGGCGACGGTGCAGGGGATCGGGCATGCAGTAGGCCCCCAACACTTACAACCGGCGCATTTCGCCTTTGGCAATCCTCACCAGACGGTCAACCTCCGCTGTCGTTTTCTGCTTGCTGCCGTCAGGCCAGGCAACCTCAATGTCGACTGTGCCATTGTAATCGCCGAGGCCGAAGTGCAGCGTCAGGTCGTTCTGGTTCGCTTGGCCGGTAGCGCCCTCCACGGTACGTGTCAGGACCCAGCCATTAACGTGGACGCGAACAGTGGCGCCAATGGCAGCACGGTTCACAAGCTTCCCCTCAGCTGTCGAAGGCGCGTCGAGTTTCACCTTGAGCCACCGTCTCGCCGGCATTTCGTTGCGCAGCAGTTTGCCGCCCAGCATCAGATCGAGATCACCGTCGTTGTCAAAATCTGCCCACGCCGCTTGCGAGGTCCGAGAGGCAACTATACCGACATCTTCTGTCACCTCGGCAAACGTCCACTTTCCGATGGGGGATTGGTCGTGCGACAGGTTGGTGGGACGTACCGTCGCAAGGTCCGCCGAGCGGTTCGCTACCATCATTGCCTTGTCACCGGAATAGTACGTCGTGATTACCACATCGAGAAACCCGTCACCGTCGACATCGCCGAGTGCGGGAGATGCGTACGATTCCTGCCAACGAAAGTCGACCTCGCCGCTCAGGTCGGCGAAACCGTAATCGCCTTCGGGCCCTAGATTGCGATAGAACTT
Organism: Lentisphaeria bacterium; assembly: GCA_963580095.1. Lineage (GTDB taxonomy): Bacteria > Verrucomicrobiota > Lentisphaeria > JABSQK01 > CAJWLW01 > CAJWLW01. The sequence goes on along the minus strand of CAUZJQ010000260.1, from coordinate 2,345 downwards.
GCAGCGGTCCTGATACGCCGGCGCGTGACTGAAATTGCCAACGAACAAGTCAATGTGCCCATCGTTGTCCAAATCACCCCAGCAGGAACCGATGGTATGCCCCCACGCCTTACCGGCGCCGTCGCCGCTGGTGCCGTTATGCGCCCCGATGTCGTGGAAGCCGCCACTGCCGTTGTTACGCCACATATAGTTGGGCAGCAACCGGTAGTTCGAGACATAAATATCTGTATCGCCGTCCTCGTCGTAATCGGCGATTGTAACACCGCGCCCAGCATACTTCCACCGGGCATTCCAAACGTGCTTGAAGCCTTTGCCGGCTTCGTTGTTCAGGATGATATCGTAGATCGGGGCGGCGTGGCTGACAGTTTCGAATCCCGTGATATAGAGATCTACAAAACCGTCGCCGTTGAAGTCACCCCAGGTGGCGGCATAGCTGCGCATGATTTGCTTTGGCGGCAGCAGGCTGGAGACGTCCACGAACTTCTCGCCATCGAAGCGCACCAGCTTGTGCTGCTGGATCACGTACAGGTCGAGAAAACCGTCATTGTCATAGTCGGCCCAGATCCCAGCTCCGGTCGCCGGCATCTCGACTTGCTCAAAGCCCTCACCGCTGGAACCCAGCGTATTGTGCCAAAGACGGCCGTCAAAAAGGTCGACCCAACCATCATTGTCGTAGTCACCCCAGGCCGCCGAAGAACCCGTCCCGGTGATCCCCATCAGGCTGGTGACATCGACCAACGTCGGACCTCGCGGCGCCGCGGCACCCGCAGGGTCTTGCGGGCCGACCAATGCGACGACCTCAGGTTCAGCACGCCAGGTGCCAGTCTCGTCGGATGCGTACTTGACGACCAGGACGTTATTCACAGTCGGCGGTGGCTCACTGCCTATAGCGCTCTGGAGTTCCCACTGGATGTAACCGATACTCGTTGCTTTCGAGCCATCTTCGATATCATTCGAGGTCCACGTAAAACTGTACTCGCCATCACCTTCGGTGTCGCTGACTGTGATGCTGTGTGTTTTCGGCGTTGAACCCATGTCGAGGGTCGCGGAGCAGTGCCACGTGTGCGTCTTCTGCGTGGCGTCGGTGTTGCCTTTGAGCCGGTGTGTCGGCGACCAAATCGTTGCTCCCAATACCATGACAGGATCCCAAGCGTACCAGTTAAACATGTTCATCCATTCATTGTTGCCTTCATTCCACGCGGCGTCGAGCCAGCGCGAAAATATGCCACCATCCGTAAGGCCGGCGATATTGACGTCGAATTCGGCGTGAAGGATGTTTTCGTCGGACTCGGGGGTCACTGGGGCAAAGGCAAACCCGGGATACGTAGCATGTCCCTCCCATGCCAAAGCGTCCGAATGCTCGACCAATACGGTCACAGCCATCAGGGGGGTGGTCAGGCATATGAATGCAAGCGCCAAAGCGCCCAGTCTGGAGGTTGGTTTGCGGGTTAACATGGCCTGTTCTTCTCTGTTGTGATGTTAGTTTAATAGCTTTTTTTTATGACAAAGCCGCCATGTTTCAATATGGTATAAGGATTCTCCAGGTTGATTGCCCCGTCCGCATCGTCATAGATCCCGCCGGCAAAAATCTTGTCAATCCTCTCCTGGCTGAGCACCTCATTTCAGACCGTGACGTTCTCAAACTGACCGTCCATGCTCAGCCCGTCAACATACAGGCCACCAAGCTCAATTCAGTAAGGTTTGAGGAAACTGGTAAAGCCGAGCGTGTTCCCCGACAGTTCCGGGTTGACTGGGCCCCACCATCTGCCGCTATCCAAATGGATCAGCCAACGGCCCCGTCCTCGGTAGCGACCACCGTGTACCAGGTGTCCGACAACATTTGACAACCGGTTTCAACGGACGTGGAAACCTCTCCGGCGTAGGCGATCCGCAACTCCCCATTGCGCCGCGCAACGTGGAAGCTGCTCCCGATATCATCGCAAACCGCCAAGATCATTTGCCGGTCTTTGCTGTTCGATAGGCGCACCCGGAAGGTAATGGTGCCGGTGCCCGTCGAGCCGTCATGGCCGTTGCCGGAGAAATCCATGGCGCTGTCATCGTCGAAGTTCCAATAGGCGACCAGGCTCGGCTTAGCGGGCAACTCCGCAGTTGCCGCATCAGCGATCATCGCCGTGAAAATCATGAAGGTGGAAAGAAGAAAATGCTTCATTTAATTGCGGCTGGTGGTGCATATGAAATGCGGCTGGAGAAGGTACTCCAACGATCGCGTGCATACAAAAAGACCACCGCTAACCTGCAACTCGACCTTCTCCCTCACAAAGGCCAACGAGATTCTCGCCATCGGAAAAATGCACTGCGACCCGAGTGCTATTCCGGCGGCAGCA
>CAUZJQ010000259.1:0-6277 GCA_963580095.1 Lentisphaeria bacterium | reverse complement strand
GAAATACACCGCGCCATCAACCTGACAGCTCATGAAAGCCCGAGTCCACGACACGATCACCAGCATCTGCGAAAAACAATGGCAGCAACTGGTCGACGATGGCTCGCCGTTTCACGATTACCGGTTCCTGAAAGCGCTCGAAACCAGCGACTGTCTGGGCCACCGCACCGGCTGGCATCCTAGCTATGTCACGATCATCGACGGCGAGCTTCTGGTCGGGGCCTCCTGCGTCTATCTGCGAACCAACAGCTACGGCGAGTACATCTTCGACTGGAGTTGGGCCGAGGCGTATCAGCGGTACGGCTTCGACTACTATCCGAAGCTCACCGTCGCAGTGCCGTTCACACCGGCTACCGGTGCACGACTGCTGGTGCATCCGCAGGCCCAACCGACGCCAGTCAAGCAGGCGCTGATCGGTGCAACGCTGTCGCTGGCGGACCAAGCGAAATGCTCGTCGCTCCACTACCTCTTCATTCCCGCCGCCGAGGTACCGGAATACGAGGAGGCCGATTTCAGCATCCGTCACAGCGTCCAGTTTCATTGGGAGAACCATGGGTACAACGGATTCGACGATTTTCTGGCTACGCTGAAACGGAAGAAGCGGCGCGAGATCCTCCGCGAACGCCAATCCATCGTCGATGAGCACCTGGACATCGAGGTTCTGTCCGGTACCGCCCTGACTGCGGCCCACGCCGACGTGATGTACGAGTTTTACCTGACCACGGTCGACCGCAAGTACGCTTCTGACTACCTGACGCGTGAATTTTTCCAAACGCTGTTCGAGACGATGCCCGACCGGGTTGTGCTGATTCTGGCCGGGCGCGCCGGCAAATGGTTCGCCGGCGCGATCCATTTCCGTTCGGACACAACGTTGTACGGGCGCTATTGGGGCTGCACCGAGCACGTGCGGTTTCTACACTTCGAGCTGTGTTACTATCAGGCGATCGAGTACGCAATCGACCAGGGGCTGAGCTTTGTCGAGGCCGGCGCCCAGGGACCGCACAAGATCCAACGCGGCTACTCACCGGTCGTCACCCGCAGCGCCCACTGGCTGCGCGAGGGCCCGTTGGCGGAGGCCATCCGGAATTTTATCGAAGAAGAGAAACGGCAGATCGAGCAGGGACTGGCGAACGACGATAACTACGCCTACAAACCGGAGCTTGTTCATTGCGATTTGCGCAATACCTTGTCAGCCGAGGTTGAAAGAAACAACGACACAATTGGAGAGATATAGTGAGACGCAGCAAGACGCTCGAGAAAATACGCGCCGGGAAAACGGTGGCGGTAGTAGGCCTGGGCCACTTCCACCCACCGTACGTAACGTTGGCAGCTCATTACGGCTATGATTGCATCTGGCTCGATCTCGAACACCGAGCCATGGATCAGCGGGAAACGCAGGCCCTGGCAGCATTCTGTCACCTGGCGGACATTGATCTGATGATCCGTTCACCGTCGCACGAACCGACAAAGCTGAACCGCTGCCTGGAAGACGGCGCCGCCGGCACCATGCTGCAAATGATCGACACCCCTGAACAGGCGGAGCGTGCGGTGCAATACCTCAAGTTCCCGCCGCTCGGCAACCGCGGCATAGATGCGGCCGGGCTCGATTGCAACTTCACCTTGAACGCCGATGAGAACTACACCGACGACGCCAATCGTGAAACGTTCATCTGCGCCCAGATCGAAACACCGCTGGCAGTCGAGAATGCCGATTCCATAGCCGCCGTCGAAGGCATCGACATCCTGCTCGTGGGAGCCGGCGATCTGGGGTTGCGCATCGGCAAAGCAACCGGGCCGGTATTGTCCATAGACGAATCCATCGAGCGAGTCGCTGCCGCAACCGCGGCCCATGGCAAGACGCTCGGCACTATCGCCATCGACCGTGATGGGATGAAAAAACGCCATGACCAGGGCACTCGCTTCCTCGTCGCGGCGTCCGAGTTCATGGCGCTGAAATACAATCTCGAAAACAATATGGAACTCTTCAAAGACGTCGTCGGCCAGTAGACTGATGTCCCGCCTGACGGCGGTGGCTCAGGCGCTCCAAGCATTTCATACACGCCGTGCCAGGATCTCACAGACTTTATCGAAAACGCGATCGACATCGATCCGCTGCAGACACACGTTGTTCTGGCACGGAGACGTCCGGTTGTTGTAGGCATTGACACACGGACTGCAGGCGATACCCTCCCAGAAAACGTGGCTGCGAGGGCCCCGCGCGCCAAACAGTTTCGGATGCTCCGGTCCAAACAAAGTGATGACATCGATCTCGGTCAGCGCGGCAAAATGCGCCGGGCCGCTGTCGTTGGTGACCAGCACATCAGCGATCGAGTATAAGGTCATGAGCTGGCGCAACGACGTTTGCCCAGCGACACTGAAACAACGGTCCGCATCGACCGCCGCCGCCAATGCATCTGTTGCCGCCTGTTCATCGGGAGCCCCGGTAAATGCAATGTGCAGATCAGGAAAACGCTCGAGTAATTTTCCAGCCAGCTCACAATAGCGTTGCTCCGGCCAACGTCGCAGCGGCAATATGTCGCTGCAATTGGCGTTCAGCAGGACCAAGGGCCGGCAGTTGCGATCTCCGCAATGACCGCGCAGAATCCGGTCGATCGCCTCGAGCTCTTCAGCAGCGGGCCGAAACTGCGGCATCTCCACTTTGGTCTCAGTCGGCACATAAGCGAAATGCGGCATGTCGGTGTGTGGGACCCGGGACGCTTCGACCATCGACAGGAAGGTCTCCGTCGTGTGCAGGTGGGGGTTGAAGATGAGCGGGTGCGTCATCAGATTGCCGCGGTAAGGGCCGGCACCACCGAAGCCGTGAAAACCGACACGCACGCGAGCCCCGCAGAGGAATGTGATGGCGGCAGTTGCGCGGGCAAAGAATTCCAGGTCGATCGCGGCATCGAAGCGGCAGCGGCGCAGGCGCCGGACCGCGCCGACCCCGTCGATACAAGCGGTCAGAAGGGAGGTGTGGCGCACCGTGACAATATTCTCGGCGGGAATGAGGTCCATGGTGTCGAGGATAAATCGGTTTTCCTCGAAGCAAAGAAAATAAACATTGTCGGCACCGACCAGTTCGACGGCACGGCTGATCGCCGCGTGCGCCAGCACCGTCGAGCCCTGTTCAGCCAGTTTGACGAACAGCAGGCGCCGGGGTGTACGCGCAGCAGTGGCGTAAGGATATCGGGTAAACCGGGCAATCAGGCTCAGGGCGGCACACACGGGCACACCGAGCCAGCGGTCGACGGCTCGCATGCTGGTAACGTTCATATTTCCTCGGGAAAACCTTTTCGGGATCGGATCGATTCATCCGTGTTGTGTCGTAAAGTACAACGCCAAACAGCACCTACCACGTCACGCGAACGTCCGGCACTTGTCGCGCCAGCACTGGCCACCTATATCCCGGCGATGTTGACGGGCTTCGTGTGGGACGACCGCAAAATCATCGACAATCGCCTGATCAAGGCTCCAAACCGTTTTCACTGGATCTTCCTGGAACTATCAGCAATGTCGAAGCTTGGAGGGCAGTAGTGGCCGATGTCTTAGATGAGTTGCTGGATTCAAAATCGCGTCTGTGGGCTGGAGGCCTTTCCCTGCCAATTCTTCAACCGAACACCGGTGCAGGTTTCAGCGACCAGTTGCCGTAGCGATCTTCGCCATGCACCAGAACAGGCTGCCAATCCACCCGCTTATTGGAGTCCTGAACCGGCACCACATCGGGAGTTGTGTAGCGAATCGTCAATCCGGCACGGCGGCGGCCGGAATGATTCGGGCGCGATCCATGCACCAGCAATCCATCGTGCAGTGAGAGTTGCCCGGCCTTCAGTATGATCGGCACGGCTGTGTCGACATCGAGGGCACCATCGTCTATCGCCTGATTGACCGACAACAGATTCTCATCGTCATCGCTCTTGCCGTGCTCACAGGCTTGCGTGTGGGTACACGGGATAACCAGCATTGCGCCGTTTTCTTCATCGACATCATCGATCGCCAACCACACCGAAATTGCTTTAGGCGGGCGCAACCCCCAGTATGTAACATCCTGGTGCCAGGCGACATAGGCGGACTTCCCCACGGCCTCGGCCGAGTATTTGCAGAACACGTGGGTACCGATCATCAACAAATCTTCGCCATAGACGCTCACGACCGCATCAAGGATCTTCGGATGCGTCGCCAGGCGCCACAGGAACTCGAGCTCGTGCTCCCGGGAGATAATGCCGATCTGCGATACTTCCTTGCCCATGTCCGCCTCGAGCGCATCGAAGTCGACCCGCAGTTGCGCTGTCTCCTCAGCAGTCAACATATCAATACACGGGATGAAGCCATCCCGTTCATATTGTTCGTGTCTTGTCATTCGGCATCCCCGGTTATTGACGGATAAATTACTGTGCAATCAGTACACCCCAAATCGGGCAATGAACTTTTTTGGAATGGGGTAGGCTCAGGCCGGGGGATAACGCAGAGTAAGAATAGAAGGTCGGATGCGCCGCAAATCAGCCATCGAGATAACCACACATGCCATCCCGCATCCTGGCGATTTGATCCAGCAGATGTTTGTCAATATCATATTCGCCGGTAGGATCATTTTTCCGCCCTGCTAATCCGACTCAAGTGGCGACCCTACTCCGTGTCAATGGCTCGAAATAAACCACAGTTGCTATGGCTTGCATTGACTTGCGGTGTATCCAAAACAGTCTAAAGTATCCCTATGGACAACAATTCTCCCATTCTTACAGCCGAGCAAGCCGCTGCATTTGAAGCAGACGGCTACATCATAGTACCCCAGCTTTTCTCCAGTGAGCAGATCGGAATCCTGCATGAGATGGCCCTCGCCGATACGGCGATGGGCGCGTCGTCCCAACGCCTGGACGCGGAAGGAGTTGCCAGCAAAGTACTGATGGCCAATGACATCTCGGACAACGTCTACAGCGCCTTTGCCGCCAACGAACGTATGGTCGCCGCTGCTGAGCAGCTGATGAGCGACGAGGTCTACCATTTCCACCACAAGATGATGCTCAAAGAAGCTCGGGTCGGCGGTGCCTGGGAATGGCATCAGGACTACGGGTACTGGTATGAGAATCAGCATGTGATGTTTCCCGACATGATCAGCGTTGCTATCGCAGTCGATCGTGCCAACCGCGAAAACGGCTGCCTGCAGGTGCTGCGGGGATCACACAAATGCGGCCGAATCGGGCACGGCACTGTCGGTGACCAGAGCGGTGCCGACATGGAAAGGGTCCAGGCCCTGATCGACTTCTACAAACTGCAGGTCGTCTACGCGGAGCTCGAGCCTGGAGACGGGCTGTTCTTCCATTGCAACCTGCTGCACCGCTCCGATCGCAACCGCTCCGAAAACGCCCGCTGGACATTGATCTGCTGCTACAACACGAAGCACAACGACAAATACCAGACCCTGGGCCCCGAGCACCCCGCCTATTCACCTCTGGCACGCCTGCCGGATTCACGTATCCTGGAAATCGGTGCTGCCCGGAAGCCGACAATTTCTTGAGTGCAGCTTCCGAAATCGAATTGCAATTCGCCAACGCCACCGAGGCCGGTGTCGCCGATCTCGCCAGCACGGAAATGCATGCGCCAGATCTGTACAACCATCAACAAGTACTGACGCCTTTAGCCGATCTGGCAAGTATCGACGAGGCGCAGATCGAGGCCTTTCACAAGCGCGGTTTCATGGCCGTGAAATCCGTTTTCAGTCCAGACCGAATCGCCGCCGCCATCGACGGATGGGAACAGCTTGTTGCCGGCGATGTGCCCGGCTACAAGGGCTGCCAGTTCGAAGCTGCCGTTGCCGACCGCATCGAAGAACTCACCGTTGCCGAGCGCCGGCTCGCCCTGCGCAAACTGGCGCGTTTCGTCGACTACGAGCCGCGCCTGCACGATATCGCCTTCGATCCTGACGTACTCGGTGTCGTCTCGCGCTTGATCGGCGGCAAGCCGCACATGTTCCAGGACATGGCCCTTAGCAAGCCACCACTGAAGGGTCGTGAGAAGCCGTGGCACCAGGACTGCGCCTACTTCGACATCCCGACCGACACGCCGGTGGTCGCTATCTGGATCGCCCTCGACGAGGCCACCATCGAGAACGGCTGCATGCGTGTATTATCCGGTGGGCACCGGCTCGGGCCGATCCTTCACTTTCAGCGGCGCGACTGGCAGATCTGTGACAAGGATGCCTATCGCATTCACGATTCTGAACATCCTGTAACTGCTGTGCCGCTACCGGTCGGCGGTTGCCTGTTTTTCTCCGGCCTGTTAC
>CAUZJQ010000258.1:0-6300 GCA_963580095.1 Lentisphaeria bacterium | reverse complement strand
TCCTGCCGCTGGTTACGTCCTTGAGTTCGATTTTCCAGATGCCCTTCTTGTCGTTGAGAGCCAGGGGAATGAGGCCCTCCGCCTTGCCTGTCCCGGCGGTGATGTTGCGGCTATAGGGTTTCGACAATTCCCCATCCGGATCGATCAACTTCAGGTGAAGGGTGTGCGTGCTCAACGGGACAGCGGCGTTGAGGGCGATAGTATAGGAGATGACTTCACCGGGGGCCGCGTTCCGCTTGGAGAGCTTCAAGTCGATTCCCTCTACCCGATAGGGTACCCAGCAGTAGAGCAGGACCGTGGTGGGTTTCAAGATCGTCTCCGCTTTGTCGGTGAAGCCGTAGTCGGTGTCGGAGAAAAGCTCGCGGACATGGCCCTTGCCCGGAAAGGTTAGCGTCACCTGTACCGGGTCGGTTGCGAAATCCTTGGCCAGCCGGTGCTCGCGTAAAATGCCGAAATACTTGATTTCGCCCTGCGTGAACATGACCGTCCGGGTGAACGGCACGGGTTCGCCGCTGTCGGTCTCGATGCCGAGCTGCGGCGTTGCTCCGGCTGTGGCGCAGAGGCTGGTGATAAACGCTTCTGTCGCGGCGCTGTATTTCGCATTGTTGCCGATACCGCGCGCGCCGTTGGCGAGGAAATAACTCGTCGTCAAGTCGCAGGCGAGGTAGACTGCGAGGCCTTTGCCGTAGGAATTGACGAAGGCGATTGGCACCTTGTTCTCATTGGCCTTCGAAAGAATCTCCGCAGACGCTGCCTCGACGCCGAATTCCAGGTAGTTGAAAGACAGCTCGGGGAATTCGAGACCTGTTGCAGTCGGTTCTGGCACTGTTTTGTCCTTCCGCAGTGCGATCCTGCTGTCCTGCCGCGTGATGCCGAAAACATGGTCCAGGCGTCCTGGCTCCTGTAGTGACAAGATTTTGCCGTGCTCGTCGGCGATACCGATGCCGAGTTCGCCGACGAGGACGCCACCTTGCTGGACAAATTTCTCGAGGGCGGCAACCTCCCTGTCGCTGAGGGTGAAGGAAATCGGCAGGAAAATAAGCTTCAGGTTTTCCGTTTCGCCGTTTTCCAGCTGCTCATACGAAATCCAGTCGTGGTCGAAGCCGGAACTTTGGAAGAGCTTTCGGATTTGCCAGTGTGTGTCCTTCCAGACACTCGAGAGGTCGAGTGCGTACGCGATGCGGGAAGCGTTTCTCGAATAGTGAATGGCGATGGGATCCGGTGTCCGTGTCGCCTCGTGTATGGCGCGGCCGATGCCGGCCTTCAAGGGAATCCACGCGGCCCGGTACCCGGCTCCGGCCCGTGAGTCGGTCCAGTCGAAGGCAGGTACGCGCTGGGTGCCGCAGACAACCGTCCCCGAGGTGCCGGTGAAGAGCGTGCCGTAATTTCGCACGCGCTGATTGTTGACACCGCCGAAAGTCGAGTACTTCAGAATCTTGGTTCTGCCACGAGACCAGATAGACAATTCATCGGACCCGCCATAGGCCCAGAGGCCGGTGAGAACTTTGCTCAACTGCCAGAAGTCATAGCCGCCGTAGGTGCCTACGCCGGGGTTGCCGCTGGGGCCGAAGAAACTGCCGGGCTTCGCGTTGGTCACCGCATCACCCAGGATGCGGTAGAATCCGCTCACGACCATTTCGCCCCAACTCCGATGATCAGACCAGGCCGAGTAGTTGTGGTCGCCGCGGGCCCTGGACTGCTTCAGCGTCAGCGGTGCGACGTCGCCCCACGCCTCGAACGCGGTCCCCCACTGCCGGTTCAGTGCGTCGAGGTCGGCGTACTCGGTCTGCAGCCATTCGCGCATGCCGGTCAGACTTTCATCGGAGAAGTCGTAGTCAACCCCCCGCCCGTATGAAGCTTCGTCGCCGGCCTGAATGGCGAACGTGTTCGGTGCCGTGCGGATGTGGGCCACACCGTCTGCCCAGGCCTTCAGTTCTTGCGGATTGACCAGCGTCGGGTAACGCACCGGGAGCTCCAGCTTGGTACTTTTCGAGCTGCTTTCCACGTAGATGCTCGGGCCGCGCGTCTGCAGCCGCATGTTGTTGCGCCAGGCGCTTTCGAAGGCGGTCGTCGTACCACTGTGCCCGCTTACCAGGATGCCGTTGAAACCTATTTCCGAGAGCAGCTTGAAGTACGATGGAATGAGATAGTTGTTTAGACCGTAGTAGGAAGGGAGGCTCCAGCCCAAAAGGATCGGCTCGCCTTCGTGCGGTTTAAGCGGCAACGGCAACTCGACAGGGACGCGGATTTCGTGGATGTCCAGGGTCTTTTCGTCCCGTACCAGCTCGGCGTGTACCGTCAGCATCATGCTCCGGGGATTTTCGACCACGACCGATGTCCGAACAAGATCGGACGTCACCGGTATTTCCCTGGCGACGGTTATTCGTCCGAAGCCGTCAATCGTGCTCACCGCAAGTGAGAGGCCCGGATCGATTGCTCCGCCCAGCGAGATCTCGAGATCGATTGTGCTTCCAGATCGGTATACGGGCCCGGGGCGCCGCGCCGCCCGCGCCAGGGCCATCTCTTCGGTGATGCGTTTTATCGTGGTTGGCTGGACGACCGTGAGCGATGTCGAGGCCCAGTTGATGATCTTCCCCTGCTCATTGCGCAGGAACACATCGAAGAGGTTGACACCGCTGCCCAGGCTGACAGGCACCGGCAGTTCGACGGCCTTCTTGCCGGCCGTAATCCGCATGGCTACGGGCGATGGTTTCGCCAGGACGTTGCCGTATTTATCCGTGATAGCCATTTCGAGGGTGGCACTGAGATCGCCGCCCTGGTTGTCCAGATTGATTGTGACACGTTCGGCCGTCGCTTCGATCTTGTCGACCCGCAGCGCCGGCTCCTTCTTCGCCGCCCACAGGATCGCCCGGGCGAGCAGAGAAAAATGGTATTCGTAGTAATTAAACGTCGGATATGGAATGAAATCGTCGGCACGACGACTGGTCATGAAGGGGGTCAGGCCGCAGAAGATACCGACGGAATCCTCGGATATTCTCTCGTCGCCTGACCGGTAGGAAAGTGCGGCGACACGCCCCTTGCCGTATTCGCGGATGGCCAGCAGCGGGTCGTCTTTCACGGAGGCGAGCAGTTCGGCCGCTTCGGCGAGTTCGTATGGATACCACTCCGCGACATCGGGAAGCGCGCGCCACGGGATGCCGTTGGTAATGAAATGCTCCTATCGTCCTGGTCCATTGACCGCCCCTGGGTTGCAGGTCTCCCCGCCTCAGCAGTGGCGAGAGTGAGGGCATGGGGTCCGTCATGTCCGGCTGCACGACGACGAGGCCGGCGCCATCCTTTATTTTCTGTTCGACGTGCCGCCGCTGGTCTTCGTTGAAATAGCGAAACATGTGGCCGGCCATAACCAGCACCTGCCAGTCGGGATTTTCGCTCAGCAATCTTGCGAGTCCGAGTTCGAGGTCATCGACGGTCGTCTTTCCGTAGTAGTCGGAAAGGGACTCACCCACTTCTGTCCGATAGAGGAACGTACTGTCAAAGTCCAGGTCTATGCGCTGGGCCAGTTCGATGACTTCGCGCTGGTAGCGTCCGTCGATCAAAACGAGCGCCTTGATCTTGCCGCGGTGATACGGTCTGGCCCACTTCACATGCGGGGTCTCGTAATCCATCGATGTGTACTGCACGTTGACGCGGGTATTTGCGGTGCGGGGCTGTTGGACCTTGGGCCGCAGGACATAGTCGTCCTTTGGCTCGCCGATCGAGATCGGCTCCTCCAGGTCAAGCAGTTCTTCGCCCGCCTTTTCGATGATCAGTGAAAAAACGTGCGTACCAACACTCTTCGCCGTGAAATCAGCGGTGACGCTGAGCGGCTTGTCGACTTCCAACGTCACATCTTTTGTCAACAGGGTCTGCCAGTTGCCAACCGGCAGGAGCCGGTGCCGGAGGATCGCCGTGGCTCCCCGGGCGGCAGCGGAGATTACGGTGGCGGTAACTCTCGAGGGAATGGGCTTGTCGGCCGCCTCGTAATTGATCGTACCTACCATGGAAGGTGCGGCGCCGGAAATTCTGTCAAGGCTGTGGAACGGGGTGATCGTGAAAGTTGTTTTGAACGAGCTCCCGTCCGGCACGGAGATTTCGTTGAAACGCCATTCCAGAGTTGGCAGAGCGTTGTTGCTTTTGGCGCCCCAACTGTAAACGTTCATCAAGTGTCGGTAGTCGAATCCGAAGACCAGGCCGATGTTCTGTCCGCTGTCGGCCAGGCCGGCCAGCCTCGCACCGTATTGTTGAACCAGGCATCGGACCGCTTCTCGGTCGGCCAGTGGAGTTTCCGAATGCCGTAGTCTTCCGGTACGTAGAAGGTCGATCGGCGGCTCTTTGCTTGTCCGGGCGTGGCTGCCCGCGTGCCCACATAGTTGTGAAACCAGAAGGCGAACGGCAGCGGTACGGTCGCCTTCTCATCCAGGGCGATGTCGTAGTCGACCTGCACGTCACTGCGGTCGCGCCGGATGGTGATCGTCTTGTTGAAAGTGAGGTACTTCAGGGAGTCGGTCTTGCCCGTTGCGGAGAGCCGGACGCTGATCCTGTCCCTGGTCTCCTCAGTGACCGTGTAACCATAGGCTGCATTGAACCAGTCGCCGTCGATCGACTGACTGCTGACATGATCACTGAGGAACCCGCCGCCGCCGCCGGGTGCTTGCGGATTCTTCGGCTGGGTGAACTCAACGCCTTGATAGGAGAAGCTGCCGATGACCCCACCCAGTGACGGTTCGATGACCAGGGTGACATACGGGTTGGCAAGGAGAAGCTACTTCTCCGGATCGCGGTCGGAATTTCCTTCACGGAAGACCAGTTGCCCCCCGGTATCCGGTACGGAATATGCCTCGAGCGCCGCGGCCTGTGCCTCAGGCGAACTCGCTGTCGACGGGAGTTGTTCGGTGATGGGGGCACCGTAGATCCTCACTTCCGCCAAGCCCCAATGTGGTCCGGGGTCGTACGCGTCCTGGTGCCATAGGCGAAGCTGATAGCATTCCCTGTCGATGTTGTCAAAGGTGAAGGTTAGGGGCGTCTTGGAGATCAGTGCCAGGGGCGCAACCCCTGCAGCCGGCTGGCTACGTAGTTTCAGATTATAATCGGCACCGGCAAGGTTCTGCATGATGCCCACCAGTGTATAACCCGTTCCCGAGTTGGTGAACAGTTGCATATTGCGAAGGCGGGACCGGGTGCCGGCGCGGTGGGCATCGACTTCGACGCGTGTGACTTTGTAGTTGCTGCCCAGATCGAAATCGACGGTGACCGAATTAAAGGGTTTCGGAAACCATACGGCGACCGTGTCTTTGCCGTCGGTCAGCTTGGTGTGATCCGGATCGGTTATCGAGTTCGGTTCGATGTCGTATGTGTAGCGAACGCCTTCGATCAATCGTTCGGTGCCCGCCGGGGCCGACTCGAGCGTCGCCGGACGACCCGGGAGCGACAGGCCGATTAACACAAACGCGACCAGCGTCGTTCTTCGGTAAATTGTCATTGATCGCCTCCTCAAAAGGCCACGGCGAAAACCGCACGGGTGCAACTGTAGTAATCGCTGATTCGGCCGTTGGAAAAAAAATCAGCCTGGCAGATGCTCCAGCAGCTCTGCAAACTTGTCGATCTTCACGGCGCCCGCCGGCAATGGGCGTCTATCTGCTCGAGCCGCCGGGCGCTGACGGACTCGTCCTGAAAGTTTCGCTTCAGCGGCCGCGCCGACCGTCCCACAGTTGAGCTGACAAAGAGCTATCCCAGCAGGGCTCGCTCGCGTCGCAGCGGTCCGAAGGCGCCGCCGCATTCTTCCTGCACGGCGGCGGCCTCGAACAAACCGGTCAAACGGTCGTGCTGTTCCGTGCTCAGCTCCAGCGTGGCTGCCGCCAGCGATGTTTCCAGCTGCTTCAACGAGCTGACACCGACTATCGGGCAGGTGATCCCGGGCGATTGTTTGACCCAGGCGGTCGCCAACGCGGCGGGGTGCGTGTCCAATTCCTCTGCCATCGACAAGAATCCGTCGACCCCGTCACCGAAGCGGCTGAGCCAGGCGCCAATGCGCGTGTCGTCTACACCGCGCGAACCATCCGGCATCGCGGCGCCAGGACGATACTTGCCTGAGAGCACCCCCATCAAGAGTGGCCGGTAAACGGTGATGGCAATGTTTTCGGCGGCGGCCTGCGGTAAAATTTCGACCTCGACGCCGCGCTCGACCAGGTTGTACGGGATCTGGTTGTTGACCAGCGGCGTCCAGCCATTCTTCGTGGCGATCGCATTGGAATGCGCGAACAGCCATGCCGGATAGTTGCTACAACCTACGTAGCGCGCTTT
>CAUZJQ010000257.1:0-6337 GCA_963580095.1 Lentisphaeria bacterium | reverse complement strand
TCTCGACGATGTCGATCTCGCGGTCGCAGTTGTCGGTCGCTGTCGCAACGCCGGTGTTGGCGCTGGTGCGATCCTCTTCGCAGTTCACCGTGACGTCATCCGGGCAGGTGATCGCCGGATTCTCGTCATCGACGACACTGACGATCTGGTTACAGCGCGAAGCGTTGCCGCAGTCGTCCGTACCGACCCAGGTGCGTGTGATGACTTCTTCCTGCGGGCAACTGCCCTCAGCAACACTGTCGCTCTCGGCGATGTCGATCTCGCGGTCGCAGTTGTCGGTCGCTGTCGCAACGCCGGTATTGGCGCTGCTGCGATCATCTTCACAGTTCACAGTGACGTCATCCGGGCAGGTGATCGCCGGCGACTCGTCGTCAACCACCGCAACGATCTGGTCGCAGCTCGAGGCGTTGCCGCAGTCATCCGTACCGGTCCAGGTGCGCGAAATCACTTCTTCCTGCGGGCAACTGCCATCAGCAACACTGTCGCTCTCGGTGAAATCGATCTCGCGGTCGCAGTTGTCCGTGGCTGTCGGTCCGCCGGTGTTGGCGCTGGTGCGATCGTCTTCACAGTTCACAGTGACGTCGGCCGGGCAAGTGATCGCTGGGGCCTCGTCATCGACGACCGCAACGATCTGGTCGCAGCTCGAGGCGTTGCCGCAGTCATCCGTGGCGGTCCACGTGCGCGTGATGACTTCTTCCTGCGGGCAACTGCCGGCAGCGACACGGTCGCTCTCATCGATGGCGAGCTCGCCGTCGTCGCAGGTGTCGGTTGCTGTCGCGGCGCCGGTGCTGGTGCTGGTGCGATCGTCTTCACAGTTCACCGTGACGTCATCCGGGCAGGTAATCACCGGCCCCGTCGTGTCAATAACCATAATCGTCTGGTCGCAGCTCGACACGTTGCCGCAAGCGTCGACCGAAGACCACACGCGCACCACCATCACGGTTCCGCCACACAGGCCGGTCACCTCATTCCACCTGATGATCACTGGATCCCCCAGCATGCAGGCATCGGACGCCGTGGCAGTTCCGTTCGCGGCAACGCTGGTGTCGGCCGGGCATTCGTACGTGGCGTCAGGAGGGCATGCAATGACCGGCGGAGTCAAGTCGAGAATGTTGATAGTCTGAAGACAGGACGCTTCGTTACCACAAGCATCAACCGTCGTCCACGTCCGCTCGACTCGGCAGGGCATTGGATGATCCAGCTCCTCGGCGGGGATAACCAAGCTGTCAGTGTAGCCCACACCCGGTGCTGCATCGCAGTTGTCCACCGCGCTGGCCCTGCCGGTGTTGCTCGGATCGAAGTCCGGCGGACAGGTGACTGAAGTATCCGGCGGGCAGGTGATCTCCGGATCCGTTTCGTCTAAGACTGTAACCAGCTGCGTGGCCATCGAGCGGTTGCCGGAAGCGTCTGTCGCGGTCCAGGTGCGCTTGACGATGATCGTGTTCGGACCGCCATCAATAAACTGCAAGCCAAAAGACGTTTTCGGATTCGGGTCGCATTCATCGGTCACTTTCACCAGCGGCGTCGGTATGCCGTTCGCACATTCCAGCGTCACATCCGCCGGCACGTCCGAGATCACAGGTCCCGTATTATCCGGATTGCATCCTGCTTCTGATGGCAATTTCGTAGCAAACGCCTGTGCCGACAAAAATGCCGTCAATATGATTCCCAAGAAAGTGGCAGATAACCGCTTCATCCTTAATGCCTCCTAATATGATTGGTAAGATCGTTTCCGTTTTTCGGTTCTTTTTTCAGTCAGAAATCCCTACTTTCATGAGTACGAAATCAACTTCGCAACCTTAAGCTTTTTCTGGATCCGTTCGAACGATTTTCATCATTCAGTCAGGGCGGCCGATCGGCGACCGGCCGCCCTGACTGAACAGGCGAAAAAAACACGATGCCGCCCTACAAGCTCAGTTGGACTCTGAAAGTATATAAAATTCACTCCGTAAACTCAAGCTTTTTTTTCCAGCTCAATTCGAACGATTCTCATCTCTCGGTCCAGGCGGTCGAGCGGACCGAAACCGCCCTGGCTGAACCGGTGCCGAACAACACGGCTGGGATCACTCCTGTTTAAGGATTTTTGTTAATATGCCGGCGAATTTATCACCGCCTTTTTTGTTTGAAGAAAGGTTTCTTTGGCTTTCCATATATGTCATAACCTGTTTTATTTCAACATGAAACAACACTTATAAGGCTCCAGATAGTGTCTAAAAAACTCTCTCCTCCTGTAAATGGTGGGCATCCAGGTCTATCACATCACATGATTGAATGCAAGAAAAAATAACGATCGCTCGAGCAAAGTTTGGCTCCGGAGTCATTGCGACCTGTCGTCGAGGCGATATCTTTCCCGCGGTGGCGGCAAAAGTGGGCGTTTGTTGCGCTCAACGGTCGGTCATGTCCTTGTCACGTTTCGAACTACAGCACCTGCCCGCACTTGGGGCATTGCGAATCGGATGAGCAAAGGCTTTTCGAAAATCAGATTGCGAGCTGCGGCACGGCTCGGGGCATGGCGTCGGGTGCGCCAGCGCGGACACGCCGGCAAGCCATCTGGGGAACACTGGCTCCGCAGCAGATGGGCAACCTATCGTCATACACACGCTGCAGAGTTCGAGACCCTGCACCGTCTGCTGGTCGGCACCCGGCGTAAACAGACCCATTTTCTCACACGCTGGTTGTTTCTGCGTGGCCTGGGTATCATCTACCTGCTGGCCTTTATATCGATCCACAGCCAGGTTGACGGATTGATCGGCAGCGACGGCATTCTGCCGGCCGCGGAATATGTGGAGGTTCTGGAGACAGCGTACAACACACACTGGACCACCAAGGGGCAGCCGGGCCGGGCGGTCGAGCGATTCTGGAAGATGCCGACGCTCTGCTGGTTTACCGCCAGCGACAAGGCGTTGTACGCCTTGACCCTGGGTGGCGTCGCGCTGGCGATCTTGCTGGTATGCGGCGTTGCGCCAATACCATGCCTGATTTTGCTTTGGATGGCATATCTTTCGCTATCCGGCGTATCCCAGACATTCCTCGGTTATCAATGGGACACATTGATTCTCGAAGTGGGATTTCTCGCGATATTCCTGGCACCGGGCAACCTGAGACCGAGTTTGAAGCGCGAGGCTCCCCCGCCATTGGTGGTTATTTGGCTATACCGCCTGCTACTGATCAGGCTGGTCTGCGCCTCCGGCCTGGCGAAGCTTTCGAGCTGGGACCCCACCTGGTGGTCGTTGACAGCCCTGAACTATCATTACGAGACGCAGCCGATCCCAAACGTCATCGCCTGGTACGCACACCAGTTGCCGGACTGGTGCCAACAGCTGTCTGTCGGCGGTATGTTCTTCTCTCAGCTCTTGCTGCCGCTGCTGGTTTTCGCGCCTCGCCGGGTGCGTTTGCTGCCTTTTGGGGGTACCGTATTGGTGCAGATGCTCATCCTGGCGACCGGGAATTATTGTTTTTTTAACCTTTTGGCGCTGCTTTTATGCATTCTCTTACTGGACGATGTGGCAGTACAGCGATGCATGCCGTGGCGCTGGCGCAATGACAATGGCCGGCCACAGCACGTCTGGGCAAAAGTTGTGCGGACAATATGCGTTGTATTACTGGTGGCAGTGACGGTGCCGGTGGGCTGGTGGCAGATGAAACAGCGTGCCCTGCGTCTGGAAATGACCGAGCGCCAGCAGAAGATTGTAGGATATCTGGCGCCGTTTCGATCGATCAACAGTTACGGTCTGTTTGCCGGCATGACGACGAGCCGGCCGGAGCTCATTGTCGAAGGCAGTCACGACGGCAAGGAATGGCAAGCGTACGAATTCAAGTGGAAGCCGAGCGACTTGACAGTGCGTCCACGTCAGGTGGCCCCGCACCAGCCGCGCCTGGACTGGCAGATGTGGTTCGAGGCGCTGTCGGCATTACGACAGCTGGAGCAGTCAGAGACATTAAAACAGAAGGGACAACAGCGCCCGCGGGAGATGCAGCCGAACGATTGGTTTCGAAAATTCGCGGTCCGGCTGCTGGAGGGCAACGAAACGGTCCTGGATCTGCTGCAGGAGAATCCGTTCGCCGAAAAACCTCCCACTTTCATACGGGTTCTGATCTACGACTACAAGTTCACCAATTTTGACGAACGCCGCGAAGGCAACTGGTGGCGCCGCGAGCTGCTCGGCACCTATTGGGGGCCAAAGCGGTTACCGTCGTCAAGACCAGCACGCTGACCAAGACGAAAGGCCGATGAGTAATGGACGCTGACCAACGCCAGTATCAGGATACGCGGACAGCACATATCCGCATTGCCGCAATCACGCCAGTCGACGAATCGACGGTCGACGGCGAATTGGTTGTGCGCAAGAACGACATACCGACCACGGTGGAATCGTACGAACGCCTGTTTGGCGAGCTTCTCGACAGCGTCTATGATGCCGTTCTCATCACCGATGCCGACGGGCAGATTATCCGCACCAATGCGCGCGCTTATGAGTTTTTCCAGTATACGGATGTCGAGATCCTGTCCCAGAACATTCTCGATCTGATTTCCAATGCCGATAACGAACTGCTGGGGATCATGTGGGAAAACCTGCATGACAACCGGCATGTGTTTATCGAGGCGCACTGCATCTGTAAGGACCGCAGTGTTTTTCCGGCGGACATCACGGTCAACAACATCCACATGACTGAGGCGGGACAGTTGTGTTTCTTTATCCGCAATATTACGTCACGGGTCGAGACCGAGACGAAACTCAAGGACGCGCAGAAGGAGCTCGTGCGCACGGCCCACAGCGCGGGCATGGCGATGATCGCCACCGGCGTACTGCACAATGTCGGCAACCTGCTGAACAGCATCAACGTATCGTGCGATCAGTTGAGTTCAGTTGCGCGGCATGCGGTATTCAACCAGCTCAAGCACTTCAACGAGCGCCTGCAGCCGCATCGTGAAAACTTCCAGGAGTTTGTCGAAAACACGCCAGATGCGGCGCGCCTGGCAGAGGCGTTCATTCAAATCGGGGAAAAACTGCTGCAGGAACGCGACCTGATCGCCAAGGAGACAGAGTCGCTCAACATGCGCGTCGGCATGATCAAGGAAGTTGTGGCGACCCAGCAGGAGTGCGCGAAAGCCGGGTACTTCCGCGAAAACATTGAACTGCGCAGCATCGTTGATGATGCGCTAGCCATTCAGAACGCTGCAATAGAACGGAATGCCATGAAACTCAAGCTGAATTTCGGCGCGATGCCCCCCATCGCGGTTCAGAAAGCGAAAATACTCCATGTGCTGGTGAACTTGATCACCAACTCAATCGATGCAATGGCCGAGAACGACAGGGAAGATCGGATCCTTACAGTCGCTACGACAACACAGGACGGTTTCGCCTGTGTCGCGGTAACCGACAATGGGGTTGGCATCGATGATGCCGACATCAACCGAATTTTCAACCACGGCTTTTCGACCAAGGCCAACGGTCACGGCTTCGGGTTGCACACGTCGGCGAATTTCATGACCGAAATGGGCGGGCGCCTTGCCGTTACCAGCGCCGGCATCGGGCAGGGGGCCACCTTCACCCTTTGGATTCCCGACAACGATCGCCAAAATCGAGAGGCAGGACGTGCAACTGAATAACCGGATTCTCATCGTCGATGACAGTCAGTGGATACATGACGATTTTAAGAAAATCCTGCCGTTCGCGGATGGCACCGACTGTGATATCGATGAACTCCTGGACAATATTTTCGAAGATGACGACGGCATTGACAGCAAGACTGCGGCAGGCGCGGCAGGCGCCGCCGGCTCCGTGTATTATGAGTTGTACCATGCCTACCAGGGCGAGCAAGCTTATGAGATGGTCGAGAAGGCGGCACGGGACAACCGGCCTTTTGCAGTCGCCTTCATAGATGTCCGCATGCCGCCGGGCTGGGACGGTATCGAGACCATACAAAGAATCTGGGCGAAGTTTCCGGATCTCGAGATAGTGATCTGTACCGCCTACTCCGACTATTCCTGGGAGGAGATTCTGCAGACCCTCGGCGTTACCGATCAGTTACAATTCCTGCGCAAGCCGTTCGATGTAATTTCCATCAAGCAGATGGCCCTGGCGCTGACGAAGAAATGGACCCTGGCCCGCAAACTGAAAAGCGACGTCGACGATCTCGAGGCCAACGTTAACAAGCGCACTTCTGAACTGGCGGAAAAAATCAGGGAACTCGAAGCCGCGATGAGCGAGATCCTGCAGTTGCAGGAGATTATACCAATGTGCGCCTACTGCCAGAAGGTCCGCGACGATGAAGGCTTTTGGCACCGTGTCGATCGATACCTGCAGTCACATACGCCATCCAGCGTCAGCCACGG
>CAUZJQ010000256.1:0-6354 GCA_963580095.1 Lentisphaeria bacterium | reverse complement strand
TCGTCTGCCGGTGCAACAGTACCTGCGCCGCTCAGGATTCAACGGGCTCGTGGTACAGTGGGGCGACGAAGTTCAAATCCCGACCTGCGACCTCCGTAAAACCGATTCGGGATTGGCGGATGCAGATGTCGTGCGCTTCGTTTCGGTGTGCGAAATGACCGCCGATCAGGCAGCGGAGAAGGACTGGGTCGGCGTCGATGGCGATGGTCGGGTCACCGCGTTCATTCCACGACGGCCGCTGGAAGAGATGGAGAAACTTGCCGATCGCGGCCTGCTGCAGCGACGTGACGGCAAACTCTTCGGGGGCATTAATCTCGGGTCGATCGCCCTCTCCTATCGGTTACTCGACGCCCTGCTTGCAGAGTTCGAAACAGACGTGAACAACACCGGCGCCAACCGAAAGCAGCGACCGGACCTGGATCCACAGTTTTTCACAGCGTTGACTATCGCTGTTGTCGATGACCCGGCGGCGCGAACAGCCGCATGGACAGCAGCCTGCGAAGAAAATCGGGCGATGGCCGCATTGCATGAAATGATGCCGGATATCCTGTCGCGCCTCCGCCGTGTAATCGAGGCCGTTGCGCATGGCCCCGGCCACAAGCTGAATATGCGGGCCATGGATTGCGGCGAACCGTTCTGGGGCGATATCGGTCAACACCCGCAGATCTACAAATTCTATACCGCCTTGCGGGCAACCTCGGCGGAGGGCGAAATATCACGGGCAATTGCGCAGATCGCAGACGTGGAACCCGACAGCGACGGCAATCGCATCGTCGACAGTGAGCTTGGCCCGGACGTCGAAGTGCACGGCTCGGTGTTGATCGGCGTTACCGTGAGCGGTCGCGGCACCATCACAGATAGCGTGCTGATCGGTACGCAAGCACAGGAGATTGTCGCCGATCAGGCATTCGACATCGGCAGCACCGTTGGAGAGCTGAGGCTGGCGGTGCGCAGCGGCACTTACAAGGTCGTCTCCTCGGAGCCTGTCCATGCCGGTCCGGGCGAACGCTGCACAACATTGTTTCTGCCCGGTCACGGCAGGCAGCTCGTGCATGTTCACGAAGACACGGACCTGCGCGATCGCGAGAATTTCTACGACCAGCCGATTCTGGACAATCCGCTGTCCTTCCGGGAAGCACACGAGGCGATGGGGCGGATCGGTGTCGAACAGCTTGCCCAGTTGCGACAGGCGGCAGCAGATGAGGTCCTGGCAGGTCGATAAATGTCGGGGATGTCGTTCGCGGCGTGCGTCTCTCGGAGTCAGGCGATATAGTGTCGGCAAAACAGAGTTGCGGCATAGAACGTTCCACAACCGGAGGACAGGTGAAGCTGTCATCCCGGATCTGTCGACAGCACTCACAAATCTCTACACCTAAAACTGCAGCATCACAACAAGCCTCGGCCTGGCGCCGGGGCATCAACATCAATTACTCAAGCCGGAGACAGTTATGGATTTCTCCAAATCAGAGGCACTGCACAACGAAGCGTCCGAGGTGCTCGTCGGCGGTGTTTCCAGCGGATTCCGCAAGAACATTGCGCCGCTGCAGTACTTTGAGCGCGCCAACGGCCCCTACTACTACGACGTCGACGGCAACGATTTTGTCGAATACACACTGGCCTGGGGACCGCTGATCGTCGGCTCTAATCATCCGGACATCAACGCCGCGGTCCGGGCCCAGATGGAAACCAGCTATACCCTCGGTGCCCAGCATAAGCTGGAGATCGAGTTGGCGCAAAAGATGGTCGGCGCAGTGCCCGGCATCGACCAGGTAATTTTTTCCAATACCGGTTCGGAAGCCGTGCAGGCCACATTACGTATTGCCCGCGCCACGACTGGCCGGGACAAAATCGTACGCTTCAGCGGTCACTATCACGGCTGGTTCAACAACGTCCTCATATCCATGGACGAAAACGGTAACGCTGCAGCGATGTGCGGCGGGCAGCCGGAAAAGGAGTACGAAGACACCCTGGTTCTGCCCTGGAACGATCTCGACGCATTGACCAAATTGCTGCAGTCGCAAGGCGATGAAATCGCCTGCGTCATCACTGAACCGATACTCGTCAACAGCGGTTCGTGCATGCCGCAGGACGGTTTTCTCGCGGGCCTGATCGAGTTGTGCCGGGCGCACGGAGCACTCTCGATCTTCGACGAAGTCATTACCGGCTTTCGTGTCGCCCTCGGCGGCGCCCGCGAATACTTCGATCTGCAGCCGGACCTGTCGGTGTATGCCAAAGCCATGGCGGGCGGCTTCACCATGTCCGCTGTCGGCGGGCACCGCGGAGTTTTCGATGCGTTGCGTGACGGGCGCACCGTGCACTACGGCACTTACAACGGTTCGTCACACAATCTCGCCGCAGCCATCGCCACCATCGACATCCTGTCGCATCCCGGCACTTATGAACGAATGCACGGGCACGGCAATGCCATCCGTGAACGTCTCGAGGCGAAAGCGCATGAACACGGGCACCAGTTAGTCACGTCCGGTGTGGGCACCGCATTCAGCATGCACTTCGACCTCGAAGAACTGCCGATCAGGCATGCCGACACGCTGGCCGCCAACAAAGAAAAGTTCGCAGCCTTCCGCCGCAACATGCTGGAGAATAATGTCCTTATCCTACCCGACGCCCGCTGGTACATCAGCGCCGTACACACGGACAAGGAACTGGAACACACGCTCGCCGCGATCGATGCCGGCATGGCCGCAATCTGAACAAATACCCGTATCGGTCGGGCCTCCCCCAGGACATGGCGGTTGGGCGCCACCAGTCCGTCTACGGATACGATGAAACCAGTGCAGATACCTTCCGGCCCGCCGTCGCGACCGTTGACTGTAATGATGACGATCGATTCCCGCACCACCACCGCCAGCTTTTCGACCCTCCTCGGCTCCTGCCGCTGGACAGACAATACTTCTGCCGCACCCACGGAGATGGTGTGGTACTATCAGGAAAAAATCTTCGTTTAGGGGGCTTAGGAACGTAAACTGCGGTACTTGCGTCTGTGTCAATCGAACGTAATTTATAAAACTGCCTCAATTTGGGGTGGTGACGTGCTTGAACAAAACGCAATCAGGAGGCATTCCATGTTCCGAACAATCACCATTTTCCTGTTAGGTACATTTGCGCTGTCGCTCCAGGCTCAGGATGAGGCCGCCGCGCCGGCAGAAGAAAAACCGGAAGCCGTCGTAGACTGGCGACTAAGCTATGCGATGGGCATGGAAGCAGCCAAATCGCTGAAGGGCCAGGAGAAACTGGATTCCCGGCTGTTCCAACGCGGCTTTCGCGATGCCTTGGACGGCGAAGAGACGCTGCTCTCCCAGGAAAAATCGCAGGAAATTCGCCAGGCCTATTACGCCGAACTGCAAAGTGCCGCGATTCAGAAAGCGGCAGCTTCTAATCTCGAGAACAGCCGCGCCGCCCTGGCGAAGAACGCCGCGGCCGAAGGCGTCACAACGACAGAGAGTGGGCTGCAGCATGTCGTCATCCAACAGGGTCAGGGCGAAAGCCCCGCCGATTCCGACACCGTGCAGATTCACTACGCAGTTTATCTCATTGACGGCACGGAGCTTGAGAATACCTCTGAAAACGAACGCCCCGCTAGCAGCGAGGTCAAGGCCCTGATACCGGGCTGGCGTGAAGGACTGAAACTCATGCGGGTCGGTGGCAAGTCCCGATTCATCATCCCCCCCGAACTGGCCTACGGCACCGAAGGGCGGCTGCAGGCGGGAATCGGCCCGAACATGGCACTGATCGCCGACATTGAACTGCTGGGTAAATCCAGCGCCGACAACCCCGATCGGCTGTCCGAGGATACCAAGAAAAGCATCGAAGATCAGCTGTAAACTTTTTGTCGATGGACCTTTCACTCGGCAAAATGCACGGCGGACGCCCGACCGTCTACGGGCGTAACGGCGTCGTCGCCTCCGGCCACTATCTGGCGTCGGAGATCGGCGTTCACATCCTCCGACGCGGTGGCAACGCATTCGATGCGGCCGTTGCAGCCATAATCGTCCTGCAGTTGACCAAGCCGCACCAGAACGGCTTCGCCGGCGAAAATCCCACATTGCTTTATTGTGCACGGCAGAAGAAGGCCCATGCCTTGAGCGGCCATGGCCCGGCACCGGCAGCCGCTACGCTGGAGCGTGTGAGCAGCCTGTGCGACGGCCTGATCCCCGGC
This sequence comes from Lentisphaeria bacterium, assembly GCA_963580095.1. Lineage (GTDB taxonomy): Bacteria > Verrucomicrobiota > Lentisphaeria > JABSQK01 > CAJWLW01 > CAJWLW01. Next base: position 2,177 of record CAUZJQ010000256.1, on the reverse strand, counting down.
GACGGATTCCTGCCCGCAGTCGTGCCTTCGGCTTTCGGCACCTGCATGTATCTGCTCAAGACGTTCGGCACGCTATCGGTCGAAACCGTGCTGACACCGGCACTGACGCTCGCCGTCGACGGCTTCGCAATGGCCGGCGATCTGTCGCGGACGATCAACGCCGTAAGCCAGCGCTTCCGCACCCAATGGCCCTCGAGCGCTGCACTGTTCCTACCCGACGGTGAGGTACCGGCCACCGGGGCATTGTTCTGCAACCCCGACTTCGGCCATACGCTGGAACGCCTGATCGAGGCGGCTGCAGGCAAAGACCGCGAAACAGGTTGCACCGCCGCCGCCGACCGATTCTATCGCGGTGATATTGCCCGCGAGATTGTCGATTTTATCGGCGACGACCCGTGTGCCCTGCTGACTCTGGCTGACTTTGCCGCCTTCCAACCTGCGCTGGAAACACCCGCATCGATTACCTGGCGTGGCATGGACGTCGTCAAATGCCCGACCTGGACGCAGGGGCCGGTATTGCTGCAGTCATTGAATCTGCTGCAATCATTCGATCTGGAGGCGATGGGCCACAACACCGGGCAGTACATCCACACGGTGGTCGAGGCGATGAAGCTGGCCTACGCCGATCGCGAGTTTTACTATGGCGACCCCGACTTTTCTGATATCCCTCTGGAACGATTGCTGGACCCCGCCCATGCCGCCGAACGCGCCGGACTTATTACGGACTCCGCAAGTTTGGAGTTGCGGCCGGACGGGTACGCACCGCTGTCGGAGTTCGGCAGTGTGAACGACGTCAACGAGACGGTTGCTGCCGGTCCGCAACACGGGGACACAACCAAGTTGGACATCATCGACGGCGATGGCAATGCTATCAGCATCACAACCAGCGGCGGCTGGCTGCAATCGTCGCCGGTCATCCCCGGACTGGGGTTCCCGCTCGGCACGCGTGGACAAATGTTTTCTCTCCAGCCCGGGCACCCGAACTGTATCGCGCCGGGCAAACGGCCGCGCACGACGCTGACGCCGGGACTGGCACTCAAAGGCGGCGAGCCATACCTGGCTTTTGGTTCGCCCGGCGGCGACGGCCAGGACCAGTGGGCGTTGCAGTTTCTGTTCAATACAGAGCTCTTCGGCATGGACCTGCAGGAAGCGATCGAAGCGCCAACGTTCTGGTCGCGGCATTGGCCGGACAGTTTCTATCCGCGTAACTGCGAACCCGGAAAATTGCTGTTGGAAAGCCGCATCGAGGCGACAGCCATCGAAGCACTTGCGGCACGGGGGCATCATACAGTCCGAACCGGAGCGTATGCCGGCGGCAACACTTGCGCTTGTCGCCGCGAGAAAACGACGAGGGGCGTGTTGTTGTCGGCGGGCGCGTCGCCACGACTCGAACCCGCCTATGCCCTGGCGTATTAGGACGGAATAGCAGCCGCTATAGCGCATCTTTGCGGATCAATCGACTGACGTCTCACCGAATTTTTCCAGGACCTCCTCCAGCCAAAGACACTCGCCGATAAACGCATCGTCGAAGTCGAGGAAGCGATGCAGATTCGATGGGCCGGTACCGATGCAAGGCCAGGGCGGTGGCGGCTGGCTCCAGCCGCCGGCCGTCTTCATGTGGCTGCGGTCGGACACCAGTCGGTCGCAAAAGTCGACAGCCGGAACGACCCTGAAATGCGGCAGTAAGTCGGGCTGCCACTGGTCGCATCCGGGGAAGGTCTCGCCCAACCACGTATCAAGTTTCGATGGAAAGGCCAGCCGCGTATCGAAGTCGTACACGTGCCACGCCTGTCCAGGTACCAAGCGCGCCACCAGAACGACGTGATAGTCCCATACGACCGGCTGCCCCAGCGCAGCAACGCGCTGCTGCCACAAAAGACAAGTACGGGTCGGATTGGTGATGATCAGAACAACTCGCTCATCCCCAACAAGGGCTGGATTGCTCGTGAGTTGCCAGATGTTCTCTTCGCAGTAGAAGGCGGTGTACGCGCACGCGGCCAGGGGCAGATCGCGGTGCGGTGTCACGCGTGCAAGCGTTCGCAGTGCTGCAACAACTCCGCAGCCAGTGCATTGCTTGTCGGCAGTTCGATCAGATCGATCTTCTGCTTGACATCGAGCGGCAAATGAAAGGCAAGCAGGTTGAGAAAGGTCAGCAATTCGATGGACTGCATGCGCTC
>CAUZJQ010000255.1:0-6381 GCA_963580095.1 Lentisphaeria bacterium | reverse complement strand
GACAAGGACCGGGAATTCGTAAGATTTTCCGCTAACGCTGATTGTGGCAACTTCGCCCATGGCTATCTTCTCCTTTTACTGGCTGCCTGGCTCGGGATGTAGTCCGACAGGTTTACCCGATGATTTTTTGGCGGATTGTCAAGTGGTCGTGCAACATGTTTGAAATCAAGCATTTGCGAGATATCCTGTTGTTTCGCCTGCAGCTCTTCCGTATTGGATTAGGAAAAAACAGACGACACTGGTTGAACTCCAGAAGCACGCCCATATGTTAACGCGTAAGCGGCGTAAATCAATGCAGTTAAACACTATTCTTAACAAAATGACCGCATGATCTCGTATTTGCAGGGCACCCTTGCCGAGAAAGACCTCACCCGGGTGGTGATTGATGTCCAGGGCATCGGATTCGAAGTTTTCATCCCGATGAGCACATATGATCGCCTGCCGCGCGAGGGTGACAAGACGGTGTTGCGTACGTACATGCATATCCGTGACGATGCCATGCAGCTCTACGGTTTTGCATCGGAAGTCGAGCGCGCGCTTTTCGTGATGCTGATATCCTCGGTCAGCGGTATTGGTCCGAAGATTGGCTTGAATATGCTGAGTTCCCTGCCGGCTCCCGTGCTCTGCGAAGCAATCGTCCAGGAGGATGTCAAAGCGTTGATCCGTATCAATGGCGTCGGTAAGCGCACGGCCGAGCGCCTGGTCGTGGAGCTCAAGGACAAAATCGGCGCAATTGCACCCGAGATTGCCGCTGGTGGCCGGGCCGATCGCAGCAACAGTAAAGTGCTGCAGGCTGCCGATGACGCCATCAACGGGCTGCTGAAGCTCGGCTTCAAATCCGATGCCTCGCGCACTGCTGTAGGTGCCGTGTCGGCGGATCTGTCGGACAGCGAGCAGACTGCCGACAATCTCATTCGCGCCGCGCTCGTAAGACTGAACAAGTAGCCGCAGTTCCATTGCATGGAAGAACAATTCATCACATCGACATTGAACCGGCGCGAGGATCAGCTCGACACCGGGTTGCGGCCGCAGTCGTTTGACGAGTTCCCCGGCCAGGAGTCGCAGAAGGCAAAGTTGCAGATCTTCGTTCAGGCTGCCCGCGAACGCGGTGATGCTCTGGGGCACGTTCTGCTGGCTGGGCCACCGGGGCTTGGCAAGACGACTCTGGCGCACATCATTGCCCACGCGCGCGGCACCGAGATGAAGACATCTAGTGGCCCAGTGATCGAGAAGCCCGGGGACCTGGCCGGCCTGCTGATGAGCCTGGAAGAAGGCGATGTCCTGTTTATCGACGAGATCCATCGGCTGTCAACCAATATCGAAGAATACATGTACAGCGCCATGGAGGATTTCTATATCGACATTGTGCTTGATCAGGGTGCCGGCTCGCGTTCCATTCGGCTAGATCTCCAGCCGTTTACTTTGATCGGTGCGACAACGCGCGAGGGTATGATCTCGTCGCCGCTGCGCTCGCGCTTCGGCATGAAAGTCCGACTCGATTATTATCCGGCCAAGGTACTACAGGTGATCCTCGAGCGTTCGGCGGGAATTCTCAATATTCCGATCGAGCCCGATGGCGCCTTCGAAATTGCCCGCCGCTGCCGTGGCACCCCGCGAATCGCCAACAACCTTTTGCGCTGGGTTCGGGACTACGCCCAAATCAAGGCAAATAACGAAATCAACGCTGACACGGCGATCGCCGCGTTGGAGATGCTCGAGATCGACCACGACGGTCTCGACGACATGGACAACCGCTACCTCGAGGCGCTGTTGCACAAGTTCGATGCCGGACCGGTGGGCATCAAGAACCTGGCAATCGCACTAGGTGAAGAGGTGGGTACCCTCGAAGAGGTCTATGAACCGTTCCTGATCCAGGAAGGGTTCGTGCAGCGTACCCCGCAAGGGCGGATCGCTACCGCTAAGGCAGCGGAACGCTTCGGGTTGACCATGGGCCGGAAGCCGTCTGATCAGCCAGATCTGCTGTAGGCGGGATCATTTCTCCAAGATTCCTGATTTCACCGTCTGTTGTACCTTTGTTTCCTGCCGCGTCCAAAGGTTTTTGTAATCTCATGCAGACGCTCGGCAGCCGAGTTGCAGATCAAACCAGGTGAAAAAAACGACCGAGAGCCTCGGCGATTGCGTCAGCGTTGTTTGATGATACTGTTGCAGCGTGCGACTATGGACAACCTATGAGGTAATAAATGAGTGACCAACCGAATTTTCGTGTGGCATTGACCGCCGACATGCACGACGCCGACGGTAATCTCAAATTCAAAGACCTGGGCTTGGGGCTGCTCGAGAAAGAACCGCATATTGACTTTGCGCCGTTCGACGCGCATCTCCCGGAGATCAGTGCCGATCAACTCGCCGGCATCAACGGCGTCGTGGTGCTGACGGCGCATGTCGTGAAGGATTCCCTGGATAGGGCTGAGGACCTCTTATGCGTTGCTCGCGTCGGTGTCGGTTACGACTCCGTCGATGTCCCTGCGTGTACGGCAGCTGATGTACTTCTGACGATTACCAAAGGGGCCCCTGATCGGCCGGTTGCCGAAGCAACGATCGGCTGGATGATCGCGCTCACACACAACTTTCCGCAGAAAGATCGGCTGATGCGCGAGGGGAATTGGAACGATCGTACCAAATATAACGGTGTCGAACTGCGCGATCGCACCTTCGGAGCTGTCGGACTTGGCGGCATCGCTGCAGAGACAGTGCGCTTGCTCAGTATCTTCGGGATGAACCAACCGATCGCTTTCGACCCGTTCATGGATACGGCAACTGCTGCCGAATTGGGTGTCGAGTTGGTCGAGCTCGACGAGTTGTTGAAGCGTGCCGACTTTGTCTCGGTCCACTGCCCACTGACGGATGGCACGCGTGACCTGATCGGCAGCCGTGAACTGGCACTGATGCGATCGGATGCCTATCTGCTGAACACGGCACGCGGCGGCATCGTCGACGAAGACGCCTTGTACGATGTGCTGTCGAACGGCGCCATTGCCGGCGCTGCCCTCGACTGCTATGTCGGCGAACCCATCCTGGAGCCGTCCCGGTTCAGCGAACTTGACAATATCATCTTGGCACCGCACTCGATTGCCTGGACCGACGAGTTCTTCACCGCCATGGGGCGAATGTGCTGCCAGACGATGGTCGACTTGTCACTCGGTCGGGAGCCGTCCGGCATAATTAATCCCGAGGTCCTCGACCAGCCGGGATTCCAGGCCAAGTGGGATCGCCTCAAACGGGCCGAGGGTTAGCGGTTAACCTCATTCACTCGAGACGGCGGCCGTGCAAGGGAAAAAGGGTGAAAACGTAACGCGTTTGAAAGTCCTCCTTTTCACTTTTTGACTACTTCAACTATTGTAACTAAACGACGCTTCCATGTCTGAACATACGGACGTTCTGATCATTGGCGGCGGTGTTATCGGTCTGTCTTCCGCCTATTACCTGAACCGGGCTGGATGTTCTGTACGCATCGTCGAACAAAACACTATCGGCAGCGGCGCCTCCCACGGCAACTGCGGCATGGTGTGCCCCAGTCATGCGCCACCGCTGACGCAGCCGGGTGTCATTGCCACCGGTCTCAAGTGGATGCTCAAGCCGGATGCGCCACTTTTCATCCGGCCGACGCTGAACCTGCGCACAATAAGCTGGCTGCTGCATTTCGCAGCCCGCTGCGATGCCGACAGGATGCGTCCGGCGATGGCCGCGCGGGCTAATATCCTCAGGAGCTCAAGGGTCGCGTATGATGCGTTCATCGAAGCGGAAGACCTGGCGTCAGCTATCGAGTGGTCGCCAGTAGGAGCACTCTTTATTTGTCGCGAAGCCGCGACCATGGATTACTGCGCACAGTATTTTGGCCTTGTCGCCGAATTCGACATGAATGCCGTACCATTGGCCGGTGCCGAACTTGCTGCCAAAGAGCCGGCGGTACGCGACGACGTCGCCGGTGCCTGGTACTTTGACCTCGACGCTCATCTGAGACCGGATCGGCTGATGCGGGAGTGGCATCGGGTTAACCTCGAGCGCGGAGTCATTGTCTCCGAAAATTCTGTGGTTTCCGCCATTCACGAAGATGGCGACAAAATAACCGGCGTGTCGACAAGCTCCGGGTCGTATACGGCAGATTCAGTTGTCGTGGCGACCGGTGCCTGGTCATCAAAACTGGCGGGCATGTTCCACACGCAGATTCCGATTGAACCGGGCAAGGGCTACAGCATCACCACCAGTTGTCCGCAACTCAGTCCGGTGCACCCGTGCGCTTTCCAGGAGCGTCGCTGCATCGCCACACCGTTTCAGAGCGGCTACCGCCTTGGCGGGACCATGGAGTTTTCGGGGTTCGATCCGCGACTTCGACAGAATCGCATCAACGCAATCCGCCGCGCTGCATCGGAATATCTGAAGGAGCCGGAGGGCGATACAGTCGAGGAGATGTGGTACGGCTGGCGGCCAATGACGTACGACGGTGTGCCGATCATCGGGCCGCTGCCGAAGCACAAAAATGCGTACATCGCAGCCGGGCACAATATGCTGGGCCTGAGCATGGCAACGGGTACGGGTAAATTGATCTCCGAGCTTTTGACCGGCGCCGAGCCGCACATCGATCCTCGACCTTACAGTGCCGACCGGTTCTGACCGCTCGGGTGGCGGATGGGCATTCGACAGTTCAGCGTTTCATTCAACAGATCCGAGATGACGGCTACTGCATGATTCCACATCTGTTCCGGGCCAACTATTCTACCAACGAATCTCTTAGCCATGTTAAGTGTTGCTCCCGTTTTTTCGCGGCGGCTCGATCGTGTTTGAATGTGGCCGACTGAAAGTAATTGCGCGGGGGCAGCCAGACGGTACGCATCCCAATGTGAAAATGGGTTTCGTCCGGCGGAAGCCCGAAGCGCTTGGCAGCGTAAAATCCGACCCAGCCGTGATACCACGAGCCGCCGCGCAGGCAACCGTTCATGTCCGGTGTGTAATCGGCCATCTTGTATGCCAGCGGATTGCCGGGGTAGGGTGCCAGCCATTCCGACGTCCATTCGTATTGGTTGCCCAGCATATCCAGAGCGCCGTACGGGGAGGCGCCCATCGGGTAGCTCCCGACCAGTGCGTAGAGGTCCGGTAGTTGCGCGCGGGTGCCAAAATGCCCATGCTCCGGTGTCGGTGGGGTGTTGCCCCAGGGATATAGCCACCCATCGGTGCCGCGTGCCGCTTTTTCCCATTGTGCTTCGCTGGGCAAGGCTTTGCCGGCCCAGGCGGCATAGTCTTGCGCTTGTTTCCAGGAAATCGTTGCAGCGGGCATCAGCGGCGCCGGCGGCGTGTCGAAATGTCGCCCGGTCTGGTGCGGGGTATCCGCGCCGTTTTTTGCAGCGTAGGCCTGCCACTGCGTTACGGTCACTTCATACTTGTCGATAAAATAGCCGTCGAGCTGTACGGTCTGCTTCGGATAGGCTTCCCAGGCCCAGAGGCTATCGGCGCTGTCATGCCCGAGATCCTTTGCGAGCGTTTCCGCATTCGCCTCGGTGAGGCCCATTGTAAAAGTACCGGCCGACACGTACACCATGACGGCACCATCGACCGGATGTCGTATCATGGTACCGGCCGGTGGTTCGATAAGGGTGCGGCACCCGGTGAAACAAATAGCTACAATCAGGACGGGAAGAATAGCAAGCATTGCAGATGGGGCAGATTCAGGATGGCGGGTTTCTGTAGGCGTCAGGTATGTGCGCACCATTTACCGCCTGCCATTCGGTCACCGGCCAACGGCCTTTTTCGTCATGTCGGTAGCTGCTTTGAGGGCGTCACGGTAGACGGCGATGTCGCAGCTCCAGGAGATCGCGGTGTAGCCGAGTCCAAGCCACTGCTCAAGTTGCGCCTCGTTGCCTGGCTGGATGATTGCGGGAATATCGTGGCGTTTTGCGGTATCCGCAATCGACCGCATGGCGTCGAGGTATTCAGTGTTCTGGAATTCGCCGGGTATCCCCATGTACTGTGCCAGGTCCGCATAGCCTGCGCACAACGCATCGACACCCGGCAGCGCCGCGATCGCGTCCACGTTGGCAACGCCTTCGGGATGTTCGATCAGGCATATGACCGTTGCCCGCTCATTCGCCTCGTCCATCACTCGTCGGCTCTCGAGTGGCGGAAATGCCCGGTAGTCGGTGTTCGGTCCCAACCCCATATAGCACCCGCGCTGTCCGATTGGTTGGTATTTTGCTGCATCGACCAGGGCTTGTGCCTGTTCGACAGTCTTGACATTCGGTGCCATCACGCCGTGGGCGCCGGAATCCATAACCCGGGCTATGTGACTGTAATGCACCTCTGGCACACGCACGAACACCGCAATATCGGTGGCGCGGAACCATGAAATCAAATTGGCAGTGTCTGCAA
>CAUZJQ010000254.1:0-6479 GCA_963580095.1 Lentisphaeria bacterium | reverse complement strand
TTTATCTTCGTCAATAGTTGCCTCGATACGACCACCAAGCAGCGCCTCGCCAGCGCCCGGAGGACGCACCACGTCGACAGCAACGTGTTCGGACTATTCGAAAAGCAATTGCCCGCCAGTCGCGGCGATGTTGAACGTCACCATGCAAGGCTGTGCGTTGTTGGCGAAGGAAGCCCCGCCCACCAGCTCCATCTTGGCAGTGGCCTCCCACAAGGTCGCGTGCACGGGGCAACGCTCAGTAGCTCACGTGAGCCTGCGCGGTCATAAGTGCTCACCAGCCCGGCGCCGAGTTCCGGCCCGGAACTCATGGATCCATTGATCAACTATTCCATCTATTGGATCTGGTGGAGGGGCTCTGTACGGTCACAGGCTGCGTCACCGGCTACATCGCAAGCCGGTTATTCACAGCATCGTCTAAAGAGCAGTTTAAGGGACTGAAGGTCCACGAAGAATCCACACCTCGCCCCGACGCAGCCTGAACAGCGAACGCGGGACTGCTGCTGCCGATTCCGAAAGCAGAATGGTCGCGGAAATCCGTTCATTCGTCGAATTGAACGGGATCCGTCAAGAGATACAGTTTCTACTCCAACCAATCACCCCGATCCACGGCGCCAGATATGCCCCGAGTTCAAAACGTCAACACGACCAGCATCCCCGCCGCCATCGAGCTCGGCTGCCGGACGATGCACAGCGTCTTCAACGCCGATGACGATAAGGTTCCGTTTTTCGGCTCGAAAGTGCGGCCGCAAACAGCTTTGGGCACCTCCTCCTGTCACAGCGAGGCGCATGTGCCTGGGCGCCACCTCAATGCCTTGCTGAACGCCGAGGATGCCCTGGGCATCAACATCGACGAGAAGGCCGTCGATAACCACCGGCGCGCTGCGTTCCTGTCATTCAATGGCAAGTTGCCGCTGCCACTCAACCGCCAGACGCTCGATGCGGAGCCGCTCAATTTCCTCCCGCACAACCTGCGCGAAGGTATGCACGCCCTTGGTGCACTGGTGACTTTCCGCGACGACAGCGATGCTCGCACCCTGGCCGAACGCTGTATCGACACGGTCAACGACTACTGGACCGCAGAGGACGGCTGGGACGTGCCGCGGCTGGAAACGCTCGGGCTCAACGTACAGGGAGCCCGGAACTTCATCCTCGGCGAGGGACGCATGATCGGGCCGCTGGTCAAGTATTACCGGGCCACCGGTTACGGCCCGGCGCTCGAACTGGCCCTGGTCATGAAGGAAATAGCCGTTACACGGTTCTTCACGACGGACGGCAGCTTCGATCCCGACCGCTTCGTAACGAATCACATCCACTCGATCACCTGTGTGCTTTCGTCGCTGTCACAACTGGCGGACCTGCTCAGTGATGCCAACCTGATGTCGATAGTCAAGGCGTTCTATGACAACGGCCTGTTACAGATGCGCGACGAGATCGGCTGGTCACCGGAAATTGTCGGCCAGAAAGGTTCGGATCACGGCGAAGCCAATAACAGCGGTGACATCCTCGAGACGGCGCTCATCCTCGGGCGCTGGGGCTATGCCGAGTGCTATCACGACGCCGAGCGTATCCTGCGCTGTCACCTGCTGCCGTGCCAGGTGCGCGATACGTCGTGGATCGTCGACCCGCCGAACCCGGAGGGAGTCGACCGCCTGCGCAACGTCGCCGACCGCCACCTCGGTGCCTTCGGCTTCCCGGCGCCGTACGGCCATTCCTCCGTCGGCGCGGGCAAGGACAACGGTCGTATTTCGTTCAACATGGACATCGTCGGCGGCGTTGTCGGTTCGCTGTGTGAGGTGTGGCGCGAAGCCGCCCGGCGCGGACCTGCCGGCATCTCTGTGAATCTGCTGTTCGACGTCGACAACGACGCTGCCCGTCTTGAATCGCCATACACCAATGACTGCCTGGCGATCACACCGAAACATTCCGGACCGCTGTCGGTGCGGATGCCACCATGGCTGCAGCCCGACGATATCACGATCGACAACGGCGAACCGCCGCTGCAGATGGGGGACTATCTGTTTTTCAGCGACGTCGCCGGCGGCGAGACGATCCGCCTGCGGATGCCGTTGAAGGGCAGCGAGCTCACCCTCTCGGGCGAGCTGCATATCCAGCCGATCCGCGTCGACCTGCGCGGTGACAGCGTTGTAACGATGGAAAACTTCGGGGCGGACCTGACTTATTTCGATGCATTATAATCGCTTGTTCATCCTGCTCGCCGCCCTCATGGTCGCAAGTTCCAGTGCCGACGATACGCCGGCGCGCGTAGTGCTGGATAACAACCTCAAATGCGTCGACCTGTCGGACCTTGATGGTGACCTGCCGCTCGAAGTGGTCGAGACACACCGGATTTTGCGACAGTCCGAGGACTGGGAACATTCGACCTGGAAAAACCCGAACTGGCCGGCCGGCGGCGACGCCAGCCTCGGATATCCGACCGTCGTACGCAACGACCATGGACCACAGCCGGACGGCAAATATTATCTCTACTATGCCCACCACGACCCGCGTTCCGGTATCGGCGTGGCGGTCGCTGACCAGATAACCGGACCGTATTCGAAAGATGTGACGGTGCCCGGCCGTAGCGACAATCAAGCGGTCCCCAGCTTCCACGCCGACAACCCTAACCCGGACGACCCCTCACACAACTCCAGTCCATGGGTGGTGTGGAACGAGGCCGCGCAGCTCTGGTTCATGTACTTCCATTACTTCAATCACGCCCACACCAAAACCAACTACCAGACCACGGCCCTGGCAACGACTGCGGATCTCGCCTCCCACCAGTGGACGGTCGAGCACGCCGAAGGCACGATGCCTCCGTGGCGGCCGGTGCTGCCAGTGACCAACGCCGCATGGATGAACGAGGCGTCGTCATATCATGCCGTTCAATGCCTGCCGGACGGCAGCTGGCTGGCTTTCCTGCGCGGCACCTCGACCGACGGTACACCGCCGGCCCTCGGATTCGGCACCTCAGCCGACGGCCGCACCTGGGAATACTTCACCGAGAATCCCGTCATTCACCAGAACGACGGCGGTGATGGCCGCGACGGGGTCTATCGGCCGGCATTTGTCGGCTATCTCGGCACGACAGCCGCGGGGCATCCCGAATATCTGCTGGCTTGGCAGGAAAGCGTCCGGTTTGACGGCGACAACCGGCTCATTTTCGGCAGGACATCCGACTTCAAAACCGTCACCCGAGACCCGCGCGGTTATTCACGCTGGTCGCCTGCCGACGGCTGTATCTCCCCGTGGCGTATCGGTGCGCGGTTGTACCTGTTTTCCGGAATGTACGTGCATGTCATGGAACTGCCGGTTGCCAATGACAATCATTAGAAACTGGCCCCAGCCTGCCCCGACAGACCTTGCATTCCGAAGCAAAAGTCTCTATTTTCCCTTTCCGATATTGCGTAAATTCGGCAAATGTACGGAGACACTTTTATGAACATTGGAACCGCCTGTTTTTCTGTCCTTTTCATCGTATCCGTGGCCACTCTGCCGGCAGCCGCCGAGCGGGAAAGCGACGCCAGGGCCGTCATCGTGCCGATCGCCAAGGCTGCCTACCTGAACCCGGACGACAAAAACGCTGTCAGCTCTCTGTATCGTACCATGCTCAAGCGCAAGGACGGCAAAGCAAATACCGACGTCCTCATCGCGCTGGCGCTCGGCTGTACGCTGCACGGCGAGGACAAGGCGGCGGAAAAGATCGGAAAATTCCTCGACAAGCTGTTGCCCGAGGTCGGCTACGAAACGCTCATCAACCAGATGAACATTCACGACACCTGTTCGAAATGCACCGGCACCGGCAAAAGCACGCGCCGCTGTGAGAAGTGCACCTCGTACAAGACTGGCAGGCCCGTCGCCGATGGTAAATGCATCAGAAAATCGTGCAAGAACGGCCAGGTCGCGGCTACGACCGATGGACTGGAGGCGACAACGCGCAACTGTTCCAAGTGCCAAGGCAACGGCAACTGCCAGGCATGCGGCGGTTCCGGCAAGCGACCCAGCAAGTGCCGACGTTGCGTCGGTTCCGGCAGCGCACCGGCCAAGGAAAAAGTCCGCGTCGCTTACCAGGGCGCCCTGGAGGCTGCGTTGACCCGCCTCACCGAAGGCAGCGACATGGTATTCGCGGACGGCCGCGAATACTCGCGTGCGCAGCTGGCCGCGGCCAATGAGGCACAGCACCGAGCGGCGCGGAACGAAGCTGCACGCATTGCCACCGCTGCGAAAGCCGATGCTGCCCAAGCCGCCGGCGCCCAGGCCGCTGCGGATTTCACCAATCGCCGCAATGTCAATGCCGAATCCCTGGGCAACTGGGTCTGGGCCGAGCTTGGCAAGAAACACCCGATCAAAGGTGCCAACCTCAAGAACCGTGCCGATGTCACTGGAGCTCAGAAGAATCCTTTCTCCACCGACGGCCCTGCCTACGTCGTAGTCACCGGGCAGGGTGTCGGCAAGGGCAATCGCAATTACCAGCGGGTTGAACGGCTGACCTATGGCGTCCTGCACGTCGACGAGATGCATGGTGAAATCGAAGACAATGGCCGCGTCTACGTCGGGTTCAATCGAAACTCGACAACGGCAACCCTGCTGGCAGTAGACGCGCCGGGAGTCGATGCGCCCAACGGCATGCTTAACCCCGCCGCCGCCGTACCGGCCAAGGCTGCACCCGCCGAAGCGCCGTCACGCATCAAACCGAAAATGCCGATAGTCAATGGAGGCGACCCGCACATATGGAACTAATCTGCAAGGACGGAGAGTTGTAGACATGGAACGCCAGGCAGTCACTGACCGGTTCGACGGTAAAGTCGCGATCGTCACCGGCGGATCCTTCGGGATCGGTCGCGCGATAACCGAAGAACTCTGCCGCGAAGGTGCCGCCGTGGTCTTCTCAGGGATCGAGCCGGAAGGCGCCGAGGCAGAGCTCGAGATGAAGGCGGCTGGATACAACGTCCGGTTCTGCCTGGGCGATCATATGCAGGAAAACTTTTGCCGCACAGTCGTCGACACGGCCGTCGAGACGTTCGGCACCGTCAATTACCTGGTCAACAACGCATTCTCCTTCAATGCCGCCGGCCTCGACGCCACTGTCGAAGACTGGGAGCGCAGCCTGTTCGTCGGCCCCGTTGGCTATGCGCGTATGGCGCAATTTGCCGCGACGCCAATGAAAACCGCCGGTGGCGGCGCAATTCTCAACATCTCAAGCATCTCCGCCAATATCGCCCAGCGCGGCCGCTGGACCTACAACGCTTCCAAAGGGGCCGTGTCGCAATTGACCCGCTGCCAGGCGCTCGACCTGTCGCCGTTCAATATCCGTGTGAACAGCATCAGCCCGGGCTGGACCTGGACACGCGAGGTGATAAAGGCCGCAGAGACAGCCGGTGGTGGAATCGAGAAATGGGATCCGGTGTGGGGTAAATTCGCTATGTTGCGACGCTGCGCCGACCCGATTGAGATGACCGGCCCGGCCCTGTTCCTGCTCAGTGACGACGCCTCGTTCATCACCGGCACCGACCTGCCTGTGGACGGCGGCTACAGCGCCATGGGGCCGGAAGGTCTGGGCGAATCCTCGAGTTTCGCCGGCAGCGCCTGAGCCCCGGCAGCGTAAACCCCAGGAACGCCGGCACCTGTCGCCGTACAGCCACCCGGGCGAAGCCGCGTCCTCTTCTGCTCTTCGGGTCTATAAATGAAGGCGAAATGGGCTGGCGGTGGGCGCTGCCAGAAAGGTTATTTTTTTCTTGCAATTGCTTGCCGAGTTTCCTATACTTTTAGTATTAATCGGCGGGAAAACCCTCGTTTTAACCAATTTTTGCGAGGAATTAGACAATGAAAAAGCTTCTTGGATTCGTTATTGCAGCATGCCTTTTTGCACCTGGCGGTGTATTGGGTGACAATGAAACCATTTGCCCTGAGGCAATCACCGGCGGCGGCGGTGCCTCAGGCAACGGCAGTTATTCCATCTACGGCAGCATCGCCAGCACCGGCGGTGTCAGCACTGTTGCCGACGGCAATACAATCGAATCCACGTTCATCCCGCAAACGCTCTACGGTTGCGCCTGCCAGCCCTGCAGCGTGCTGGTTGACAGCGTCTTCACCGACCTGTGCTCACAACTATCCAGCGTGTCAAACCTGGCTGCCGCTCAGGCGCTGATTGGAACCCTGATCGATGGCAGCGTCAACCCCGTCGACATCTGTGATGACAGCGCCGTCCTCGGCGTTACCGATTCGGCAGCGTGCGGTGCCTACATCCAGCAGGTTATCAACGATCATATCGCCAGCGTACTCACCCCGTAAGATCGGCAGTTAAAAGACTTCGAAAAAAGGCTTTCAGGAATTCCTGAAAGCCTTTTTTGTGCCCACGACCAAAACACGCTTGGCAATCAAGAAGGTTAGTCAATTGCCTATGGAAAACTTGAGTCCGACAACCCAGCCCCACAATCCTTTGCATCACAAGCGATGTGCGATTATACTAATTTTTCCCTGAT